>PLHP01000017.1:15695-22648 GCA_003138955.1 Acidobacteriaceae bacterium | reverse complement strand
CCCGGCGAGAACATCCTCGCCACTCTCAAACTGGGAGTCCACATCATGCGGCAAGGCGATTTCATCAGCGATCACGAAAAGAAACTAGGCACAAAAATCGCCGAAGTCCTCTGCGGCGGCAACATCACCCCTGGCACCCCCATCAGCGAACAGTACGTCCTCGATCTCGAACGCGAAGCCTTCAAGTCCCTGTGCGGTGAAAAGAAAACGCAGGAGCGAATTCAGTTCACGCTAAAGACGGGCAAGACGCTTAGGAATTAGTATGTTAGTACGTAGCAATAGATATTACTTTACGTATTGACACTACGTCATATGATATGTATTAATATCATTGCGAGGTAACGTATATGGCGTATGTGGAACCAGCCACAGTGTGGGCTCCGAAAGCGTCGGTCCGCTCCGTCGAGATTCTCTACAATTCAATACCGGGAGGTCCAGGAGGCTGGTCCGTCGCCAGTATCGATTGGGAGGGCACTGAGGCTATCGGGATTCGTTGGAACGGCGGAGAAGGATCGGGTATTGGAAATCCGCAGTCGCGCGGTAACGCGACTTGGTTCATCCTTCCCGAAGACTTGCGAGAGGTGATCCTGAGCAAGGTGGAAGATCTTGCGATGAGTGGTCCCGGTGGACTAATCGAGGGATACGCAGCGATGGCGAAAGACGCGGACGGCGAGCGCGAAGCAGAGGAATGGTCGGAGGGGTTGATCGGCGATGCATCCGCGCAGGGGTGAGGTGTGGTGGGTGTCGTTTGATCCTTCGGTGGGAGGGGAAATCCAGAAGACTCGTCCCGCTCTCGTCCTCAGCAATAACGCCGCAAATACTGCACTAAACCGAGTGGTCGTCGTCCCTCTCACAAGCAGGACGGAGAGGCTCTATCCCGGCGAAGCGATGGTCACCATCAACGGCGAACAGAGCAAGGCGAAAGCCGACCAGATCGCGACCGCTTCCAAACAAAGACTTCGCAACAAGATGGGAAGCCTTTCTGCCGCCGATCTGGCAGCCGTTGAAAGAGCCGTTCTCCTTCAACTAGGCATTCGCCGTTAGCCCCTCGCACTGCTGTCGTCAAAGTCCAAGCCACAATGCGGGGGTATAATTTCACAACTAGACTCTTCAAACGACGGAGCATAAGAATGTCCGCAGGCAATGGCAATTCCAGGTCCACCAACGACGCGAACGGCAACGCTTTAAACGAAATCCTCAAACCCCGCGCCGAGTGGCTCGCCCAGCGCAAAGCCGAAAACGCCAAGAACAACGACGGCAACTTCTCCCAGATGCACTACGCGCGCCAGGGCGTGATCACCGGAGAAATGCAATACATCGCTCACCGCGAAAAGATCACGCCCGAGTTGGTTCGCGATGAAGTCGCTCGCGGACGCATGATCATACCCGCGAATATCAACCATCCCGAACTCGAGCCCATGGCCATCGGCATCGCCTCGCTCTGCAAAATCAACGCCAACATCGGCAACTCGTCCGTCACTTCGCATGTCGACGAAGAGCTTAAAAAGCTCCACACCGCCGTCCACTACGGAGCCGACACCGTCATGGATCTCTCCACCGGCGGCGACATTCACACCATCCGCGAAGCCATCATCCGCCACTCGCCCGTCCCCATCGGCACCGTTCCAATTTACGAAGCCATCTCGCGCGTCAAGCGCGTCGAAGATCTCAACAAAGAAGTCATGCTCGAAGTCATCGAAGAGCAAGCCCAGCAAGGAGTCGATTACATGACCATCCACGCCGGCGTGCTCATTGGATACGTGCCCATGGTTTCCAAGCGCATCACCGGTATCGTGAGCCGCGGCGGCGCGATTCTTGCCCAATGGATGACTCACCACCACAAGCAGAACTTCCTCTACGAATGCTTTGAGGACATCTGCAAGATTTTCGCGAAGTACGACGTAAGCTTCTCGCTGGGAGACGGCCTGCGTCCCGGCTGCCTGGCGGACGCTAGCGACGAAGCGCAATTCGCCGAACTAAAAACCCTGGGCGAACTGACCCGCATCGCCTGGAAGCACGACGTGCAGGTGATGATCGAAGGCCCCGGCCACGTTCCGATGCACAAGATCAAGGAGCAGGTCGAAAAAGAAAACGAGTGGTGCGACGAGGCTCCGTTCTACACGCTGGGGCCGCTCGTCACCGACATCGCTCCGGGCTACGACCACATCACCTCCGCCATTGGAGCGGCGATGATTGGATGGTACGGCGCGTCGATGCTGTGCTACGTCACGCCGAAAGAACATCTCGGGCTGCCCAACGAAAAAGATGTGAAAGACGGAATCATCGCTTACAAGATCGCGGCCCACGCCGCCGACTTGGCCCGCGAGCGTCCCGGAGTGCGCGACCGCGACGATGCCCTAAGCTATGCCCGCTACAAATTCGATTGGGAGAAGCAGTTTGAACTTTCACTCGATCCTGAGACGGCGCGCTCGATGCACGACGAAACTCTGCCCGAGGAGGGATACAAAACCGCCGCCTTCTGCTCCATGTGCGGGCCTAAGTTCTGCTCCATGAACTACTCCAGCAAAGTGGACGAGTACAACAAGCAGGTGCATGGGCTGGAGAAGAAGGACTACTCGGAGTTGGTGAAGAAGCTGGTTACGATTAAGTGACTCGGGGGGGCACCCTCGTGCTTTGCAAAATGGAGATATGTTCCACGTGGAACACTTGTGCAGGTAATAATGTACGTACATAAACATATGTATAGTGGGGCCGGACGTGATCCGCAGTCACAATTATCGCGCTCGGGGTGGTCGTAAGTCACTGATAACGCTCAGGGGCGAGTGTGGTTAAATAGGCACAACAGAGTAAATATTACACTGTAATTATTACAAGACCATTATTTAGTGGGCGGGCATGCCTGGTCGGGTGTCCCCTTCTATGGTCGAATTCAGCGGCCGGCTGTTCGGCGGGCCACTTCTCGAAAAGCGCGAGAAGTGGCGCACCCCCAGTGATTTCGGTTCGGTGTTAAGAACAAACCCGCGTTTTACTCACCGTTAAAGTGGCCCACTCGCCTAGGGGAACCGCGAGACAGAACTTCAGAAACGTTCCGTCTGTCCGGATTTATTCGGCGCGAAGCGGAGTCGAATGGTGTCGGCTGTTCGGCGGGCCACTTCTCGAAAAGCGCGAGAAGTGGCGCACCCCCAGTCATTTCGGTTCGGTGTTAAGGGGGCAGGACAATCCGGGGCTTCCACTCTGGAATCGCTAATTCGGATCCGATTGGGGCTTGACTTGGGAGTTCCGATTTGCCGTTTTCGGGGCTGGCTTCTTGTCGAAATAGGTAACTGTATTCGCTGCGATCACGCCGCCTTCATGCTTGCGCGACTGCTGGTGCTGCCGGGCGGAACCCTTCGCCGGCTTGGCGCTCAACGCAGTTTTGCTGGAAGCACGCTGGTCGAAATACGTGACGGTGTCGCGCGCAATCAAGTCGGCACCGAGGCGATGTGACGTCGTGGTTTCAGCCTGGGCGGTCGATGCTTGGGCTGTCGTGGGCTGGGGAGTCGATGCCTGGGCTGTCGATGCTTGGGGAGTGGAGGGTTTGGCGGTCGATGCTTTGGGCTTCGCGACTGGCGATTGCTCTGGCGCTTGGTTGGAATTCGCTTCCGATCTAATGGCTGGCGCGGCTGGCGGCGACACGGACTGGGCCGAGACTTGCCCCTGATCTTTTTGGGGGTCTCTTTTGGAAGTCGCGCCGCTCGACACGGCCACATCGGTTGACACCGCCGCGACTTTCTCATCCGGCGCTGCTCCGGAACTTTGCGTCGAAGCTTTACCGGCCCGGCGCATGCCGAAGCCGAAAACCAGGGCCAGCAGCAACACAATGGCAAAAGCTAAAGCCGCGCCCCAGAACCATCCCGCGGGACGATTGGGCAGTTGCAGTTTCCCGCTTGGCTGGACCGTCATTGGCTCGACCGGCTTGGGCTCGACCAGCGTGGGCTCGACCGTCATTGGCTCGAACAGCGTGGGCTGGGGCGTCATTGGCT
This sequence comes from Acidobacteriaceae bacterium, assembly GCA_003138955.1. Classification (GTDB taxonomy): domain Bacteria; phylum Acidobacteriota; class Terriglobia; order Terriglobales; family Acidobacteriaceae; genus Acidiflorens. The sequence goes on along the minus strand of PLHP01000017.1, from coordinate 18,665 downwards.
GCGCGATGGTTGAGGGCTCTGCCGCAAAAGAGCTGGGCGGTTCTGCGGGTACCGGCGGCAATGGCTGCGACGGCACGATCAGAGGCGCGTCTTCTTTGCGATCGAGTTCGGGAGCGAGCAAAACTTCGGCGGCGGGAGAAACAGCCTTGGGCGCCGGTTGCGGAGCTTCCACAGGCAACTCTTCAGCTTCGAGGTTCGGCCCGGGCGGGAAGCTTACGGGCTTTTTCGGGGAGTGGGCCGATGCAGGAGGCTCCGGCGGCCTGCGCATGAAGTCCACCATCGGCGCCTTCAAATGATGCAAAAAATCAAGCGACGCCGAACGCTCGCCATCGTGTGCTTCCACGCTTGCGACGAGCTGATTCCCGAGAACGGTATCGACCCGCAATTCCAGATCGGCAATATTGTCGGGGATGGAGTCGGGAGAAACGATCTCGACGGCATAACCGCGGGCAAGCAGATCGAGCGCCAGCTCTCGCGAGCATGCCTGAGAGCGCGTAATGATTCTTGCCAGTGCCATACTCGTGTCGCCTCGGCGTTTACCTTGCCGCACGGTTGAGGCGGAACTCCGCAGCCCCTAAAGGGGCATCTGATTGCGAAGATCGTCCGGCATCGCTAAAGCGATGCCCTGATACGAACCGCATCGTCCGCATCGCTACAGCTATGCCCTGATAGAACCGTGTCGCATCGCTACAGCCATGCACTGATACGAATCGCGGTTGGACTTCGGGCTCTGCGCCGCGATTAGCGGTATTGCTCCAGAATCAGAGCGGTCCGGTTCAGGGCAGCCGCCAGCGCTGCGATTTGTTGTTCGGTCCGGCGGATATCACCACGATCAATTGCTTCGTTCACGCCGGGAATCACTACGGCTGCGTACCCGGTGTACTGGCCGGGGGCGTAAATGGCATGGCGATACCACGGACGGTTGGGTAATCCCTCTGGAATCAGGAGTGCCCGCTCTGCATCCCGCAGTTTAGCATTCATACGCTCCGGTGTTCCAGGCATTTTTCGCTGTTTTTGAAGCATTGTTGCGCCTGCATCCCGCAACTGGCGGGCGCTTTCGAGCGCTGGCGCGAAGTCGGGCCCCTTGTCTCCGAAGCGCTCTTTGCTCCTGGTTCTGGCAGCGTCGAGGTAAACCAGAACTTCCTTTCCGTAGTTTTCGTAATCGTAGGGAAGCACGTCGGCGCTGGACATGCGCAGGACTTCCAGACCGTAAATGCGGGCCATCTGCTGTTCGTAGCGGAAGTCGGGATCGCCGAACTTCTTGAACCAGGCGAAGTTATCGAACACGGAGTGATACACGCCGTAATCGCCGGTCGAACTGATATCGGTGGAAGGCACTCCCAGATGCTGGAGGAACACGGAGTAGTCGGAACCGCCGCCGAGATCGCCGACGGGCACATCGCTCTGCATGGCCGCCGGAGGGGGGCGGTAGGTGCTGGTTTCCTGCGGGCGGGAGCTTTCCTCGTTGTTATTCGGCTGGCTGGTTTTCTTCCATCTGTCGTACACGGTGCCGCCTTGCGGCGAAGGCACCGACTTCGCGATCTCGCGGATAAACTCTTTCAAGCTAGGGACCCCGGAAGCTCCGAACTTCTTGCCGGCGACGGCCACGTCCATGTTGAAATAAGCGTCAGCGTTTCCCAGTTCCTGCGCATGATCTTCGCCCCACTCGGTGGAACCGATCAGTCCTTCCTCTTCCGCGTCCCAGCTTGCGAAGACGATGGTGCGCTTGGGCTTCCATCGCGACTTCAGAAGCTCACCTAATCCGTGCACCGCCTCCAGCATGGCCGCGGTGCCGCTGCTCGGATCTACCGCTCCATAGACCCAGGCGTCGCGGTGATTGCCCGCCACCACCCACTCATCGGGCGACGACGCTCCGCGAATTTTGCCAATGACATCCCAAATGGTGCGGAGTTGGTAGTCCTGCTTCAGGTGCATTTTCACTTTGGCGGGGCCCGGGCCGATGTGGTAAGTAAAGGGCAGCGCTCCCTGCCACTCGCGCGGCGAGAGCGGACCGCCGAGGTGCTCGAGAATGGGCGAGGCATCGGCGTAGGAAAGCGGGGTTACGGGAATCTTCGGCAACTGCTCGCTTTCAGCGGGAGACACGCGCTTCGAATCCGGCAGAGCGGGAGTGGAGGCGACTCCCGGTGTGGTCGGGTCGCCGGGAAACTGGAACATGAATCCGACCGATCCGCGCTGCACTCCGCTGGCCGGGCGCCACGGCCCTTTCGGATAGGGGTCGCCGCGGTAGTAGCCATCATCTTTCGGGTCGGAATAAATAATGACTCCGGCTGCACCGCGTTCCTGCGCCACGAATGCTTTCACACCGCGAAAATTCTCACCGTAACGGACGATGACGATCTTGCCGCGCACATCGATGTTCATCTGTTTCAGCTTGTCGAAGTCAGCCGGCGAGCCGTAGTTCGCATAGACAACTTCGGACTCGACGTCGCCCGAGGGCGACATGGCGTTGTAAGGGGTTACGACGCGCGGATCGTCTTGAAAGGGATCGTCGTCGACATGCTCGCGCCGCGGCCCATGCATCTCCACTCCGGGCGGCTCGGTCATGTCTACACGGATCTCCGCCGGATAGTTCAGCCACACTTTGTATTCGACAATCTCGGTGTCCAGTCCGGCCTCGCGGAACTTCTTCGCCACGTACTCGGCGGTCGCTTTGTCCTCGGGAGATCCGGCGATGTGCGGCGCTTGCGTCAGAATGCGCAGGTGCTCTTCCGCCAGCTTGGGATCGGGCACAGCCATAAACTTGTTTTCGATTTCCCGCTCGCCGGCAACATCGCGGAACCCGCTGATGGTCGAGCTCTCGGGTGTGGGTGAGAGATGGGTCGTCCCTCCGGGACTTAGCTCATTGTTTCCACTTTTCCCAGCGCTGAAGCGCTGGGCTAAGTTGGTTCGCCCCTCCGGGGCTGGATTCTCTGGTTCTTCGTTCGAGCGGATTGCCCAAAAACCAGTTCT
>PLHP01000017.1:0-15642 GCA_003138955.1 Acidobacteriaceae bacterium | reverse complement strand
CGTTCGACCGGATTGCCCAAAAAACAGATCTCACGCACAGACTGAAGGGCTGCTCTTTGTCTTTGTCTTTATCTCTATCTCTAGCTTTGTCTTTGCCGGCATTATCGAAGGCTTGCAGGTTCGAACCAATCAGCACCAAGAACAGCACTACACCGGAGAGAAGTTTCATGGAGTTCCTTGTAGAAATTGGCGAGTCAGCCGGCATAAGGCCCTGGCTCGCGCACAAGCAGTTTGGCGAGTGTGGTGACGGGGCTTTGCCCCGTCTGGACGGGCCAGAGGCCCGTCACCACACGTGCCCTCTCACCACACGTGGCCTGTCACCACACGTGTCGCGACGAAACAAAGATTGTACCGTGCGGAGGGAGCCACTGGTGGAGCGCGTTACACTAGGGAGCGATGACTAAGCCGCCAACGGCTCGTTTTTCCGATCGGGTGGAGGATTACGTCCGCTATCGCCCGGGATATCCGCCTGAAGTTCTGGACCTTCTTCGCGCCGAATGCGGACTGCGGCCGCGTCACATCGTCGCTGACATCGCGTCCGGGACAGGAATGTTTACCCGACTTCTATTGGAGAACGGGAATTCCGTTTTTGCCGTCGAACCCAACACGGAAATGCGCGAAATGGGCGTCCGCCAGCTTGAAGCCTATAAGCGGCTGGTGTCCGTTGCCGGAACAGCTGAGGAGACCACGCTCGGCTCCGCTTCGGTCGACTTCGTGACCGCCGCGCAGGCGGCGCACTGGTTCGACCTGCCTCGCGCGCGCGCGGAATTTGCCCGCATTCTGAAGCCGGAGGGATGGTGCGTGTTGATATGGAATGAGCGCCGCACCGAATCTACGCCTTTCCTGGGTGACTACGAGCAACTTCTGCTGACCTACGGCACCGACTATAAGGAAGTGCGCCACGAACGGACGACGGCCATCATCCACGAGTTCTTTGCGCCCGCACTGGCCGACGAGCGCGTCTTCGAGCTGCGTCAGCGGTTCGACTACGAAGGCACTGCCGGGCGGCTCTTGTCTTCTTCGTACGCGCCGCTTGAGGGCCATCCCAGCCACGCGCCGATGATGCAGGAACTCGAGCGGATCTTCCGCGCCCATGCCACCGATAACATGGTCGAATTCGAATACAACACGCGCGTGTACTACGGGAGGTTGGGCGAAGCGAGTTGAAGAATTGTGTAATTTTGTAATCTGTAATTTTGTAATTTAAAACTCAGTGTTGTTCAATTACCAAATTATAGATTACAAAATTACCAAATTTCCTATGCCTAAATCTTTCCATATGTCTCCCGAGGAGTTCCGCCGCCAGGGTCACGCGGTCGTGGACTGGATCGCCGACTACCACTCCCGCGTTGAAAGCTTTCCGGTTCTGTCACGCGTGCAGCCGGGAGAAATTCGTTCGAAGCTGCCGGCCAACGCGCCTGCGCACGGCGAAGCCTTCGACCAGATTCTTGGCGACATTGAGCGCGTCATCCTTCCGGGCATCACGCACTGGCAGTCGCCCAACTTCTACGCCTACTTTCCGGCGAACGCCTCGGGGCCGGCTATTCTTGGCGATCTTGTTTCCTCCGGACTGGGCGTGCAGGGCATGCTGTGGTCCACCAGTCCGGCTTGCACGGAGCTTGAAACGCACGTGCTCGATTGGCTGGTGCCGATGCTGGGACTGCCGGAGAAATTTCTTTCGACCAGCAGCGCGGGGGGCGGAGTGATTCAGGACACCGCGTCGAGCGCCTCGCTTTGCGCCCTGCTGGCGGCGCGTGAGCGTACAACGCAGTTCGCGAGCAATCGCAAAGGCTGTGATGGACGGCTGGTCGCTTACTGCTCTACACAGACGCACTCCTCTGTTGAAAAAGCAGTAAAGATTGCGGGCATGGGCTCGGACAATTTGCGCCACGTCGAAGTGGACCGGAACTTTGCCATGCGCCCGGAAGCACTGGCATACCACGTCGAGCTAGATATCAAGGCGGCCCTGATTCCCTGCTTCGTCTGCGCCACTGTGGGGACGACATCTTCTAACGCGATCGACCCCGTGCGCGAAATTGGCGGCATCTGCCGCGACCACAGTCTCTGGCTGCACGTGGATTCCGCCATGAGCGGCACGGCCGCGCTTTGCCCGGAATTCCGCTTCATCAACGATGGCGTGGAGTTCGCGGACAGCTACACCTTCAACCCGCATAAATGGATGTTCACCAACTTCGATTGCAATGTCTTCTACGTCGCCGACCGCAAGCACTTGATCCAAACGCTCTCCGTGCTGCCGGAGTACCTGCGCAACCAGGCGACGGAATCCGGCGCCGTCATCGATTATCGCGACTGGCACATCCAGCTCGGGCGCCGTTTTCGCGCACTCAAGCTTTGGTTTGTGATCCGGCATTACGGGATCGAAGGGTTGCAGCACCACATTCGCGAGCACGTGCGGCTGGCCCAGCAGTTCGCCGGCTGGGTGCGCGGCGATTCACGCTTCGAACTTGCCGCGCCTGCCCGGCTCAACCTTGTGTGCTTCCGGTTGCGCGCGGGAGATCATAGTAATCAAGATCATGCCAATCAAGATCAGGCCAATCAAGATCAGGCCAATCAAGATCAGGCCAATCAAGATCAGGCCAATCAACTCCTGATGGACCGGCTGAATGGCAGCGGCGACCTCTACCTTACTCATACCAAGCTCGATGGCAAACTCACGCTTCGGTTTTGCGTCGGCCAAACCAACACTCAGGCTCGTCATGTGGAACGCGCCTGGCAGCGAATCCAGCAAGAGACTGGGAAGCTGGGGAATCCCTGATATCTTGTCGGCAATGGCGCGGGAAATTTCAGCGGGCGGCGTCGTGCTTCGTCAGATTTCTGGAGTCTGGCACGTCGCCCTGATTGAACCACAGAAGGAAAACTCCACACCTGCTCCTACGCCAGCAAAGACGCCGCGCAAGCGCCGTGCCGTGTTAGCGCTCCCCAAAGGCTTGGTGGATGCGGGCGAGAAACCGCAGGCTGCCGCCGTTCGGGAAGTGCAGGAAGAAACCGGCATCGTGGCCGAGCCCGTCACCAAACTCTCGGATAACAAGTATGTCTACGTCCGTACCTGGGGCGATGGGGCGCGCGTTTTCAAAATCGTGAGCTTCTACCTGATGCGTTATGTGTCGGGAGAAATCGACGTCCTTACTTCCGACATGCGGATCGAGGTCAAGCGCGCTCTCTGGGTGCCGCTGGCCGACGCGGCCAGACAGCTTGCTTACAGCAACGAGCGCAAGGTGCTGCGACAGGCGCAGGAGTACGTTGAAACACGAGGGCTCGAATAGCAGGCTGCGGAAAAAGTCAGTTTCGATGCCCAGCCCCTAAAGGGTGTGCGGGAGAACTGGGTCGTCCCTCCGGGACTTAGGTCATTCTTCCCACGTTACCCAGCGCTGAAGCGCTGGGCTAAACTGGGTCGTCCCTCCGGGACTTAGGTCATTCTTTCCACTTTACCCAGCGCTGAAGCGCTGGGCTAAGCTCGGTCGTCCCTCCGGGACTTAAGTCATTCTTTCCACTTTTCCTAGCGCTGAAGCGCTGGGCTAAGTTCGGTCGTCCCTCCGGGACTTAGGTCATTCTTCCACTTTTCCCAGCGCTGAAGCGCTGGGCTAAGTTAGTTCGCCCCTCCGGGGCGGTATTCTCGAGCAAGGCTAGCGGGTGGCTGGGATGGTGGGAGGGAAGGTCATGGAAATCGCGTCTTCTGAGATAAAGGAAATTACGATGTTGGTTTCGGTCGCTACGGGCTGGCCATCCTGGAGGTGGGGGCGGTAGCGCCATTGGCGAACGGCGCGGACTGCGGCCGCGGCGAGCGCACGGTTGCCAGAGACGACTCGCACGGTGCGCACGGCGCCGGCAGAATCCACCCGCGCTGTCAAAGCGACTACACCGCGAGCGCTGACATCCGGATAGTCCGGATAGGCGAAATGCAGTGGCGCTCTTGAGGCTTGGATGCCGCGGTTTTGGCCGGAGAGTGGGAGGTTCGGAGTCGAAGCCGCATCGTGGACGCGAATCGGCCGCCTCGGAGCTGGGATGGAAGTTGGGATGGAAGCTGGGACGACGGCGTTGGCGGCGTTGATTGATGCCGGCATGACTGACGCTTCCGTGGCGATGAGGGGCTGGGGCGGCGGGGTTGCCGGCGGGGCGATGGCGGCGGGACCCTCGGCAATGGCCGCTGCTGGCTTTGCGAAGTGTGGAGAATCCGGCAGGGCGATCACGTTGATCCGCTGAAGGCGAGGCTCATTGTGGGCCTGCGAGTGTGGTATTCCCTCGATTCGATGCCATGCGACCACGGAAACGATGCAGAGGGATAGCGCGCCGCCTGTGGTTGCGAGCCTGGACATCACAAGCTTGGACGGCGCTAGCTTAGAGGTCGCTAGTTTGTACGTCGCAAATTTGGACGTCGCAAATTTGGACCAGGCGAATCTGGGCGAAGAAGAGGGAACCGGGTTAGGCTGGGGCGCGATTTCCGCGCGCGGCGCTACCACTTTCTCTTGGCGTGCCTTTATCTGGACCGGCTTGTGGGCCGGCGAAGCTTCGATCTGCACTTCGATTTGCGCCGGGGGCGGCACGTAATTTTCAACCACACCGATCGCCAGCAATGGGTTGTACGAGTGCGACACGACGCCCGCATTATTGCGGAACAGGACGTTGACCAGTGCGCGCTGGCGCGAGTTCAGAAGTGGGATGGAGAGCTGGCGAAAGTTGCGAAACGTCCAGAGCAGATAAATGCGTTGCCGGAGAGAAAGTTCAACGCGCACCAATCCCTGCTGTGTTTTAAACAGGAGGAAGCCGGATTGGAGCCTATCCAGAAACACGGGTACCACCCAGAACCGGACCCTACATATGCAGATTGGATGCCAACAGGATCGGATTGCAAATCAAAGATAACAGATTTTTTATTGGTTATGGCGCGACACGGTAGGGGGGCTAGTGCAAATGTTTTCACAGGCAGAGAGGGGAAAGTCGTACCTGCGGCGGGTGATGGGAATGGGTCGACGACCCGCGGCGCAGCTTGCTCAACGAGCGCGCCTAGCAGCCTGTGGTGAAACGCCAGCGCCAGGGGCCAGCGCCTAAAGGCGCATTCATAAACTGGCGCTTACGGCACGCCTGAACAGCTTGCGGAAAAAGTAATTCCTGATCGAGGCCGTCCCCTCAGCGGCTAAAGCCGAATTCAAAACAAGGCAGTTACCGCAGCGGTAAACCGCTGCGCCACCCAAAAACGCGGTTATCGCAGGTGAACCGCTGCGCCGACCAAAAGCAAGGGCAGCGCCGGTTTTCTCCGCACGCTGTGAAGGCGTGCCCTGATACGAATCAGACTTTCACACTGCTATTGTTACTTGCTATTGTTCCACTCCCGGGAAGATGTCATAGACGTAGTCGTAGGCGTTCAACGCGGTCCTGGTCGAGGCGCCGGATTGAACGCGCTTGACGATTTCCTCGCGGGAGAGATCGAAGATCGCCTCCAAAATCTGGGCGCGGTCCTGCTGGTTGGCTTGCCCCACCACGAAGAGCACGCGGGCGCTGTGCTGGATGTAGCGCGGTGAAAGCAGCTGGCGTTTCAAAAGATCCATGATGATGGACGCTTTCGAGCGGTCGAAGCGGCCGGGATCGCCGCGGCGGTCTGCCTCGGCGAAAAACTCTGCCGTCCATTGGTTGTGGCAATCCCACAATTCCTGGAACAGGTCCGGGGTAAAGCGGGTGCCGGCCTTGACTTCAGTTGCATTCGTCGCCGGTACAACGCCATCCTCGGTGAGGGCCGGTCGCTTGAGGTAGCCGTCCTTCGTGATCGCGGCTTGGTGGTGGACGAGGCTCCACAACCACGAAACATCAATGCGGTATGTGGCGAGGTCGTTCATAAAGCGCAGCTTGAGCTCGTAGTCGTCGATGGCTGCGGCGAAATTGCCGTTGAGGATCTGGAAGCCGTAGTTCGCCGCCATGTAGAACGCGTGCTGGATGTGCTCAATGGTGATGTCACCCTTGGGCACGTCGTTGATGGCTTGCCACAGTTCTGGCGTGAAGATCTTCTCCGGCGTGTCCAGCGTGCTCTTGTTAATGACCCTTGGCATGATCTTGCCTTGTGGGTTCAATAAGCCTCGGGATTGCAGCAGCTGCCGTTCCGCTTCGAGCAGACCGCTGGCCACGGTTGCCAGCGGTTTACCATTCACGTCCACAGTTTCTTGCGGGGCATCGAGGATGGCTTGGAGGTCGGTCACGGGAACCTGGAGAGGCGTGTTGCCGGCAGCCACGTAGGCCGGCTCCGGGCTGGCCACCCAGCTTTGCCGATAGGCGTCGTAGAGTTTGCCCTTTACTCGGCCGACGAGGATGTCTTCGAGGGTCGGTTGCTGGGCTGCGGGCTTCTCCGGTATAAACATAAGCCCCAGCATGCGCTCTCGCAGCTTGTCGACAACCATTGCGCGCAGGGCCAGAGGGTTATACCTTGAACGCCCATAGGGATCGTTGGCTTGGTAGATCATCACCGCCGCCATGCCTCCGATGGGCGCACCTTGGCTTAGCTCGCCGTTCTTCATGCCAGCCATGAGCATCATCAGCGCGTTGTAGCGCTGATAGGCAATCATGTTCGGAGAGGCCATGCCGATCGACTGCGGATCCGGAAAGACGCCGTGCGGGTCGTCCTTCCACATTTCAATCAGGCTGCCCAGGTAGTCCCAGCGGCCCACGTTCGTGCCCAGCAGCCGACGCCGCAAGACCCAGGCGATGACCGGCAAGAAACGGCCCGCATTTCCCTCCTCGTAAAGCACTTTGATCTTGATCGTGCCCGTCGGGACGCCGATCATGCCTTCCACCCGTGCCAGGAGTTGCTCCAGAATGAGAGCTTCCTGAGGAGTCTGAATCTTCGGAATGTAGTAGTACACCCCTGTGCCCGCGCGGGTGAGGGACTCGTAGTTGTTGAGGAGCCAGAGAACCGTGATGGCAATCAAGCCGGGGGCCGGTTGGCCATCGACGGTGATGTGGTCATAACGTACGTGCAGTCCGGCAGGGCGAGCAAACCGGGTTGGCCACTTCGCGGCGGGGTTATTGATCTTGTACGCGCGGCGGTGGTTTTTCTTCACGACCTCGTAGGGACGGCCGGTCCAGCTGCCTTCTAGAATTTCTTTGGCGTTCTGCAGGGCGGCAAAAATTCCCACCGACTGAGTGGAGGGCGTACCATCGGGCAGAAAATGCGACGGAGAGGCATCTTCAAAGTCCGGCATGTTCATGGGCGCGGGACTATTCAGCGCGTTGAAGGCCATGTCGAGCGGATGCCAAGGGCCGGTAAGCTCCAGGCCGGGATTGGTTAATGGGTGCGCGTCTTTCGGGATAGGCACTTCATCGTTGAGCCGCCAGCGCCATTCGCTTTCCTTGCCGAGAAAGTTGTCAATCATGCCCTGGACGATATGGCGAAATGTCCAGGGCTTTCCCATTGCCGGATCCTCGAACGTTGCGTCCCACTTCGGCCAGGCATACTTCTCGCGCACCGGCGCGGCAGACTGCAAGAGCGCGCGGCGTGCGGTCAGGGCGGCAGCGATATCCGGGCCCAGCTCTCGCGTGAGTGTGGCGATCGTCTCCTCGATATTGATTTCTCGCCCGTTCACCTTCCTGGTTCCGAAGAGGCCGGGAAACTTCTGGAGAATGTCGTCGCGGACCAAAGCCACTGCGGGCTCGGCCTTCCTGAGTTCTTGGGTTTGAGTTGTCATAATGACGCCTTATTTCAGCTTCGCCAGCCCTTCTCCATGAAGGTGCTGGGCTGGTATCTAAGTCTGGACTTGCAACGCCGGCGACGCCTTACCGATCAGCTCCAAGAGAAGTATCCGGTCAGGGGTGAGCAGTTCGGCGACGCGTTCCTTGCTTACGTTCGCGACGATGATTTGCCCAATCTCAGTGCTCACGTTCGAGAAGATTCCCAGGCTTTTCATCTTCTGCGCCTGGAACTGGTTGTCCTCGGTTGGAGTGACGTAGTGCACCGCGCTGGCATTGTAGCGATGAATCAAAAACAGTTGACTGAGCGTCATCAGCCGCTTCTTGCGGAGCGGCGGGAGAGTGTTTTGGTCGCGAACCGAGAGGATGCTGCGGCCGCGACGATCCTGGATGTTGGCGAAGATTACGTTGGCCAGCTTTTCTCCGCTGGGCTCGTCCAGCAGGCACAACTCCAAGAGTTCGGAACCGGCCGTGTGCGGACGCAGCTGAACGCGAATTTTCGTTGGATAGTCGCAGCACTTCCTCCACTCCACGAGCCACTCCTCCAACAGCTTGGTGGGGACCTCGGTCTGAACCAAATGCTGGAACTGCGTCGACCCCTTGCCCATCGCCTTGGTTGCCGCGGTGCGACCCGACGACGCCATCAAGGCGGCGTCCAGCCGTGGACCTCCGACCAGGGTCTGCGGCGTCCGATAGGGCGACTCCAGCAGTCTGAACTTGCGCTGCAAGCGCGCCAGCGCCAGCATCCCGTCCTGCTTCAATGCGGTCGCGAATTCCTCGGCAGCCAAGCCGTCGATCTGGTGGCCACCGTAGGTGATGAAGTTGAAGACGTAGCCGAGTTTGCCGAGTTCCTCGGGGAAGCGTTTCATCTCCTCGTCGCTCATCCCGGTGGTGTCCCAACTGAACGATGGCGAGAGGTTGTACGCCAGCATCTTGCCGGGATATTGCGCGTGGATGGCGTGTGCGAACTTCCTGGCCTCCTCGAGATCCGCCGTCTTGGTTTCCATCCAGAGCACGTCGGCGAAGGGCGCCACGGCCAGCGACTTGGCAATGGCGTAATCGATCCCGGCCTGGATGTGATAGAAGCCTTCGGGAGTTTTGGGCAGTTCGCAATCCCAGATGACCCGGATGCCCATTGCCTTGGCGCGCTCGCGCACCTCGTAGAAGGACGCGCGTTTTGAGAACGCCAGCCATTGATCGACGGTCATTTCGAAACGATCGCCCTCGGCGGCGCGGAACTCCAGCACCTCGGCGACCGCCATTCCAAAGGTCATCAGGCCGGCTTCCGCGCGCCAGATGTCTACATAGCGCGTGTCTAGCCTGTCGAGTGCTGCGTCGAGCTCGGCCGCCGGCGCGTCCCTTAGAGCCGGCGCACTCTCGGCGATCATCGACATCATCCCAACGCGCTCGAGCCAAGCGAAGGCGGCTGCGTACTCGGCCTCGGACAGGGCAAAAAGCATGTGACCGCGGACCTCGTCGACGCCCAGTTCGAAGAGCTTCCGCAAGATGGCTAGATAACCAGCTTTGTAGCTGGGCAGGCCGACGCTGGTGGCGCCGAGGATGAAGGGCTGGTCGCGCTCGTCGCTGCGGCTCTCGATGAAGGTCGCGGACTCGGCATCGGTTCGGGCCACAATGATGCCCGGGACCCGCATGATGTCGAGCTGAAAGCGGGCAGCGTTGAGGCGCTTGATCTGCTCGTCCTCGGCCACAACCACCTTACCGCCCTGGTGGCCGCACTTCTTCGCTCCCGGCTTTTGATCTTCGATGTGATAGCCGGGCACTCCGGCCTCGACCATGCGGCGGATCAGATTGCGAACATGCGCGTCGCCGCCGTGACCGGTGTCGGCGTCGGCGATGATGAAAGGCCGAAAGTCGATGACGGGTGTCGCCTTGCGCTGTTCTTCGGTCATCCTCATACGCGCGAAGTGCTGGTTCTTGTCGGCGGTGAGTAGCGCGCGCACCAGTCCGGCGCCCTCGTCTGGCACCTGGCTTAGCGGATAGCTGGCCAGGTCCGGACCCGGATCCTCGGCCAGCGATCCCCGGGCGGACACGGCCCAGCCGCCGAGGTAAATGCCTTCCATCCCCATCCGCTTCATCATTACCGCCTGGCCTGGGGAATAAGGGCCGAAGGTAGTGATCTGCTTGCGCTGTTCGAAGAGCTCGCGCAACCTTGGGTAAAACTCCTCGGCTGCCTGTCGCGCTACGGAGTAGTCGCCGGGAATCGTGCCCTGCTGTTCGGCCACCTGGCGCGGGGAGTAGAGACGGACGATACCGTCGAACCGGGGGCTGGTGAACCATTGCCTCGCGGCCTCGACCTGCTGGTCGAACGTGGTCATAGTCGTGATTGTCGTTTCCTGGCTTTCAGTGCTGACTAACATTTTCCGCCTCCAGGGATGATGGCGTTCGTTGCTCCATCGTTGATATTGCCGGTCGGATGTGGTTGCGTGCTCTGTTTCACATGAAGCACGGCTGAGAAGTTCTTAAAGCCTAATTGAACAAACCCGGCGCTTACATTTGTGTCGAGCGACAAGCCAATTTTACCCGAAATGTCCGTTTTACGAGCGCAAACGGACGAGGTGCGCTTCCGGGAGTTCACGCAACGTGAGAAGTCAGTTCATCCGTGTCTTCCTCTGAAATGGATTCTTGTTTTTGTTATCAAGTCAGGCGCAGGGTTAGCGGCGGCAACGACAGTCCCTCGACCTCAACTGTCCAGAGATCGCCGCTGCCGGTCGGATGTCCGGCGTTAAGCGTTCCGGAACTGACGATTTCGCCAGCGCTCAAGGGCTCGGATGGGAATCGCCGGGCGATGGCTGCGCTGAGTTCCGCCAGGCACAAGGCGGGGCTCCGCAGAGAGTTCCTGCCGGATCCTTCTTCCACAAACTCCTTGTTCTTCGTACTGTTGGAGCACGACATGCGCACCTTAAATCGCGGCAGCTCCGCCACGAGCGCGGCGATGCCGTCGGGCCGCAAGTCTTGCCGCACTTCGACTCGCTCTCCGATCACGAGTGCAGCATGAAGGCCAAAGGATGCAACGAAATCGCTGGGCTGAAACTGCCAGTCCGGAAAGGGACAATCGATGATTTCGAATCCCACCGCCAGCCACTCTGTGGATGCGAGCGCAGCGGTGGCGGCATCTACGCCCTCAGGGCCCTCAGCAGGGATCGGTTTTTTCAATCCGAAAACGATCTCGGGCTCGATCTTCAGCGAACGGGGATGAGCGATGGCCAGGGTGGCGGAGTTGCGGTCGCTGTAATGCACGTCGCTGTAATGCACCGTGTCGTCGTACATGTGGGCCCAAACCAGAGTTTCAAGTTTGAGCACACGCCACATGGCTTTATTGGCATAACCAACCTTGCGGCCTACGGCTTTGTGTCCAGCAGCTTCGCGGAACTGCTTGAGGGTTGCCTCAACCTCATAAGCCGTGTTGAGGTCGAAACCGGGGCGCGCCGAGGGAGGGATAGCGACCATCTCGCCCGTCTCATATGCGGACAGCAGTTCACGGGCTAAAGTTTCAACCTCATTGTGCGTCATAAGGTGGGTGCGACATAAGTCGGGGTCCGGACGTTCAGCATCTTAACACCAGATGTTTGTCAGCACCTCCTCCTCTAGCTCCGCACTGGCGGTAGAACTTAATGCCAGGCGATATGCTCGCTGCTCCCGTTTACTCCGCGTTATTGGGGTGAGAATTCGATGCTAGTCTCGGGGGGAGCGGGTCACATTTCGGGTGGGGTTCTGGAGATTGTCCGCTCCGTGCCGTAATATTTAAGTATCTCCGAAGAGAAACGAGGACTATGACCGCCATAGAACAGGACAAATCACAGGAAAATTCCGCACTTCATTTCTCCGCCCTCGAACCGCCTCGCCGCTATTTGTTCGGGCCTGGACCCACCATGGTTCACCCGCGGGTCTATGAGGCGCTGTCGAAGCCGATTGTCGGGCACCTTGACCCTTACTTCATCCAGGTGATGGGAGACGTCCAGCAATTGCTGAAAACCGGCTTCGGAACTAGCGGCGCCACGCTGGTGATTTCCGGAACCGGAAGCGCGGGCATGGAAGCTGCGGTGGCGAACTTCGTGGAGCCCGGAACCAAGTTCGCGGTGTTCGCCAATGGATATTTCTCCGATCGGCTCACGGAAATGGCGAAGCGCCACGACGCCAACGTCGTACGCTTTGAAAAGCCTTGGGGTGAGACCTTCACGGAGGATGAAGCTAGAGAGTTCATCCGTCGCGAGAAGCCCAAGGTGGTGGCTTATGTTCACGCCGAGACATCGACCGGAGCGCTGCAATCGGGCCAAGCCATCTGCGCCGCCGCTCACGATGCTGGCGCTCTGGCGATCGCGGATTGCGTTACCTCGCTCGGCGGAGTTCCGGTGGAGTTCGACCAAACCGGTATCGACGTCGCCTACAGTTGCACGCAAAAGGGGCTGAGCTGTCCGCCGGGGTTGTCTCCGATGGCTATTTCAGCGCGGGCCATGGACTGGTTGCGGGCTCGCACTTTTCCGGTACGCAGTTGGTATTTTGACCTCAAGCTGATTTACGACTACTCCACGGTATCGCACCGCTATCATCACACGGCGCCGATTTCGATGTTCTACGCTTTACGCGAGGCGCTCCTGGTGATTGCCGAGGAAGGAATCGAGAAGCGCTGGGAGCGGCATCGCCGTTGCCATAAGGTGTTTGTCAAGGGCATAGAAGCGATGGGGCTACACATGCATGTTCCCGAGGCGCATCGAATTGCGACCTTGAACACGGTGGGTGTTCCAAAAGGAGTTGACGAGGCGAAAGTGCGAAAACGCCTGTTGGACGAAGCGGGCATTGAAATCGCCGGCGGTTTTGGGCCGCTCGCCGGCAAAGTTTTCCGTATTGGCGTGATGGGCCCGTTGGCCACGGAAGATAACGTGCAGTTTTTTCTGAAAGAATTCAAAAGGACGCTGAGCGCAGAGGGCTACTCGATCTAGGGAAACTCCGATTAAGCGCCGGTAAAAGGCATTCACCACAGGGTACACAGGGGTGCACGGAGGACCCCGGGGGTAGAGGAAATACCGAATGACACTGAAGTCCGTAAACACTCTTCTTGAAGTTTTACATTTCGCAGACAGCCACACGGCGGTTATCGTTCCCGAGCTTGGAATCCGTGTCACCTACGATTCGCTGCGGCGGCAGGTCCTGGCCATGGCGAACGCTTTGGCCTCGGCGGGCATTCGGCGGGGCGATGCTGTAGCGATTGCATTGCCGAATGGGTTGCCCGCAATTGTGAGCCTGCTGGCTGCCTCCACCGCTGGAACGGCAGCCCCTTTGAACCCGGCGTATCCGTATGAGGAGTTTCTTTTCTTTCTTGGTGACACCAATGCCCGCATTTTGCTTTGCCCCGCGGTAGGCGCGGAATTCGCGCGCAGCGCCGCCGCGGACCGCAAGATCCCGGTCTTCTCGGTGGAAATGAGCGAGGACGGCAATGTTCATCTGGTGGGTGCTTGCACCGGTTCTTCCGCAACCGAGCCCACGGCTGACGACATTGCCCTGATCCTGCACACCAGCGGAAGCACGGGGCGGCCAAAGCGTGTTCCGCTGCGGCATTTTAACCTGGCGGTATCCTCGGCCAATATCGCGAACACATACGCGCTTTCCGAGGCAGATATTTCTCTGTGTGTGATGCCGCTGTTCCACATTCATGGATTGATTGGTTCAACCATGGCCACCTTGCTTTCCGGGGGTACGGTGGTTGTTCCCATCAAATTCAACGCGCTTTCTTTCTGGAGGACGATTCGAGAACATCGCGTGACCTGGTATTCGGGAGTGCCGACGATGCATCAGCTTGTACTCGCCCGCACCCGCCACAAGGCCGAAGAAGCTGCCTCTCTGCGCTTCATACGGTCCTGCAGCGCGCCCTTGTCGCCAGAACTCATTCACAAGATGGAAGACGTCTTTGGCGTGCCTTTCGTCGAAGCCTACGGAATGACGGAAGCTGCCCACCAAATGACCTCGAATCCTTTACCCCCGCGGCATCGGAAGCCGGGTTCTGTGGGCGTTGGCACCGGGCTGCGCATCTGCATCATGGACAAGGAGGGCAATCACCTGGACACGAACCAGCGCGGTGAGGTTGCCATCCAGGGAGCCAACGTATTTCGTGGATATGCAAGTAATCCCGAGGCCAACGCTCGCGCTTTTGTGAATGGATGGTTTCGCACCGGCGACGAAGGATTGCTCGACGAAGACTGCTATTTGCATTTGACGGGCAGGATCAAAGACATCATCATCCGCGGAGGCGAGAACATCGCACCGCACGAAGTCGATGAGATTCTGCTGCGGCATGCCGCGGTCGCGGCGGCGGTCACGTTTGGCTGCGCGCATCCCACGCTGGGCGAAGAAGTGGCGGCAGCGGTGGTCTTGCACGAACGCCATGGCGCCACCGAAGCGGCGCTCATCAAGCACTGCCGCGAGTTTCTGGCAGAATACAAATGTCCAAAGAAGATCTATCTGGTGGACAGTATCCCCACCACCGCGACCGGAAAAATTCGCCGGCGCGCCGTCGCCGCCGCGCTCACGGATGAGCAAGGATGAGATTCCTGATCGCGGGGGCGGGCGCAATCGGAGCCTACATCGGTGCGCGCATGGCGCAGGCCGGGTTCGAGGTCACGCTCTTCGCGCGCGGGCCGCATCTGCGCGCCATGCAGGAGCACGGCGTGCAGGTCAGAAGCAGCGAGGGAGATTTTGTGGCGCGGCCCACCATTGCCAGTTCCCTCGAAGAAGTGGGAGCGGTGGACGTCGTCTTTCTTGGGGTGAAGGCGCACGGCCTGCCCCAACTAGCGCCGCAGTTGAGGCCGGTGCTGGGGCCGGATACCACAGTGGTCAGCACCCACAATGGAATTCCGTGGTGGTACTTCCAGGGTTTCGGCGGCGATTGGGAAGGATTGTGTCTCGATCGGGTCGATCCCGGCGGCGTGATCTCCTCGGCCATCGAAGCGCATCGGGTGGTCGGGTCCATCGTTTACTTTTCGACCGAGATTCCAGCTCCGGGAGTGATTCAACACATCGAGGGCAACCGCATTTCTCTCGGCGAACCGGACGGCACGCGCTCCGATCGCTGCCGCCGAATTGCGGAGGCGCTTATCGCCTCCGGCTTGCGCTGCCCTATTACTACCCGCATCCGGCACGAGATTTGGGTCAAGGTTCTGGGCAACGCGTCCCTCAACCCGGTCAGCGCACTGACGCGCGCCACGCTGGCGCAGATGGTGCGCGATCCGGGAGTTTCGTCGGTGATCCGCGACATCATGCAGGAAGTGGAAGGGGTCTCACGCAAATTGGGCATGGATTTGCCTGTCTCCATCGAGCAGCGAATGGCAGGCGCGGAAAAGGTTGGGGAGCACAAGACTTCCATGCTGCAAGATCTCGAAGCGGGGCGCCCGATGGAATTGGAAGCACTGGTGGGTGCGGTCGTGGAGTTGGGAGAGCGGGTAGGGCTTCCCATGAGCTGCACCCGCACGGTGTACAACTGCACCAAGCTGCTGTCCCAGTGTGCCGTTCGGCAGCAGCCGAAGTGAACGCCGGATGAGGGTCCTCTTCGCCCGCAGCGGCTTCCGCCTGGTGCTAGCGCACGGTGACAAAGTAGTACGCGGTCATCGCCACTCCGACGGCGATTACGACGAGCCGCACCTTCCGGGGATCGGCTTTTTGCGCGTAGTGTGCGCCGAACCAGCCGCCTAACAAAGCACCCGCAATCATTACGACGCACTGCGGCCACAGCACGGCACCCGCCAGAATGAATGTCAGCACCGCCGCAGCATTAATGACGACCGCAAGCAATGTCCGGATCGCGCCCATGGCATGGATGTCACGCATCCCCAATGACGCCAACATTCCCAGGATCATGAACCCGATCCCCGCCCCGAAATACCCGCCATAGATTGCGACCAGCAACTCAGCCATCGAAGTTACCGCGATCGCCTGCCATGACAT
>PLHP01000139.1 GCA_003138955.1 Acidobacteriaceae bacterium | reverse complement strand
GACATTGTCATGGAATCAATTACGCTCATTGCGTTTATGGAATCTACGTGAACAATCCAATCATCATTTGATCGAGCTGGGATTGGGGCGGGGATTGCTCGAGGAAGGGTTCGAGGAGGGGGCGGTGCGGGCGGTGTGCGATACTTTAATCTATGGCGCTGCCGGATTTTACGCCTCGGGTGGGGAACGATCCCAAGTCGGTGGTGATTCATTTGACGACTGGGACGGGGATGGAAATTGAGTGGAAGGATGGGCACCGGTCGGTCTATACGTTTGCGTTTTTGCGGGATGCTTGCCCTTGCGCGCTTTGCGAGGAGGAGCGAACGAAGGCGCGACGAAAGCCGGGCGAGGCGGCGAAGCTGGCGCCTGGGGCTTTGCCTATGTTCAAGGCGGCGGTGAAAGCGCTTTCGGCGGAGGCGGTGGGGAAGTATGCGCTGAAGTTTTCCTGGAACGATAAACACGATCTGGGAATCTATTCGTGGTTTTATCTGCGGGAGGTTTGTCCTTGCCCGGAGTGCGCGGCGGGGAGGGGATAGCCGTCAGCCGTCAGTCTTCAGCCGTCAGTTATCTGTTATTTCGACTTCAGATATGAACATACGGATTCGGTTGGCGGCGGCTTCGGATATTCCTTTGCTTCGGGAATTGATTCAGGCTTCGGTGCGGGGATTGCAGGCGGGGGATTATTCGGCGGCGCAGTTGGAGGGCGCGCTGCGGACGGTGTATGGGGTCGACACGCGACTGATTGCGGATGGGACTTATTTTGCGGCGGAGGCGATGGGCGCTTCGGGGGCGGAGTCTGCGGGGGCGGAATCTTTGGGAGCGGAATCTTCGGGCGGGGCGTTGCTGGTTGGTTGCGGCGGGTGGAGCAAGCGGAAAACTTTGTTGGGCGGCGATCAGTTTGGGGGGCGGGAGGATGCATTGCTGGATCCGGCTACGGGTGCGGCTAAGATTCGGGCATTTTTCGTTCATCCGGCGTGGGCGCGGCGGGGGATTGGCGGGATGATTCTGGAGGCTTGTGAGGCGGCGGCTTGGGCGGCTGGGTTTCGGCGGCTGGAGATGGGAGCTACGCTGACGGGAGTTCCTTTTTATCGGGTGAAGGGGTATGCAGAGCTGGAGGTCACGGAGGTGCCTCTGGAGGATGGGTTGACGCTGCCGATTGTGGTGATGGGGAAGAGCAGTCGCCAGTGACCAGTTGCCAGTTGCCAGTACCCAGTTGGGTGCCTTGATTTTTTGGGGGAATCTGGAGAGTCATTTGTGGGATGGCGGTGCTGTTTCTGAGGCGCGTTGAGCTTGCGCTGTTGATTTTTTGATCGACACACGGGCTGAGAGCGCTACTTGGCGGTTCCTCCGCTCAACCTGTGGTGAAACTCTAGCGCCGAATCCAGCGCCTAAAGGCGCATCCATAAGGCAGTGCCCCGATACGAATCGGACTTGCGCCACGGGCTGCTAGGTGGTGATGGCTTGGAGGTAGCGGTTCAGGAGTTGATCTCCTTCACCTTCGAAATCCAGGAACATGATGCCGTTGCCGAATTGGGGATGGCGGGTTACGACTCGCCCCTGGATGGCGACTGGGTAGCCGCCGAGCCAGAGGGTGAGTTGCACGCGGGCGCAGAGTGGGAGGGCCGTTATCAACTCGATGTAGCAGCCGCCGCGACTGAGGTCGGTGGTTTCCAGGCGCATGGGGAGGTTGTTGCCTTCCTGGCGGATTTCGACTTGGACCTGGACGGTGTAGCGGGGATGGCGGCGGCGATCTGGTTCGGTGGGAGTGGGGGTTGAGGATTGGGCGTCGGGCAAAATCATGAATTGGCTCCGGGCTCGATGGAGTTAGTTGCTGGCATGGCCCTTGGGTTGATGATCGGCGATAAGGTTGGGCGAGTCTAGGGCGTGCGTCACAGATGAGCGGTTACGGGGGGGGCGTCCCGGGCGGCGGCGCGTACGGCCGAGGATGGGTGGGGCGCTGGAATTTACGTGGATGAGAAATCAATTAACTTGCTCTACAGTATAATCTTCGCCTTGAACGAAACAGCGTGACGGACATGGACCAGAATAGCGGAATGGCGGATGAAGCTTCGGCTGCCGAAGCGGCGTCGCCTTCGAAAACCGCGATGGACATTGGCGATATTCTCAAGATCCTGCCCCATCGTTATCCCTTTCTTTTGATCGACCGGGTGATCGAACTGGTGCGGATGAAGAGCATTGTCGCGTTGAAAAATGTGACGATCACCGAACCTTTTTTTCAGGGACACTTTCCGGAAAAGCCGATTATGCCGGGGGTGCTGATCGTGGAAGCCATTGCGCAGGCGGGCGGGCTGCTGTTGCTTACTGAGGTTCCGAATCGCGACGAGTTGCTGATGGTGTTCACAGGGATCGAGAAGGCGCGCTTCCGGCGTCCGGTGGTGCCGGGAGATCAGCTGCGAATAGAGGTGGTGGTGCGGGCCTGGCGGAGGACGGCGGCTCGTCTGGAAGGCAAGGCTTACGTGGAGGGGAAGGTGGTTTGCGAAGCGATTGTCACTTGCCGGCTGGTGCCGCGGGGGGTGGGCGCGGGAAGAGCGGACTCTGCGGGTGACGAAGCGTAAGGTCTGGGTCGTCCCTCCGGGACTTTAGTCATTTGTCGATATTTTCCTAGCGCTGAAGCGCTGGGCTAAGCTGGATCGCCCCTGCCGGGGCTCGATATGAGAGCAACCACCATTTGACGATGTCCACTCATCCTACGGCGATCCATGCCACGGCGATCATTGATCCGAAAAGCAAGATACATCCGTCGTGCACGATTGGGCCTTATTGCGTGATCGGGGCTGGGGTCGAGATCAGCGCGGGCTGCCGGTTGGCTTCGCACGTCGTCATCGAAGGGCCTACGAAAATTGGGGCGGAGAATCATTTCTCTCCGTTTACTTCGATTGGTTTCGCGCCGCAGGACATCACTTACGCGGGCGAAGCGACTCGGCTGGAGATCGGCGACCATAACAAGATTCGCGAATTTGTCACTATCAACCGCGGCACGGTGAAGGGTGGGGGATGCACCCGACTCGGCGACCACAACCTGATCATGGCTTATACGCACATTGCGCACGATTGCCAGATTGGGAGTCACATCATCATGGCGAATGCGGCTACTTTGGGCGGGCACGTCACGGTGGAGGATTGGGCAACGGTCGGGGCGCTGTGCCCAGTGCATCACTTCGTGCGGATTGGGAAGTATTCCTTTATCGGCGGGGGCACGACCGTCACGCGCGATGTGCTGCCGTTTTCTAAGACGTCGGCGGAGCGGGGGACGCACGCCTATGGATTGAATGCCGTGGGGTTGGAGCGGCGGGGATTTAGTAAGGAGCGGATTGGGAAAATTCATCATGCTTATCGGGTGCTGCTGGCGTCGAAGCTGAATACCTCGCAGGCGATTGATAAGCTGAAGGCGGAAGCCGATCTTGGCGAGGATGTCGCGATGCTTATTGGCTTTATTGAAGCTTCGGAACGCGGAGTGATTAAGTAGTGGAAGGCTTCGCTGCTTGCTTCGGGACGGCCGGCCTCGGCTGTCGATCGGCGCGAAGTTGCGCCATCGTGCCAACGCTGCCGCGCTTTGCGCGGCTGGACGGCCGAGGGCGGCCGTCCCTACGTGGTTCTTGCCTATGACACGGCTAGGGCTCATCGCCGGCAATGGCACGTTTCCCTTTCTTGTGCTGGATGCTGCTCGGGCTCAGGGGTATGAGGTCGTGGTGGCGGCCATCAAGGAAGAGACTTTCCCTGAGATCTCGTTGCACGGCGCTGCTTCCGTTCACTGGGTTTCTTTGGGGGAGTTGTCGAAGCTCATCGAGATTTTTAAAGCTGCGGGCGTCACCCGCGCGGTTATGGCGGGGCAGGTTAAGCACAAGCAGATTTTTTCCTCCATCAAGCCGGACTGGCGGCTGGCTAAGCTGCTGCTTTCGCTGGCGACGCGCAATACGGACTCGCTGCTGGCGGCGATCGCTGAGGTGCTGGCGGATGAGGGCATCGTGCTGGAGAACTCGACCGCGCTGCTGGAGCCGCTGCTGGCTAAAACGGGCGTGCTTACGAAGCGGGCTCCTAGCGAACAGGAGCGCAAGAACATCGAATATGGACGCGCGGTGGGGCGGCGACTGGCGGAGTACGACATTGGACAGACGGTGGTGATCGCGGGCGCGGCGTGCGTGGCGGTGGAGGCAATGGAGGGCACGGATGCGACGATTGAACGGGCGGGGGAGATCATGAAGAGTTTGGCGTCGGCGGAGGGTTTGGTGGAGGCTCCCACTCATGGCAAAGGGCGCGATGAGTGGGGCACCCTCGATTCTCAGCTGCTGAGCCGGGCGCTGACGGTGGTGAAGATTGCGAAGCCGGGGCAGGACCTGCGCTTCGACGTTCCGGTGATTGGGGTGAAGACGATTGAGACGATGGCGCGGGCCGGGGCTAGTTGTCTGGCGGTGGACGCGGGGCGATGTTTGCTGCTGGATGGCGAGGCGATGACGCGGGCGGCGGATGAGGCGGGGATCGCGGTGTGCGCAGAATAGGGCGAGGTCAGAGGTTAGAGGTCAGATTGCAGAGGTGACGCCGGTTTTCACTTCTGCAATCTGACCTCTAACCTCTGACCTCTCTTCTCAGGAAATGGAGGCAGTCCATGTCCAAAACCGATCGGACTGAAGCGTCTCGCATTGCCGACCAGCTTCGCCGGGCGTTTGATGGCGAGGCTTGGCATGGGGACTCTTTGTTTGAAATTTTGGAGGGGGTTACGGCGGCGCGGGCGGCGGCGCGTCCTATTGCTGGTGCGCACACGATCTGGGAGCTGGTGCTGCATGTTGCGGCTTGGGATGGGGCCGTGCTTCGGCGGTTGGGCGGTGCGGCGGTGGAGCTCTCCGATGGGGAGAATTTTCCTCCGGTTCGGGATACGAGCGAAGCTGCGTGGCGCTCGGCGTTGGCGCAGGTGCGGCGCGGTCACGAGGAACTGGTTGCGGCCGTGGCTTCTCTTCCGGACTCTCGGCTTGAGGATATGGTTCCGGGCAAAGAGGGCGCGCACTACAACTTTTACTACATGCTTCATGGCGTGGTGCAGCATGAGCTTTATCATGCGGGGCAGATTGCGCTGCTGAAGAAGGGGTGAGGCGTAGGTCAGAGGTCAGAGTTCAGATTGCAGAGGTGAAAACTCATCGGGCAAACGGCGCCGGCGATTTCCCGCGATTGTCACCTCTGCAATCTGAACTCTGGCCTCGTACCTCTTCCTTGAGTGGTTTCGTGCGACAATAGCGCGTTATTTGTTCCTTCCGGAGCACTCATCTGCGCACTGAATTTCCTAGCACTGAATTTCCGAGCAATGTATTGCCTATCAATGTTGCGGTGATTGGGGTGGGCGCATTCGGGCGGAATCATGCTCGGGTCTATCAGCAGCTGCAGCAGACGGGCAGCGTGCGGCTGGTGGGGGTGGTCGATGCGGATATGGCTCGGGCCGACGCGGTGGCGGGCGAGTTTGGCTGCGCGGCGTTTGGCTCGGTCGAGCAGATGCTGACGACGCGCAGCGAAGTGCAGGCGGCTTCGGTGGCGGTGCCGACGGTTCTGCATCTGGAGGTGGCGCGCGCCCTGATGGAAGCTGGGGTTGACGTGCTGATCGAAAAGCCGGTGGCGGCGACGCTGGGCGAGGCGGACGAACTGATTCGTCTGGCTGCGCAGCACAGGCGGGTGGCGCAGGTTGGGCATCTGGAGCGCTTTAATCCGGCGGTGCGGGCTACGCTGCCGCTGATCAAGCGTCCGATGTTTTTTGAAGTGCACCGGCTTAGCGTGTTTTCTCCGCGGGCGCTGGATGTGGACGTGGTGCTGGACCTGATGATCCACGACCTCGACATTGTGCTTACGTTTGTGAAGTCGAGGGTGAAGGAGATCCGGGCGGTGGGGCTGCCGATTCTTTCGGGGAAGGTGGATATCGCGAATGTGCGCATCGAGTTCGAATCGGGGTGCGTGGCCAACTTCACGGCGAGCCGAGTTTCTACGGAACGCGTGCGCAAGCTGCGTTTCTTTCAGGCGGGACAGTATATTTCGATCGACTATGGACGGCAGGATGTGCTGGTGTTCTCGGTCGGCGGCGCGTCCGACGGGGCCCACCCTAACGTCGCAAAAGACGCGACGTTAGGATGGGGCACCCCCAGTGCCTCCACCCCCAGCGCCCCTAGCGCCAATCTTCAGATCTCGATGGCTAAGCCTGCGATTACGGCGGAGGAGCCGCTGCTGGCGGAGATCGAGGCCTTCCTGCGGGCGGTGCGGGAGCGGTCGCGTCCGGTGGTTTCGCTGGAGGATGGGCGGAGCGCGCTGGAGCTTGGGCTCGCGATTCTGGCAGAGATTGGGCGGCACGCGGGGCGGATCGGGCTGGGGTGATTGGAGAGGTCAGAGGTCAGAGGTTAGATTGCAGAGGTCAGAGGTCAGATTGCAGAGGTTAAACTTCAGCAATCTGACCCTGACCTCGTTTTATTGCTGGGGTGGTGGGGCCTGCTGGTCGCCTCCGTGGCGATGGCCTTGCCCCCATTGCTCACGCTTGGCTTGCATCTCGTCCCATTTCTTCTGTTGGGTCGAGTCGAGGAGCGCTCGGATCTGCGCGTCGCTGCTTTTGCGGATGTCCATCATTTTGGTGTGGCGATCCTGCTGGGAAAGAGACGTGTCCTGGTGCAGGCTCTCCATCTGGGAGTGCTCGGACTGGAGGATTTCTTGCACTTTGGGTTGCTGCTCGGATGTGAGGTTGAGTTTCTTGGTCAGTTCCTGAGTGCGCTGGGCGGGGTCGGGCGAACCGTGGTGCCCGCCGCCGTTGCCCTGCGCGGGCTGCTGGGCGTTGGACGGGCTGTCGTTGGATTGGGCCACCGCGAAGGTCGCTGCGATCGAGATGAGGCTGGCCGCGAGAAGAATGGGAAGGCACCTTTTAAGCATGGAGATCTCCTTTTCAAAGCTATCTGTCTACAGCTATGAATGTAATTATGAGCCGGAGGTTGCGCAAAGAACAGGATTCGGACAAAACTTTGCATAACTTTACGAAGCGCCGGTTTGCGGCTTCGGAGGAAGTATTTTCTGCGCCGCAGTCTGACCGCAACGGCTAAAGCCGGGGCCGGAAAACAATCCCGTTATCGCAGCGCTGAAGAGCTTTTCCCAGCGCTGAAGCGCTGGGCTAAGCTCGGCTGTCCCTCCGGGACTGGATGCTTCGATGCTGGGGATCTATGGCGCTGGCTTGGCTTGGGCGGACTGGGGTTGCTTCAGTTGGGCGGCAAATTGTTGGGTTTGCTCGTCGGAGAGCTGGAGTTGAGCTTCTATGAGGAGGCTTAACTGGCCGGCTCCGGCATCCTGGAATTGCGCTTTCTGAAGGGTGGCGGACTGCTGCGCGGCGGGGGGGAGTGTGGCTTTGAGGTCGGTGCCCTTCTGCAGAGTGGAGAGGACCGAGGCGGCGATTTGCTGGCGCAGAGTATCGCCCAGATCACCGGAGCGGAGCAGGTCGCGGAGGAAGCGCTCGGCGTCAACTCGGGTAATTTCGGAGATGAGGCCGAGGCCAGCTTTTTGTTCGACCGAGGGAGTCAGCTTGACTTCTATGGTGCCGTCGCCGGCGGCCACTTCCATCGGTTCCTGACCCGGCGGGCAGACCCAGCGCTCCAAGTGCACGCGCGCCACCACGAGGCTGGCGGGAGCGAGCGGGGTGAGCGTGGCTTGTTGAATCTCCAGGCGCTCGCCGCAGCGGGGAGAGCGGGTGAGTTTGGAGCGGAGAATAACGGTGATGTTCTGCTGCACTTCAGAGAGATCGGCGGTGAGTTTGAGGGTGAAGAGGTTGAGGCCGTTTTCGGCGGGAGTTCCAGTCGACTGGCGGGAGACGGCGCCCGAAGCCTGGATGGAGACGGGATGTCCGGCGACGGTGATCGAGTTCGTCACCTTGGGAAGGTTGAAGGTTAGGTCCTGGCCGTCGGTGGAGAGGAGAATGCCCATTTCTCTGCCGAGCGCGAGTTGCACGTCCTGGAAACTGGCGAGTTCCTTGTCGAGACTGGCGGCCGAGCTGGCGATCGATTCTGCGTCCGATTTGGACGTCTGGACGATTTGGACGATTTGATCGAGCGCCTTCACTTGCTTGTCTAGATCGGAATCCGCTTTTTCCAGTTTTTTGGCGATGTCTTTCAAGCCGGATTTTTGTTTGGACGAAAACGAGGCGAGAAAATTATGGTTGCCGGCTCGAGCTTGCTCGATAGCCTGATTGAGGGTGGTTGCGCGATCGGACAGCGGTGATGACGCGGGGACTTTCTGCGAAAGGTCGCGAAAGGCTTTTAGCCGGTCGCTGGCGGCCTGGGTGTATTGCGCGATCTTGGCGAACGCGGCGCGCTGCTCATCGGTGGCCTGGACGGCCATGGCCTGGTGAAAGTCCTTGAGATCGTCCTTGGTGCTTACCCCCGATCCTAGGCCGGTGCCAGCGCCGGCGCCGGTTGGCATGCCGTGTCCTCCGCCGCCTCCGCGCTGGGCGTGCGTTCTGCCGGGACTGGCGAGGAGAGCGATTCCTACTATCAGAATAGCCACACCGGACACCGATATGCGCGGCGCAGACACTTGACGTGTGGGAACGACCTGGGCAGGTACGCCGGGACGGCTAGTTCCTCTGTGGCGAGTTCCTCTGTCGAACATGGGCCTGATCTCCAAAAGACATTTTACGTTGGAAGGAGACGCAGGACTAATGGAGCAACAAAAAGTTCGATGCCGACGGATGGAAATTGGCGATCTGGTCTCTCGGCTCAACAGGCTGCGGCAAAACTCCTGGGGGCGCAAAGATCACACCTCGGGCGCTAAAGTGAGAACTGGGTCGTCCCTCCGGGACTTGGATCATTTGCTCCCCTTTTCCCAGCGCTGAAGCGCTGGGCTAAGCTCGGTCGCCCCTTCGGGGCTGAATGTCTGCTAAGGGGGAGTTGAATTCCGACATCCCAGCGCCTAAAGGCAGATTCGTTCTGAGGCGCTTCGGCATGCCTGAAGGGTGCCCTGATACGAATCCTAATGCCGCAGGCAATCACGTCGGTTTGTAATCAGTTTGCACCGCGTTCGAGCTGACCGCTGCTCCGCCATTACCCAGGTACTCACTCGGCGAGCGCAAAAAATGCGACAATGGGATTGGCGGTCGTGGCTCCATAATTTACGTAACTTTACGAAGGAACTTTGCGGGTAAATCTTACGCAAGATGTTGCGCGACATGTTACGCAACCCAGGAGCCTGGCCGTGGTTCTAAAGTTGTAGTCTCTGCCTGATGCCGGTTACCCAAATTCCGTCGCGCGATCCCATGTCCGGCAGTACATCGTCCGGCGAATCATCGTCTCGCGAATCATCATCTCGCGATCCGTTGACTCCGCCCTCCGAGCAGGCGGAGCAGCGCGATTTGTTTGAAGGGCAGAACTGGGAGACGGCTTACCGGGGGTTCAATCCCGACGATGTTCCGCATCTTCTGATTCAGTTGCAGGACGATCTCTCGCGGTCTCGCAAGCGCGAAGCTTTGTGGTTGTCGGTCATCCTGCACTTGATGGTGATTATTCTTTTGTGGAACAGCGAGAAGTTGATGGGGCTGTTGCCGCACCGGACGGTGAATCTGGCGATTCGTACGGATGCGGACCGGTCGAAAGACGCGACGTTTCTGGAGTTGCCGCCGGACGAGCAGAAGCTGACGCGGCGTCCGGATGCCAAGGTGCTTTCGGATAAGGACCGGATCGCGACCAGCAAAGCGCCACAGATCAATCGGGAAGAGTTGAAGAAGATACTGGAAAGCGCGCGTGCGGGACGGCCGGGCGAGAACGCGCCGCCACCGGCGCAAGGCCAGCCTCCGCAGAACCAGGTTGCGCCGAATCAGCAACCGCCGGCACCGCAGGAGAGTTCGGGGTTTGCGCAGCCGCAGCCGAGCGGTCAGACGGCGCGGTTGCAGACGCCTCCGCAGAACCGGCCGGTGCCGAATTTTAAGACTTCCATGACGCCGGGCGAGGCGATCGCACAAGCGGAGCAGGGTTTAGCCGCCAACCATGGGCAATACGGTTCTGGACAAGCGGGTGAATTCGGGAGCCCGGGCAGGAGCGGGGCCAAAGCACTGGACCAGGCGGAAATCCTGACCGACACGATGGGCGTGGACTTCGGGCCTTATCTGACTCGGGTCGTGCAAATTGTAAAGCAGAACTGGTATACCCTGATGCCGCCGTCGGTGTATCCGCCGATCTTGAAACAGGGCAAGCTTTCGATAGAATTCGTCATCCTGAAGGATGGCAAGACGAGCGGCATGGTGGTTCACACCTCGTCCGGCGACGTGGCGCTCGACCGGGCTGCTTGGGCGAGCATCACCGACTCCACCCCGTTTCCGCCGCTGCCGAAGGAATTTCCCGGGCAAATTCTCGGGCTGCGGTTCTACTATTTTTACAACATCAATCCCAACGGCGAGTTGAAGTAGGCATGGCGGATGGCCAGCCCCTGAAGGGTGCACGTGAGAACTGGGTCGTCCCTCCGGGACTTAGGTCATTCTTCCCGCCTTTCCCAGCGCTGAAGCGCTGGGCTAAGTTAGTTCGCCCCTCCGGGGCTTACTCCAAGGCTGACCAGGTGCGCGAATGGGATGAATTCGCTAGCATATAGGAATATTCTCAGTTCGATGCGCATCCAAATAAAACTATGAAGATTCAACTACTGCTACCACGCCTGGTGTCCCTGTTTTTGCCGTCTCTTGTTCTTGCCTGTCTGGTGCTGCTCTGCCTGCCGGTTTTTGCGGAGGATGTGCCAGAGGCTCTGCGTCCGCCGAAGGGGGCGCAGGTTGCTATTGTCGTTTTCGAAGACTTTCAATGCCCGCAATGCGGCCGGGTCGCGCCGCTGCTGGCGCAGGCCTCGCGGACTTATAAGATTCCGCTGGTACAGCACGATTTCCCGTTGCCGGGGCACAACTGGTCGTTCGACGCTGCGGTGCTGGCGCGCTATTTCGACACGCATTCCAAGGAGATCGGAAACGAGTTTCGGGAAACCGTGTTTGCGCACCAACTGGAGATCTTCCCGCAGAACTTGCGGGGATTTGCCGACAAGTTTGCCGCCGAGCACAAGATTGCTTTGCCGTTCCTTGTGGATCCGGAGGGCAAGCTGGCGGGGCTGGTGAGGGCAGACAAAGACCTGGGCGTGAGTCTGCACATCGAGCACACGCCTATGATCTGGGTGGTCAGCAGCAAACGTAGCGGCAAGCCCTACGTCGAGGTGACGGATACTTCGCAGCTGTATGTGATGATCGAAGCTATGAAAAAAGAGTAGGGAGGTCAGAGGTTAGAGGTCAGATTGCAGAGGTTGGCCTCTTGCGGTGCGCACAGAACTTGCGAAGATTGCTACTGGTTCATTGGCTTCTCGCACTAGATCGCTCAGTTTTTCCGCCTGGAAGATGTTTCCCTCCTGAAGGAGTTCTAGCCAGAAAACTGTCTCGTCTGCTTCTTCCAAAACGATCCCCAGTTTGGCTACGAATTCAGCCCGGGATCTTCCGCGGCACGCTGGCCGGTAGTTTGCTCCGATCGAAGTGCCGGAGCGAAGAAGCTGCGTACCCAAGATCCGCGCTTCTTGAGTTCGCGGGAGGGAGCGATGGAGTCTGAGGACTCGCAATGCAAAGTCCTTGGTACGGAGCTTCAGCGCCTCGGAGTCTCGCTTCATGCCAAGCCTCGTTTAAGGTCAGAGGTTAGAGGTCAGATTGCTGAGGTCTAAAGCCTGCAGTCTGACTTCTAATCTCCGCAACTTTCATTGCGTGAGACGATTTTATTCTTGGATTTTCAATCTTGACCGTGATGATGCTCACATCGGGAATGTGACGTTTAAGGTCAGAGGTCAGGGGTCAGCGGTCAGATTGCAGAGGTGAAAGGCCATTGCAGAGGTTAGAGGTCAGATTGCAGAGGTGAAAACCCCTTGGCTTCTAACTTCTGCAATCTGACCTCTTACCTCTGACCTTCTTCGCTTCTACTCTGACCATCTGCGAAATAACAACGCGCCGTTGGTGCCTCCGAAGCCGAATGAATTTGACATGGCGTATTCGAAATCGGCTTTGCGGGCTTGGTTGGGAACGAAATCCATGCCTTCGGTATCAGGATCCTGATTCTCGAGATTAATGGTGGGTGGCAAAATCTGATCGCGCAACGCCAGCACGGTCACTCCCGCCTCTAATCCGCCCGCCCCGCCCAGCAGATGGCCGGTCATGGACTTGGTGGAACTGACGGGGACTTTCTTTCCAAATAAATTTCTAATGGCGTGCGCTTCGAGCGTGTCGCCTATGGGGGTCGAGGTGCCGTGGGCGTTGACGTAGCCGACGACGCCGGGATCGAGTTTGGCGTCGCGCAGGGCGTTGCGCATGACGCGGAAACCGCCTTCGTGCTCGGGGGCGGGTTGGGTGATGTGATAGGCGTCCGCGGACATACCGTAGCCTACGATTTCGGCGAGGATGGGAGCGCGGCGGCGGCGGGCATGCTCGAGTTCTTCGAGGACCAGGATGCCGGCGCCTTCACCCATCACGAAGCCGTCGCGGTCCCTGTCCCAAGGACGACTGGCGCGGGCGGGGTCGTCATTGCGCGTGGAGAGTGCGCGCATGGCGGCGAATCCGCCTACGCCCATGGGAGTGATGGCGGCTTCGGAGCCTCCGGCAATCATTACGTCAGCGTCATGGTGCTGAATGATGCGAAAGGAATCGCCGATGGAGTGAGCGCTGGTGGTGCAGGCTGTGGCCGTCGCTTCATTTGGACCCTTGGCGCCGAAGCGCATGGAAACGTGGCCGGCGGCGAGGTTGACTATGGCGGCGGGAATGAAAAAAGGGGAAATCTTGCGCGGTCCGCCGGCGAGGAGCGCGTTGTGTTCGCGCTCGATCACGTCGAATCCTCCGATGCCCGAGCCGATATGCACGCCGACGCTCTCGGCATTTTCGGGCGTGACCTGGAGCTGGGACATCTTCATCGCTTCGTCGGAGGCGGCGATGGCGAAGTGGATGAAGCGGCCCATTTTTTTTACTTCTTTTTTTTCGATGAAATCGAAGGGGTCAAAGTCGCGGACCTCGGCGGCGATCTGGCAGGCAAAGGCGGAGGCGTCGAAGCCGGTAATGCGGCCGACGCCGCTTTTGCCAGCGAGCAGGGCCTGCCATACTGCGCCGGTGGTATTGCCCACGGAGCAGATGAGGCCGATGCCGGTGATGACGACCCGTCTTCCCAGATTGCTCTCCAGATTGCTCTCCGAATTACTTGCCAGATTTACTTGCCTGCTTTGGCGTGTTTGCCGATGTAGTCGACGGCATCGGACACGGTGCGAATCTTCTCCGCATCCTCGTCGGAGATTTCAATATCGAAGGCCTCTTCGAAGGCCATCACGAGCTCGACGGTATCGAGCGAATCGGCGCCCAGGTCGTCCACGAACGACGCGTTGTCCTCCACCTGGGCTTCGTCCACACCCAGTTGCTCGACGATAATCTGCTTCACNNGCTGCCATGTTCTCCTCGTTTCTGAGTCTGGGAATCGCGGGTCCGGGTTGCGGGCCAGCGTTTGCTGAATTTACGACTGCATGTTGCTCAATCGAACGAATGAAGTCGAAACCAGTAGTCTAAAAGGGATCGGAAAAGTATGCAAAGGGAGGTACGGGAAAATGCCTGGCCCCTAAAGGGGCGTTTGAATTCGCAGAACTTGCGGTATCGCTAAAGCGATACCCTGATACGAAGCTGGGGGCTTTCAGCGGGTTGCAAAAGAAAGCTGGTTGAGCGGAGATCACTAAGGAATGCTAACTGGCGGCGGGGAGAACGGTCAAACTCCGTGTCGGCTGGTGCTTGCTCATTTCGCCGGAGTCATGTCACGATTTGGACGTGCACATCCTGCTTGATCTTCTACAGGCGCTTGCCGGAAACGAGGGGCTTCGCGGTGAGGGGTAGCCGCTGAATGCGTGCCGTGGTTCAGCGCGTTAGCCGCGCCCGAGTCACTGTGAAGGGCGAGACCGTGGGCGAAATCGGCCTCGGGCTGGTGGTGCTGCTTGGGGTGGGCGCGGGAGATACGCGCACTGCGGCGGATTACCTGGTCGAGAAGACGATTGGCCTGCGCATTTTTGAAGATGCCGGCGGCAAGATGAATTTGTCGGTGGCGGAGGTGGGCGGGGCGCTGCTGGTGGTTTCGCAGTTCACCCTCTACGGAGACGCGCGCCGCGGCAAGCGGCCATCGTTTGACGGGGCCGCTCCGCCGGAGCAGGCGCGCGAGCTCTACGAATATTTTGTGGAGAAAGTCCGCGCCTCCGGCGTGCGCTCGGAAACCGGACGCTTCCAGGAAACGATGCAGGTGGAGTTGGTTAACGCAGGGCCGGTCACGATCCTGCTGGATTCCGCGAAAGCGTTCTGAGAAGGCGCCGGGCTTAGTTCATCGTCATCCTGACGCCCGGCTTTCTTCGGCAACTACTAGTCTAAGCGGCCTTGCCAATCACCGGTTGTGCGCAATGGCTGCAGCGGGACGCGTCGATCGGAATCTCGCTCAGGCATTCCGGGCACTTTTTGGTGGTGGGATCGGCCGGCGCGGGATCCCTGTGCATCCGCGCTACCAGCGCATTGATCGGCGTGACTACAAAGAAATAGACAGCTGCGGCAATCAGCAGAAACGACACCAGAGCGTTGATGAAATGGCCTACGGGAAACAACGTACCGTGAATCGTGTAATGAATGGCAGAGAAATCGGGTTTGCCTACGATTGCCGCGATGAATGGCGTCAACAAGTCTGCGGTCAATGCCGTGACCACGCCGCCAAAGGCCGCGCCAATCACCACGCCCACCGCCATATCCACCACATTCCCGCGCAAAATAAACTGCTTAAAACCGGATAACATTGGGACCTCCGACTACTGGAATGGCCGCAAATGTAAATGGAGAGCGGGGTTTTGGTCAAGGGTGGAACGCCCTTCTTGGGTCACCGTGCCCTAATCTCAACCTTGCCGTTCAGCCCGTCATACGCCAGAAGCCAGTTGCGTAATATGTCGCGGCCCAGGATGCATGCGAAGTGAGGTTGGCGAATGATCGGGCACGCTACTACACGAACAAGGTCGAGACGCGGCAGGTCGGTTCCAGGAAAAGAAATAGCCGCGGCGTATTCCTGGAATTCTCCAGCCTCTCCGCCAATGGCGTTGATCTTCAAGTTCCCAGTCTGCTTGAGTTGGCAGGTCGCTGCAATTTGCGGATTGATTAGTGTCAGCGATGCGCCGGTATCGATTAGTGCCCTGACCGGAAGCTCTTTGAGATCTAGGCCGGCCGCTTTTGCTTCCCCCAATTCCGACGGTGTTCTGCTAATCAGAATTGCGATGTGCGGCCCTTGTTGCAATAGGGTACTCGAGTCGGGGCGCCACTGCGCGCGGTGGGGCATAGCGGTGCCCCTACGTGCGCGCGCTTTCCCGCTCGCTACTGAAGCCCCGCGCACCGACTCGCCCGCGTTATTGCTTGGCATCGTGAGCTTCGCAGCCCGCAACTCTTCAGCGGCTTTCCCCACGCCAATCGCGATGCACTTAAAGGCCTCATCCCGGCTCGTCCAGCTCGTCACAGCTTTCATGTCTCTAGGGAGTCCCTGCAACTTGCCGAAGGGTGCGCCCTGGCAGTCGCAGGGGCGGAGAATCACTGGGATCACCCGCGCCTCTCCGCGCTCGTGGCGCTCCATTGCGCGCATCATCTCTTTGTCGTAGCAGTAGTCCGAGGCAATAAAGTCAGCGCTTACCAGCAGTAGGATGAGGTCTGCTCTGTTCAGTTTGTCATCGATTTTTCCCGTCCACCCCATCCCGGCCGAAATCCGGCGGTCATGCCAACCGGAGATAACCCGGTTCCTTTTCAGAATGCTGAGGTGCGTCTCCAACTTGTCGCGTAAGCGCTCATCCTTATGGGAATAAGCATAGAAGACCTCGACGGGCCTATCCGGATGATCGGTAGCGTGCGAATCTGCCATAGCATCGCGAGAGGGAGCGGCGGCCACGCCAGCGCCCGTTGCCAGGCGCCATTCCCTAGCAGACTAAGTAGACCGGATCCTCAGCCCAGATCTGCTTCAGTAGAAAGTCTCTACCTAAACCTGCAACCGAAAAACCTGCTTTGAATCCAGACTCGAAATCGGGATAGAAGCCGATTATCCTCATGCCGACGATTGCGACGAATTCGCCTCGGTGGAAGCGCAGCCACTCGGACCTATGCCGCTCAAAGACCTGAAGCTCTTCTTGTAGGCTCTTGGTCAAGGGCTTCTCCTGCATCAGCTAAGAACTGTGCGACCCCGAAACCCACACTTGGCAGCCCCGCCCTAGCGTGCCATCAGATCCGCATGGGCATTACGATGTAGCGGTACTTGTAATCTTCGGATTCCGCGGGACGGAGCTGGCCGGCGGATTGGGCATCTTTTAGTTCGAGTTTCACATCGCACGAACCGGTTGCTTTGATGAAGTCGATCAGGTATTGGGCGTTGAAGCCTATCTGTATTGGCTCACCGTCATAGGCAACTTCTATGGAATCCTCGGAGTCGCCGGTCTCGGTGGACGATGCGGAAATTTTCAGCTCGCCTTTTTCCAGACGCAGCTTTACGGCTCGCGAGCGCTCATCGGCGAACTGGGCCACGCGCGCGATTGCGGCTCCGAGTTCCTCGCCATGCAACGCTATGGACTTGGTGATGTCCTTCGGCAGCACGGCCTCGTAGTTGGGGAACTGGCCCGTAAGCTGGCGCGAGGTTAGCAATCGCTGACCGACGCGGAAGAAGAGAGTGGATTCGTCCTTGGCGAAGTCGATGGTCTCTACAGCGTTCTCGCTATGGGAATCGAGCAACGATTTCAACTCATCCATTGCCTTCTTCGGAATCAGCGTTTTCATCTCGCCGGAAACGCCTTCAAACTTTTCTCCGGTGCGCTCTATGTGCGCCAGGCGATGGCCATCGGTTGCAACCATGGTGATCGACTCCGGCTTTAGCACCATCAATGCGCCGTTCAGGGTGTAGCGCGACTCCTCGCTGGCAATGGCGAATCCTGTCTTGGCAATCATCGAGCGCAGCACAGCCGCAGGGATCTTGATCGCTCCCGCTGATGGAAACACCGGCAAGCCTGGGAAATTCGACTTCGCCATGCCGACCATCTTCGTGTTGGACCGGCCGCAGCGAATGCTTACCCAGTGGTTCTCTAGCAACCGGATAGTGATATCGGCGTCGGGGAGAAGTTTCACGTAGTCATGAAGTTTGCGCGCTGGAATTGTGCAGGCGCCTTCTTTTTTCACCTTGGCGTTGCAGGACGTGCGCAGGCTCAGGTCGAGGTCAGTCGCGGTCAGCGACAATTTATCTCCCGCAGCTTCGAAAAGATAGTTGGAGAGGATGGGAATTGTGGTCTTGCGCTCGACCACACCCTGAGTGGCTGTCAGTTCGCGAAGGAGCTCAAATTGGCTAACCGTAATTTCCATGGTAGCGGCGGCTATGGCAGGGGCGACTTCCACCGGCATATTGGGTCTCCCGACTCTACTTCTGTTCTCTTCTTATATCAAATACAAAAGCAAGAAAACCAGTAGTAACCGTAGGCGCTTCGGAGAAGTGGAAAAACGGTCCAGATCCCTCCGGTTCAATTGCTTCCACAGCGATCGTTCATGTGAATAATCGCTACCCATTCCAGCGGAAGCCATTGTAAACCATGAACGATTTTCAAATTTCTGTCCGGTCTCACACAGCTTGCACAGACACTCCACAGCCTAGGGGTGAAAAGAACGGCCTGAATCGTGGAAAAGGCGGTGGAGGCAGCCGTTTACGCGCCCAGTTGCTCGGTCATTTTATTGAGCAATCTGTTCAAATCCTTGTCGGTCTTGCGCAACTCTTCAATTTTATCGACCGAATGCAAGACGGTGGTGTGGTGCTTGCCGCCGAACTGGCGCCCGATTTCAGGCAGGGAGGCTTCGGTAAGATGCTTGGCCAGGTACATAGCAATCTGGCGCGGATATACGATCGATCGCGAATTATTCTTCGACTTAATTTCCACCAGGCGCAGGCCAAATTGCTCGGCCACCGCTTTCTGAATGGATTCAATCGTCACCTTGCGGGCCTGCGAATCAATGAAATTCTTCAATACCTGCTGGGTGTAGGGAAGTGTGATGGTAGCGCCGATCAGCGACGAATGCGCTACCAAGCGGATCAGAGCACCTTCCAGTTCACGCACGTTGGAGCGGATATTTGAAGCGATGAACAACGCCACGTCCACGGGCAGGGTTACGCGCTCCTGCTCCGCCTTCTTTTGCAAGATGGCAACTTTCGTCTCCAAGTCGGGGGGTTGGATGTCGGCAATCAGGCCCCACTCGAAGCGGCTGCGGAGGCGGTCTTCAAATTCTGCCAGCTCTTTGGGCGGACGGTCGCTGGCGATCACGATTTGCTTCATCGATTCGTGCAGCGCATTGAAGGTGTGGAAGAACTCTTCCTGGGTGCGCTCTTTCTGCGCCAGGAATTGGATGTCGTCAATCAGGAGCACATCCATGGTGCGGAATTTATCGCGGAAGCTGATCATTTTGTCGTAGCGGAGCGAGTTGATCATCTCGTTGGTAAATTTTTCGCTCGACACGTAACAGATGGCGGACTGCGGCGTCCGGCGCTTGATCTCGTGGCCGATCGCCTGCATCAGATGAGTCTTGCCCATGCCGGTGCCGCCGTACAGGAAGAGCGGGTTGTAGGCTTTCGAAGGGCGCTCCGCCACCGCCTGACAGGCGGCGTGGGCAAACTGGTTGCCGCTGCCGATGACGAAGGCATCGAAGGTATAGCGCGGATTCAGTTGGGCGGCGCTGTCCCAGTCGAAGCGGCCCTGCGTCGGATGCAACCCCGACGCCACGGCCTGCGGAGCTGAACCAGGATTCAGACCGGCACTCGAACTCTGAGCCGAGAACCCGCCGTCATGCCGGGTGGGCGTGTTCGACGGATCGTCTTCGGCGGTAACGAATTTCACATCTTCGTATCCGAGGCCGAGATTGTCGAGCGCTTCCTGAATCAGATCCGCGTATTTGTCGCCTACGTGATGGAACTCGGCGGTGGGAATGCGCACGAANNTTTTTTTCCAGGGCGTCGAGGATGCGCACCCAAGGATTCGGGACGATGGCGGGACTGGTGAAAGACATTGTTTACCAGAATATCGAATGCGCCGGCGCAAAAACGTCCGGGGAAGAACCAATCTTGAAATTATGAGTTCTGCTTTTATTGCAGAGCAGGTCTTGTCTTGCTGTACGGCTGTCGGCGAAATTTTTTACGAGACGAACCGGATACTAGCACAAAAAAAACGCTGCGTCGGTGTTTTGCGAGAAAAAATTTCCGCGCGAGCGCATTATCGGATCGCGATTTTTTTACGCTGTCAAGTGTCGAAGTACTAACTGCCGCGCGAAGTGTGCAACTATGTGCAACTATGAAATAGAGGTGAGAGGTCAGAGGTCAGATTGCAGAGGTGAGAACCCAAAAGGTTTTGACGGTTTCACCTCTGACCTCTAACCTCTGCAATCTGACCTCTGACCTCAGTCCGTCCGCCGCTCCCGTCGCGCTGGCGGCGCCGTCTTGTAGTTTCCCGGATAGACCACCACCGAGCGTCTTCCGCCCTCGCCGTCACTCTCGGTGCGCAAATCTTTTTCCTCACGGAGCGCCAGATGCACGATGCGGCGCTCGCGCGACGACATGGGCCCGAAGCGGTAGGGTTCGCTCGTCCGGCGCACCTGCTCCGCCGCTACCCGCGCCGCGAGTTGCAGTTCGTCGATGCGCATTGCCCGGAAGTTCTGGCAGTCGAACCAGATCTTCTCGTGCTCGTTGCCCTGGAGGCGCAGGATCTCCGTCGCCAGCAACTCAAACGAGCGCAGCAACTCGCCACTGCGCTCGAGCAAGAGAGCCGAATCCGGGCCGGCAAACTCGACGAGAATTTCCGGATGCTCCCACTCGCGATTCTGCGCCATCGGGGGATCGACGGTGACCCTGTACTTGAGCTTGAAACCGCCGTTCGAGATTACGGCCTGCAGAAATTCCCCAATTTGTTTTGCAGCGGCAACTTTGTCTGTGATTGGCATAAGTAAGCTTTCAGCTGTCAGCTCTCAGCTCTCAGCCATCAGGTAAACCGGCGCGTGGGTCGCTGACGGCTGATGGCTGACGACTGACAGCTATTTCTCTTTCTTCCTTGCTCGCTTCTCCATCATCTCGCGCATTTCCCGGCCCAGCGAAGTGCGATTCATCACTGCCTGCTGCACGATGCCTATCAACTGGCCCGCGGACCAGTACAGACCCAAGCCGGAGGGCAGGTTCCAGCTCATGATGCCCAGCATGCCCGGCATCATGATGTTCATCATCTTCTGCTGCGCCGGATCCATGCCCGCCTGCGGGGTCATGCGCTGCATCACCAGCATGGTCACTATGATTGCAACCGGGAGAATGTGCCACGGGTCGGGCGCCGAAAGATCGTGAACCCAGAGCCACGGCGCATGCCGCAGATCCATGGCGACGTTGAGCATGCGGTAGTAGGCAAACAGAAACGGCATCTGGATCAGCAGCGGCAGACATCCACCGGCGGGATTCACGCCTTCCTTCTTATACAGCGCCGAAACCTCTTGGTTCATTTCGGCTTTGCGCGGATCGCGCAGAGTGTACTTCTTGTACTTCTCCTGGATTGCCTTGATCTGCGGCTGCACGCGCTGCATCTTCAGCATCGACTTCATCTGGGTGATGCGCAGCGGCAGGAGCGCCAGGTTGATGACCAGCGTCTGCAACAGGATCGCCCAGCCCCAGTTGTGGATGTAACCGTGCATCCACTTCAACCATAAAAACAGGGGCCGCGCGATGATTCCCAGCCAGCCGAAATCGACGACCGCCCGCAGATCCGGTTCCGCGCCCGTGATGCCGGGGACGGTTACCGCTTGCAGATCCGACAGCGCCTTGGGGCCCACATAGAGCCGGGCGTCGGTTGCGCCTCTCAGGCTGCCTACCGCCGCGCCCAGCACGTCCACCTTGTCCATCTGCTTGTTATGGGCATCGGATGAGCTGTGCGGAATTTCAATGGCGTTACGCAGGGTCACCATGGCCGCGTTCTGCGGATCCTGCGGCACGAAAACGGCTGCGAAATACTGGTCCGACACTCCGGCCCAATGGAACGGTCCGGGGAGGGTGCCGCCGCCACTGATCTTCTTGATGGCCAGCCGTTCGACCTTGTTGTCGTACTGATACATGATCTGGCCAGTCGCGTACTGCGGACCGGTCGTATTGTCGCCGAACCCGGCTGGCCACATGGGAAACGCCGTGACCTGCGCGCCGTTCACTTCCACAGCAGTCCGCACCGCGACTACATAGCTGTCGCGATCAAACTTGAAGGTCTTCTCGACCGAGAGGCTACCGCCGGCGTCGGCATAGGCAAACTTGATCTCAGCGGGAGCGGTCGCTCCGGTGCTCGTCGCCACATACAGCGCCGAGTTCAGCTGGTTACCGAGCGTCTCGTCATACGTCCACAAGGTCAGCGGATAGCCGAACTTCTCCGCCGCCGCGCTATTCACCAGTTCCAGCGGACCACCTTTGTCGTCGGTGTATTTCTTCAGCACCCACGACCTAACCCGGGCGCCGCGATTGGTGAAGACGATCCGGTAGACGTCATTTTCAATCACCGTCTCGGACTCGGTTGCCGCCTGTAGCGGAGCCGATGCTGGCGTCTTTTTCTTTGCGGATGCACTGGGCGCGGTTGGGAGTTGGGTTGGAGTTTGCGAAGGGAGTTGCGCCTGATTCTGGACGGGCGGCGCTAGGGAACTCTCCGGCTTCGCCGGAGGCTGCGGTCCATACTTCTTCAAGAGCGGCTGGAAAAGCATGATGACCAGGAAGGTCAGCGCAAAGACCACCAGCAGCTTGCGCTCCATCCCGGGTTCTTGTTGAGGATTATTAAATTCGGCCAAATCAGTCGCTCGTCATTTCGTAATTTCTTGTCGCAGTTAGGCGCTGCAGAGAGGGGGCTTGCCCGTCTCCGCTGCGGGAGACGCGGCAAGCCGCGTCTCTATGGGAAATGAAGGGGCTGGAGCGGCGAACCGGGTCAGCCTTCACCACAGGGTCATACCCGACCTTTGCCAAGGGATGGCACCGCAGCACTCGCCACGCCGCCATGATTCCGCCGCGCAACGCGCCATAGCGTTCGACCGCTTCCATCGCATATTCCGAACACGTCGGCACATAACGGCAGGACGGAGGGAACGCCGGGGAAATCCACCGTTTGTAAAGTCGCAGGAGCCGGAGCGCGAGAGACTTCATTTCTTTAGTTCTCTTTCCCCATCAGATTTCTCCATCAGCTTTCTCGCAATCGCATCCAGCGCCCGGCCCACTTCTTCGAGCACTACAGAAAATTTCTCGGTCAGCACGGACTTCTTCGGATTGATGACCAGGTCGACGGAACACGCGCCTTGCAGCACCGAACGCCGCAGCCGCACTGCTTCTCGCAGGCGCCGCTTGATCCGGTTCCGCTCGACCGCGCCTCCCAGCACACGGCCGACAGTGAAGCCTACGCGCGCGTTTCTCTCCGGTAAAGCGTCTTCCTGCCGCAGATAGAAGACAGTCATGTGCGGGGAAAAGTGCCGCCGGCCTTGCTTGTACACGCGATCGAAGTCGGAGTGCTTGAGCAGCCGCGCGGCGCGCGGAAAACTTGCTCGCGCCTTCGCCGCGGGCTGCTTTCCACTCCGCTTCGGAGCGTCGGCCGTCACCAGCTCACAATCCTGCACAGTAATTATAGTTAATGATAATGACGGCCTTTGCTGTCCGTCGGGGGAAAACTACTCGCGGAAACCCGGTTTCACCGAGACGCGCTTGCGTCCCTTGGCCCGGCGGCGCGACAGCACCTTGGCCCCGCTCTTGGTCTTCATGCGAGTCCGGAAGCCGTGCTTCTTTGAGCGCTTGCGCCGGTTGGGTTGAAATGTACGTTTCGGCATCGAAAGTCCTTGCTCCTGATTGCATCAGCTTAGTTGAGGCAAACGGTAAGTATAAATGACGCTGACTCCTCCGGCAAACGCCCAAGGGGGTAGTGTATGGCGACGGCAAAAGTGCTACACCCCCCAGTACGGAACTTGGACCCCAGGGGCCGGGGCCCGCGCGCTCGCGAGTGGGGCGGGGCGGCGATCCGAGCGGGTGTGCGCAGCGCGTTTTCGTGGCGTGCAGGTGCTGTCTCGCGTGACTGGCGTGGTGCGCATTTTCGTTTTCGCGCGCGCGCGCCCGCGAGCGGGAGTTGGCCGGGAAGGGGTTTGAGTGCGAACCTAGGTTCCGCCTAGTGACGGAGCGATGGCTGTTCTTTCTTGGCTGGCGCTGCAGAACTGTCCGCGTGGAAGCTAAGATATATGCATGGCGGACAAGCAAAAACAGATCGAACAAGCGTCACAGGATATTGTCCGTAATCTGCAGAACATACTTCCAACTAGCCCTGAAGAGATTACAAAAGCTATGCGTCAATGTATGGACGCAAAACAGCTTCAGATGTTTGACCTTGTTCACTTCTGCGAACAAGAGACAATTAGGGCTCAGGAAGCGAAAGCATATCTTGCGGCTTGCTTGATGGGTGCAGCCATGAATGAGGCGCTTTTGGCCCTCATGTGTCTGAAGTACGAGCCAGAGGTAGTCGCGACCAGCCAATTCAAGAGATCGACGCGCAAGAAGCCACGACCATTCAGGGATGTGATAGCCGACTGGAGCTTCGAGCAGTTCATAAATGTTGCCGAAGAGCGTGCATGGATACCGGCGGGGATTGTGGGTCAGGACATAAAGGCCGCGCTCGCTGGGGGATTTCGCGAACTCATGCCGATTACCCACCCCGAAATGACGGAAGAGGCGATCACGCGGGGCGCGGAACTCTTCTTCGTGTATCCCGGCACAGCCATGTTGCGGATGACCCAGGATCTGCGCAATGCCATTCATGCGGGAAAATGGATGAGAAGCAAAAGCGCCTTTGTGGCGGAACATTTCGGCGAGTGGTGCCATCTCGCGACCATCCTGAGCGGAGAGATCCGCATGTGCCTTTTGCACCTTGTAATGGTGCGCGATTCAAAGGTCGCCAGCGAGAAAATGTTGGAATTGGCTAAGATGCTCGATAAGCTTCCGCCTGAGTACAGGCTCCGCTTCGAGGAGCAGCTTAAAGCAAAGTTAATGCTGAGCATTGACAAAGAAGATCCATAGGTCCATCTCCGCCGCAAAATGTCGCAGAACTGAGGGATTCGCTGGCGAAGTTCCGGGTGGGGGGGTGGAGGGCCGGGGAACGTGCGGGTGCAGGGGAGCAGAGGGGAACGGGGGAGATTCGTTGTCACCTATGCGGTGTGACTGTACTCACATACGGCTCAGAAGGCAACGCAATACAATTCCGACGAAGAAATCCTAGGGAGGAACATTCATGCTTAGAAGAGCCTCGCTATATGTATGTGTAACTGTTTATGTAGGATTGCTCACGTCCTGCGCATCGTCGGCCCAATCAGTCGATCTCGCTAAAGACTACTATCAGCACGGCCTAAATGAAAAGGCTAAAGAGACTCTCATCGTGGCACTGCATGGCGCAAGCACCGCTCCTGCGAGCAAGGCAACCGCGCTTTATTTCCTTGGCCAAATTTCGTTTGATGAGGGGCGCATAAACGTAGCGCTTGCCGACTGGAAGTCCCTTGTGCGCGAGTATCCACAGACCAGCGAGGCAAAGGAAATCAGCGGTCGTCTGAAGCAGTTGAATGAAATCGTCGGAAAATTCTCCGACGCCAATATTACATCGGCGGTGGCTAGGTCCTATCTTTACGAACGGTGATTTTTGGTCCAAGAGCGATCGAAAGTTCATGATCGATGCGTCTTGGCTTCCCCACGTTGAGATGGCGGTTGACTGGTATGACAGGGTTATAAAGGAATTTCCGGGTTCCGATGCGGCCGAACTCGCGTATGAGCGAAAGCTGTTTGCCTTGATCGGCGGGAAGGAACTCGGCGAAGATAGCACTTACGGCTTACGGGCCGATCACTGCTGTCCAAATTAGCC
>PLHP01000015.1 GCA_003138955.1 Acidobacteriaceae bacterium | reverse complement strand
CTGCTCTCGCTGGAAAATCCGGTGGCGGTGGTGAACGGCGAGCTGCTGCAGGGCAAGCTGTTGCGCGCGACCTATAGCGAGCGGCAACTGCAAGAGGTAATGACCGACTTCTGGTTCAATCACTTCAACGTGTTTCTCGGCAAGGGCGCGGAGCGGTATCTGGTGACGGCGTATGAGCGCGACGTGATTCGTCCACGGGCGCTGGGAACGTTCAGCGACCTGCTGCTGGCCACGGCAGAGAGTCCGGCGATGCTGTGGTACCTGGACAACTGGCAGAGCGTGGGTCCCAACTCGCAGGCCGCCGCGCGCGCCAGGAATAACGGCAAGCCCTCGCAGGGCCTCAACGAAAACTATGCGCGCGAGGTGATGGAGCTGCACACCCTGGGCGTGAACGGCGGCTACACGCAGAAGGATGTGACCGAGCTGGCGCGGGTGCTGACCGGATGGACGCTGGGAGAGCCGAGGCAGGGCGGAGGTTTCGTCTTTCGCGAGCCGAGGCACGAACCGGGAGACAAGACAGTGCTGGGGCGGGTCTTCCACGAGAACGGACAACGCGAGGGTGAGGCCGCGCTGGAGATGCTGGCGCATGAGC
Source organism: Acidobacteriaceae bacterium (assembly GCA_003138955.1). Lineage (GTDB taxonomy): Bacteria > Acidobacteriota > Terriglobia > Terriglobales > Acidobacteriaceae > Acidiflorens. The sequence continues at coordinate 2,180 of PLHP01000015.1, read as the reverse complement.
CGGCCACAGCGCGCTTCATCTCCACCAAACTAGCGCAGCGCTTTGTGAGCGACACGCCGCCTCCGGCACTGGTGGATGCGATGACCAGGACGTTTCTCGAAAGCGAAGGAGACATCAAGGCGGTGCTCGGCACCATGCTCGGCGCGCCGGAGTTCTGGGACGTCAAGGAGTATCGCGCCAAGGTGAAAACACCGTTGGAGTTTACGGTGTCGGCGCTACGCGCCACGGGCGCGGAGCTGACGCGGACGCAGAGCGTGAACGATGCGCTGAACCGCATGGGAATGCCGCTCTACGGAGCACAGCCGCCGACGGGATACTCGATGCGCGCGGAGAGCTGGGTGAACTCCGGGGCGCTGCTGAACCGGATGAACTTTGCGCTGAGGCTGGGCACGGGCAAGCTGGCAGGAGTAAAGATGGATGCCGCGAAGCTGGCGGGCAACGGCACTCATGCCGAAACTCAGGCCGAAACCCAGGCCGAACAAGTGCAGCGCGCGCTGGAGCAAGCGCTGCTGGCCGGAGCGGTCTCGGCGCAGACGCACGAGACAATTGCCAAACAGTTGAGCGATCCGCTGGTGACCGGGCGCAAACTGGACGATCCGCCGAAGCCGGTAAACCAGGGCGCGGTGGCTGGATTGATTCTGGGCTCGCCGGAATTTCAACGGCGCTAGGAGACAGGCGATGGGAATCACGCGGCGAATTTTCTTGAAGGGCGGGGCCATGAGCGTGGTGGGCATGGCGGCGGTGCCGGGGTTCCTGGCGCGCGCGGCGATGGCCGCCGATGCGGCACAGCCACACCGGCGGCTGGTGGTGATCTTCCAGCGCGGCGCGGCCGACGGCCTGAACATCGTGGTGCCGCACGGCGAGGCGGAATACTACACGATGCGTCCGACGATTGCCATTCCCCAGGGCGACGTGATCGACCTCGACGGATTCTTCGGGCTGCATCCGGCGATGAGCGCACTGAAACCCTTGTGGGATGCCAGGGAGCTTGCGATTGTGCATGCCGCCGGATCGCCGGACCCAACGCGCTCGCACTTTGACGCGCAGGACTTCATGGAAAGCGGCACGCCAGGACTGAAGAGCACCGAGGATGGATGGCTGAATCGCGCGCTGGTGGCCACCGGCGATCCGCAGAGAGACGCGGCGTTCCGCGCCGTGGCGCTGGGCACGGCCCTGCCACGAATGTTGAGCGGACAGGCTCCGGCGCTGGCCGTGGGCAACGTGAATGACTTTGGCGTGGCGCCGCGCAATCCGCAGGCGCAGCCCCTGGCGAATACATTTGAGTCCATGTACGCCGCGAGCGTGGATGCAGTGCTGCACGGCACTGCGCAGGAAACCTTTGACGCAGTGAAGATGCTGAAGGCTGCCGACCCGGCGAAGTATCGTCCGGCGGCCGGAGTTGTTTATCCGAAAGGGCGATTTGGAGACGCGCTGAAGCAGACGGCGCAACTGGTGAAGGCAAACCTTGGCGTGCAAGTGGCGTTCACCGACATCGGCGGCTGGGACCATCATGTGAACGAAGGCGCAAGCGAGGGGCAGCTTGGAAGGCTGCTGAAGGAGTTCAGCGGCTCGCTGGCCGCTTTCTGGCAGGACCTGGGAGCGCTGGCGGCAGAAACCGTGGTGGTGACGATGAGCGAATTTGGCCGCACCGCACGGGAGAACGGAACCCGTGGCACCGACCACGGTCACGCCAACGTGATGTTCGTAATGGGCGGCACGGTGCGCGGCGGCAAAGTGTACGGGCGCTGGCCAGGGCTGGCCAATGAACAACTTTATGAACAGCGCGACCTGGCGCTGACCACGGACTTCCGCCAGATCATGGCCGAGGCAGTGGCGCGGCAACTGGGTAATCCGAGGCCGGAGCGCGTCTTTCCCGGCTTCCGCAACCCCGGATCTTTGCACCTGCTGGCCTGAGCCCAGACGCGGCTGGTCCCAACCCGTCGTCGCTGGAACAAAGCTCCTCCATTCCACGTACATCAAAGCAGGACGCGCGTCCGCGCTTTCATTTCTGGCCGAGCCGCGTCGAATCTGCAGATGTCATTTCGCGACCTCATCCAGGATGTGTTCCGCACCCTCTGGGCGCACCGTGTGCGTACAGTGCTGACCATGTTTGGCATCGCCTGGGGTGTGGTCTCGATCGTCTTGATGGTCGCCGCCGGCGAGGGCCTGCGCGTCGGCCA
>PLHP01000244.1 GCA_003138955.1 Acidobacteriaceae bacterium | reverse complement strand
GGACAGGAAGTCGGCATGATTGCGTTGCGCGGCTTCCTCTCGGCCTTTCCACTCCAGACCGCGGGCGCCGCATCTGCTGACCTGGGAGCGCTGCAGGTTACGCGCGACGACTTTCTCGCCGGTTTGAAGGAAGTCGAGCCCAGCGCGACTCGCGAATTTTTTATTGAGAAAAGCGCGGCCACGTTTGCCTCCCTCGGCGGTCTCAGCGAGGTGAAACGCCTGCTCGATGCTGTCATCGAGCATTCTCACATGCGCGACGAGATCTATGAGCAGGTTGGCCTGGCGCCGCCGCGAGGCATCCTGCTGACCGGACCGTCGGGTACTGGGAAGACCGCCATGGCCCGCGCACTCTCGGGTGAGAAGCAGATCCCGCTCATCGCCATTGATGGCCCGCAACTGTATTCGAAGTGGTTGGGCGAATCGGAGCGGGCGCTGCGCGAAGTTTTCAAAAAGGCGAGGCGGGCAGCGCCTTGCATCCTGTTCTTCGACACGATTGACGCAGTCGCGCCCAAATTCGGCGCCGATCAGTTTGGTACAGACGTCTACCAAAGGATCCTCAGCCAACTCTTGCGCGAGATCGACAATTTGCGCGACGTCAAAGGGGTGATTTTGCTCGGAGCCACCAATCGTCCCGAGCGGATCGAGCCGGCGCTCATGCGAAGCGGGCGCTTCGACTATATACTCCAGTTCGCCAAACCCGACGCTGCCGATCGCGCGGCCATCATGCGGCTTTGCTGCCGGCGCGTGCCGCTGGCGCCCGATGTCGATTTCGAGGAGTTTGCTGGCCGGATGGAAGGGCTCACCGGCGCCGATATCGAAAGCCTGTGCAAGAAGGCGGCGCTGTTAGCGATAGCGGAATTTCAGGACGGCACTCGCGTCGCGCCTTTCGTTGTCTTGCGCAGCGACTTCCTGGCGGTTCTTGACTCGGATCGTGACAGTCGCAGGCCGGCGGCAGTGATAAGCCAATGGAAACGAGCGCCAGTGATCAGCAATAGCGCTGGGGATTTGTGTCCCGGCGCATCGGACTAAGTAGATGTGTTCATCAGACGTTCCGGTCGATGGTCGTTAGCGAGCGACTATCGACTAACGACTATCGACCAACGACGAGGACTTGATCATGAGTTACACGGAACTTACGGTTTGGACACGCGGCATTATTATGGACAAAGAGGGACGTGACATCGTCAACTCCATTTCCGCCTCCGCCCGGATCGAGGGCAAGTTCGCTCAGGCGATGGAGAATTACGTCGACAATCCCGATCGCACGAATGCCCCGACGCGCAAGTATTGCCGCGTGAGCGATGCCGTACTCGAGAACGAGCTCACCTACGAAAACGAGCAACCGAACATCGTCGTACTGGTCGAGGAGACGATGATCAAGGGTTGGGATTATGTGCGCGGAATGCCTCCGGGGGGAACGCTGGTGATCAACACGCACTACACACCGGAGTACATGATTCGCTTCGTGCCGGGTGCCGAGCGGCTAGCCCAACTGGTCTGTGTGGATGCCGCTCACCTGGCCGACCACAAATGGCTCTACTACCGGCTGGGAGAACTCGGCCTCGACCGCCTTTCGACCGAAGGAGCCGCCGAGCGCAACAAATCCGTCGCGCCCGATATCGCCGCTCCGATCATTGCCGCCGTCGTGAAGACTACGGGCATCGTCAAGATGGAGACGATTGAACCGATGATCGCGAACAAGAGGGCATTCGAATTGGCACTCGACCGGTTGCACATCATGAAGCTGAACCCAGTGGCAGCATAGGGCCGATTCAGTCGTTAGTCGTCGGTCGTTAGTCGCTCGCGAGCCTCGGTTGCCAACGACCAACGACTAACGACCAAAGACTCCGGCTACAGCAGGAAAGAATCATAGGTAGGAAGGATCACATGTCGACAAAAGGCACACGCATCCCCGATCGCCTCAAGATTCCGTTCGCAGGCATCACACCTGCGCCATCGCAGGAAAAGGGGCAGGACTTGTTCCCCACCGGCAACTGGCGTTCGATCAGACCGGTGTATCGGGACAAGTTGCCGCCCTGCAATAACGCTTGCGGAACCAACGAAAAGATCCAGGGCTATCTCGACCTGGTAAAACGCGGCAAGTACCTAGACGCCTACGCGCTTATCAAGGAAGACATGCCCTTCCCGTCGATCACCGGCCGGGTGTGCTACCACCCGTGCGAGCAGGCTTGTAACCGCGGAAAGTACGATGAAGCTATTTCGATTCGCGCGGTCGAGCGCTTTCTCGGCGATCTCGGACAGGCACTGACACGCGACGTGGTTAAAGCCGGCAAGCCGAACGGTAAGAAAGTCGCCGTCGTCGGTTCGGGTCCCGCGGGCCACAGCGCCGCGTATCAACTGGCGCGCCTCGGCTACAAAGTGACCATCCTTGAGCGATCGCCGAAAGCAGGCGGACTCAATCGCGGCGGCATTCCGGACTGGGTGCTGCCGCAGCACGTGCTTGATCGCGAGATCGAGCGCCTCGTTGAGCTCGGGATAACGATCAAGACCAACGTCGAGGTCGGGAAAGATGTCACCTGGGACGACTTGAAAAAGAACTACGACGCCTGTGTGCTGGCTGTGGGCCTCACCGAGCCCAATAGCGTGCGGGCCGAGGGTGAGAGTAAGGACGGCGTGCATTATGGACTGCCGTTTCTTCGCGATATCGGCATGGGCACATCAAAGGTCAAGCTCGGTGCTCGGGTCGCCGTCATCGGCGGCGGAAACACCGCGATCGACTGCGCTCGCGAAGCGCTGCGGCAAGGTGCCGTGGAAGTAACCATGATCACGGTGGAGCACAATCCTGAGGACATGCCAGCGTCGCCGGAAGATCTCCACGACATGCTCGAAGAAGGGGTGGAGTTGGTGCATGGGCGGGCAATGACCGCCGTGCTCGGTAATGGCAAGGTAGAGGCTTTGCAGTTGCATCCGGCGCGCTTTTCCGGCGCCATCAACGCCTCGCCGATTGACGTCCATCGAGAGCTCCCCGCCGAGCGCTTCCACGTCGACAACGTGATCATCGCAGTGGGACAGCGGGCGTCGCTCGGCTGGTTGCCGGACGAGTTCAAGACCGATCGCGGCACGATCAAGATCGACCGTTTCGGACGTCTCGGCGACACCAACATCTTTGCGGCGGGCGACGTGGTTCAGCTGGGATCCGGTCAGCCGCTGATGGTGGTGAACGCGGTTGGCGACGGGAAGCGCGTCGCATTCAATCTGGACAAAGTGCTGCGCGGCGAAACGTTGGAGCCGCGAACGATTCCCATCGACGTCATCTTCGATCTGAACCGTATGAACATGACGTATTTCCCGCACTTCCCGCGCGTCCAGCAAACGCTCGTGCCGCCGGCAAGCCGGCGCAAAACGCAGGAGGAAGTGATTCATGCGTTCTCGGAAGAGCAGGCGGTCGAGGAGGCCAGCCGCTGCTTCAGTTGCGGCACCTGCAACGCCTGCGACAATTGTTATCTGGTTTGTCCCGAACCGTGCATTGCGCGTCCGTCGCGCTCGAACGGCCTCTATAAGATTCTGGTCAACTACTGCAAGGGTTGCCGCGTGTGCATCGAAGAATGTCCGACGGGCTGCCTTGAGGGCGTCCCCGAACTTGATTTCGATACCGGCGTCGTACGCATGGACACGGCGTTCGCTATTTCGCCGGGGCTGCACGGCCGGCAGGCGGAGGAACTGAGAAATCTAGGGGAGCGAGCCGCAAAGAACATCTAGAGAACGTTTAGAATTGGAGTCAATCATGGCAACGGTTACGGCAGGGAAAAAGAAAACGGTCCGGATCAACGGCTGCGTCGCTTCGGCGCAGGCCGCCAAGTACGCCGATGTCGATGTGATTGCGGCCTACCCGATCCGGCCTTACACGGCGACGATGATGGCGCTCGCGCAAATGGTGGCCAACGGAGAACTCGACGCCGAGTACATCGTGGCCGACAGCGAGCACTCGCAATTGAGCATCNNGGCAGTCGTATGCCGGTGCAGATGATGATTGCCGACCGCACCCTCGATCCGCCGGGCGATTTCGGTTCCGAGCATACCGACGCGCTGTCGACGCGCGACATGGGGTGGCTTATGGGCTGGTCCTGCGACGCCCAGGAAGCATTCGACAATCACCTGATGGCCTATCGAATCGGTGAAGACCCGCGTGTGCTTTTGCCCCAGATGGTTTGCCAGGATGGTTTCTTCGTCTCCCACATCACCAGCGACGTCGAATTGCCCGACCCGGGCCAGGTGAAGGAATTCCTGCCGCCCTATAAGCATCCATATCCGCTCGATCCGCGGCATCCCGTGTCGCACGGGCCGCAGATCATGCCGGAACAGGGTCCGCCGCTGCAGTTGGAGCGTGCACGCGCCATGGAAGAATCAATGGCGGTCATTGAGCAGGTCCACGACGAGTTCGCGAACATCTTCGGCCGACGCTACGACCCCTGGATCGAAGAGTTCATGACCGATGGCGCCGACGTCGTCTTTTTCATGCAGGGCGGTCACGCGGTGACGGCTCGTTTCGCGATTCAGCACATGCGCGATAAGGGCCTGAAGGTTGGTCTCGTACGGCTGCGGACGATCCGGCCATACCCGACCGATCGCGTAAAGGAAGTCCTCAGCAGGTTCAAAGTGGTCGGCGTGATCGAGACCAACATGGGACTCGGCAGCGTGAGCAGCGGCGGCGTGCTCTATGCCGAGGCCTGCGCCGCTCTCTACGAAAGCGCCCAGCGCCCGCTCGTCCTCTCATTCATGGCAGGCATGGGCGGTGAGGCGATCGTGCTGAAAGAGTTCTACTGGATGACTCAGAAGATGACAGAAGCGCAGAAACGCGGGAAAATCGAAAAACGCACCCATTGGGTCGGATTCGAAGAATAAAAGATTCTTGCGACGGAGAGCCGGGCGCTTCGCCCGGCCAAGGAGAAACTGATATGGCAACCATAGAAGTTCAGCGGCAGCTGCTGCCGATTCTCGATAGCCCGAATCAAGGGGCGCGTTTCTACAACCCTGAAACGCCGTCGAGCGAGCCGTTTGTCCCCGGCCATCGCACCTGTGCCGGCTGTGGGCCGTCCATCCAGTACCGGATGACGAGCAAAGCAGCGGGCGACAACACGATCCTGATCGGACCGACAGGCTGCATGTATGTCGCGAACAGCTCGTATTTGTGTACGCCCTACAATGTGCCCTGGGCGCACACCCAGATTGGCAGCGCGGGTAGCTTCACCGCGGGCGTCGCCGCCGCCTATGAAGCCATGATCCGCAAGGGCAAGTGGAAGGGCGCCTATCCGAACATTATCTGCGAGGCGGGCGACGGCAGCGCGTCCGACATCGGACTCGCCTCGATTTCAGGCGCGCTCTATCGCAATCACGATTGCCTGATCATCTGCTACGACAACGAGCAGTACGCAAACACCGGCATCCAGGCGTCGTCGCGCACGCCCTATGGCGGCATGACGACCTTCTCCCCTCCCGGCCCGCTGGTTCCGGAGGCGAAGAAACTCTATCCCAAGGACCTCGCCCGCATGATGGCGGCTGGCCATCCTCACTGTTATGTCGCGACTGCCAGCGTGGGCTACCCCATCGACTTGATGAATAAAGTGCGCAAGGGACTCAACCACAAGGGCGCTGCCTACCTGATGGTCTACACCCCGTGCCAGAAGGGCTTCGTGTACGAGACACCGCGCTCTATCGACCTTGGCCGGCTGGTCGTCGAATGCGGACTCTACCCGATCTGGGAGTGGAGCCCCGAGAAGCGTGCCTATGATTACAGCTTCCGCCCGCAGAGCATGCGGCCAGTATCCGAGTACCTGAAATTGCAAGGACGCTTCGGCCACCTCCACGCCGAGCACATCGCTAATTTGCAGAAGTTTGCCAACGAGCAGTGGCGAATGATGAATGTCGAGCTGCCCGAGCCCTTGCTCCAGGCCGCGGATGCGAAGAACCTGACCAACATGGCGGCTGCGGCAGAGGCTGTAGCCGTTGCGGAGACTGTATGAATGCTAAGGCAACTCCTCCACCTGAAGCTCCTGAAGCACAGGAAAGTTATATCGTCAGCGAGGGCAAGAAGCGCGGGTCGACGCGCGACGTACGGCCGGAAGCGGCGTTCGACCGCTACTACACCGTACTGCGCGTACACGCTGGCGACGCCATCCTTACCGACAACTGGCACACGAATGAAGTGCTCGATCATACGCGCAGCAACTTCGAGGGCTACACGTTCGTGATGCGCACGCTCGAGGCATGGGGTGTGATGATCGAAAACGACCATCGTGGCTACTACACGGCCGGCGGGCGAGTTTGGGCCATGGATCTGGAGCCTTGCGAAGGCAAGAAGGCGCGCCTGCCTGGCACCGGAGCCGGCAAGAAGTAGGGTCAAGCGTAGTGGGTCAGTTGGGATTTGCTTTGAAAGGGCACGCCTTCACAGCTTGCGGAAAAACTCGGATTCGTGCGGGTTTTGGGAAGGGCACGGCTTCAGTCGTGCCGTTAAGTCGTTGAAAATGTGTCCGCGCTTTAGCGCCTGAGGTGTGCTTCTAGCGCCCTCGACGACTATTTCCGCAAGTTGTTCGGCGCTGGGAAGAGTGGGAAGAATGACCTACGTCCCGGAGGGACGACCCAGTTCTCACGCACACTCGAAA
>PLHP01000004.1:290-9735 GCA_003138955.1 Acidobacteriaceae bacterium | reverse complement strand
ACTCCGGGTTTGCGCACAAGGGCAGCTTCGACTAAGTCACGCTTATCAAGGCAGAGCCCGACGAAGGGGCAGGTGGTACACGGATTCTGCGGAAAGCGAATACCGCTGTGCGGCAGGAACAGTCCGGACTCGATCCGCCGGACTGTGTCCTCGACCAGAGTTGCAAATTCCTGGCGTTGATCGTCAGAAATAGTGGCCCGGAGGTACTGCACTTCGACCAGGCGCTTGCGCACGAAAACAACCTGGGCGACTTCGTCGATCCCCGTCATCCACGAGTAGCACACGAGTTGCGGATCCAGTGCGGAAATGCCGGCCGGCTCTTCCGGATATCGCGCCGAGGTTGTCTTCCATTCCAGAACGCAGGGTGTGCCGTCCAGTTCACCAATGGCGTCGACGTAAGCGACAAAACTGTTGCCGGAAGCCAAGGTCCGATTGAACTGAACTTGCTGAGTGGAACGAGGGCGGCGAATGCGAACGCGGCCGTCCTGGGCGAAGCGCTCGAGCAACTGGATACCTTGTTGCAGCATGCGATCCCAAGTGTCATTGCCGGAGTAGGTCAGACCCATGTCCTTGCACACGCCCCACTGCTCGAACAGCACAGCCGCCGCATCTTCACGGCGAAAGAGGGCGGCGACGGCCTGTTCGAAGGCTCGGCCGAAAAGCATGGCGGCACGCGTGTCTTTCTCTTGCCATCCNNGGTGTAGGAGTAGGTCATCGGGATGCCTCCGCAGGGTTGGAGCGAGAAGCACTCGACACCGGAGCTGCGGACAGTTCTTCCCATTGGCTGGCTGGGGCGAAGCCGTCGAGGTTGATGAGCGAAATGCCGTTGATCACGGTGTGGCTGATCTTGACGACACCGCGGAGTCCGGGCAAAGCCTTCTCGTCGACCTGTTCGTGGGCCAGAAGTTCCGGATCATAGAGGAAATCCCGCAGGAACCAGCCCAGCTTCCACATCGCTTTTTGCGTGCAATAGAGTCGACCCACGATGGACTGCCCTGCGGAGGCACTGGGTTCAAGGATGTAAAGGCGGAGGACGTAGAAGGGTTTGTGTGCGTGCCAGCGGAACTGGGCGCCGTCAACCCGAACCAAGAAGATGCCGTCGGGAATCTCCGGCCGAGAATCGCGGGCAGTTTCGGCAAGGCCTGGGACTTTGCGGTTCATGCGGCCCCCTCCTACTTCGGTTGCGAGTAGCTGTTGAGTTGGCAGAGCAGAGCATTGCGGTCCTTCTCGGCCCAGTCGGCCAGTTGCTGGACGAAGTTCTCAACCTGTTCGCGGGTGGCCTCTCGGAGCGTCTTGGTACCGCAGAAGTCGATGGCGTAGGCCTTCACGAGTTCGGGGTCGAGCTTGTGCTGGCGGATGATCTGGCAGAGGCGATCGCGGACCTTCGGACCAGCGCCATTTCCGTTTCCATTTGCGTTTTGTGGAGGAAGCTTTTCAACCGGATTCGGAACCGTTCCGATCTCCTCAACTGAACAGAGACCGATTCCGTAGGCTTTGCGTAGGGCGCGATTGATCGCCCTGGTTTCCGCTACCCGCAGCTCTGCACCGTGCACTAGCGGCGACACATTCGATGGATCAGCGTCACCATAGCCCACGAAGCCCTTGCAGTTTTTCGACTTGAATACGGTCGCCTGAAAAGCGAACCTGCGGGCGGTTGAATCGGAAAGCTCTCGGATGAACCGAACGCGCATCCCGCAGCAGCGATTGCGTCGCGCTATGCGGAGAAGACCAGCGTGTGTTACGTACCAGTTCGTTTGTAGAAGAATCAAATCGCCAGCCAAGACTGAAAGCTTGAAGTCTTCGGAAAGCCGTTTTAGCGTCGCCAGTAGCGGGTGTTTAGGTTCCAAATTCCACTTTTCGCGCGCAAGCCTACAGTTACGACGCGACAAGACGTTGCTTCGATTTCGCAATTTAGTCCTCCCGTCAGTAATGCATATTGCATTACTTATAATGCGCTGTGCATTACATATAGTCAAGGGAATTTAGTGAACCACAGTACGTGCTTGACCCTCACAAACGATGTTAAGTACCATCGTCTTTAAGATTTCCCGGATCTCTATGAAAAAAAAGGAAACTCTCAACTTTCGAGTCCCGGCAGAATTCAAGCAAAGACTCATCGAGGAGGCGAACAAACAGCGACGATCACTTACGAATTATCTTGAGACTACGTTAATGGAAGTTTGGGGGAAACAAGAAACCGATTTAGGCAAGCCCACGGGAAAGAGGAGACAAAGACGCTTGTCGGAGTGAATTCAATGGATCGCGAACCCTCCGCGTACAAAGCGTTTTCCACCATGAATTCGTCAAACGACTTCCGGCTCGGGCATCGAACGCGCCGCCCGTCTGAAGCTGGACCGGCTCAAAGCGGCCCTGACGCTCAGCGACCTTGCCGTTTTGCCTGAAACAGGTTCGAGGCCCTGAAGAGCAGCCGGAAAAGCCAATACAGCATCCGCGTCACTCGGTCCGGCGAATCTTGAAATTGTCGATTACCACTAGGAGTCGGTTGCCAGTAGGAACGGAACGACGAAAGGAACGAACATGCCACTGCTCGCGATCCATCCCGGAGAACATTTGGCCGAGGAATTGAAGGAACTCAACATGAGCGCCGCCTCGCTGGCACGCCAGTTGCAGGTTCCAACCAATCGCATCACCCAGATTCTGAACGGACGCCGGGACATCACGGCCGACACGGCGTTGCGCTTGGCGCATTTCTTCGGCACTAGTGCCGAATTCTGGATCAATCTGCGAGGCCTCTACGATCTGCGCATCGCCCAGCAGGAAGCCGGAAACATTATCAAGGCCCTTCCCACCCTCAAGCGCATGACCGCCGTCCACGCATAGACCAGCTACCTACCTGCCGAATGATGCTCGACCTGGCCCGATCCCGTGTCGCCCAAGGTCAACTCTCAAAAGCCGAGAGGGGAAAAGTTGCTCCGACACTTGAAATCCTTCTGGGCGTGGCGACCAAATTCGGCAAGAGTCTCGATTGGATTGCTAGAGGCGAAAGCATCTCGTGAGCCGCTCCAAACAGAGTGCAGATTTGCGGCCTGCAGCTACGCGAGGGCGTCGAGGCCTATAAGAAGGAAGGGCCCACGTTCATGCAGCGCCTGGTCGCCAAACAGAAGGCTAGGGTCAAAGACTCATGATCTGGGCGGGAAAGACGTCGCTCTCCATTACTTCCACCGCGGGGTTGGAAGAGCGCGTTGGTAAACGGCGACATGAGAATCCGATTTTCGCCATTTTCCGCCAGGCGGGCCAAAACCAGGGAAAAGGCCCAGCAGAAGGCTCCTCAAGACAAAACCTGATCGCCGCGAAATTCCTCCCCAAGATTGACCTGAGACGCCCTCGTGGATATCTGGATCGCCAAAGAACTTGCAGTTGGCATCTCCCACGCACTCGCGGACGAAATTTGACAGGTAACCGTTGGCCACTTTTGAACTGATCACTGAGGCCTCCCGCTCTGACTGGGGTATGAGGCGGCAGCCGGCTTTACTTCTCCTCGTTCGTTCACCACGACGGAAGTCACGGAGCGCAGCGGAATGCTGAGTTGATAGCGTGTGTGCTTGCGCTCACCCGTCCGAATCAGTGCACCTTTGGTGACCAGTTCGACTAGATCGCGAGTCGCGGTCGCCGGGGACGCACCCGTGATGGTGGCGTACTTGCCAGCACTTAAGACGCCCGCAAAGCCTTCGGGACCTTCTCGCAACATGCGGTGCAGCGCTTTTTCTTGACGCTGATTTAGCTGCCCGCGCAGGCCGTCGAGCAGCCTTGCCTTGTCGATCAAGAACTCGACGAGCGCAGTGGTGCGCCGTTGCGCTTCTATCGCCACTCCAGCAAACCAAGCTAGCCAAGCGGTAATTTCGTTTTGCTTGTTCGCCGCTTCGAGTGCCTCGTAGTACCTCTTGCGCTTGGCAAGGATCGTGGCCGCCAACGCTGTCAAAGTTGGCTGGCCAATGCTTTGTGCCATGGATTTTTCGGCAAGCCCACGGCCAATTCGGCCGTTGCCGTCTTCAAAGGGATGGATGCACTCGAAATAGAGATGCGCCATCCCCGCCCTTGTCACCGCAGGCAAAGGCTTGCCATTCCCCGGTCCCGTCCGGTTGAACCAGGCGATGAAGCTCTCCATCTCTGACTCCACATGCGATGACGGCGGTGCTTCGAAGTGCACCTTGGGCTCATGAATTGCCCCCGAGACCACTTGCATCGGCTCACCACTGGTTCGGTAGCGTCCGACATCTTTGAGATTACGCCGGCCGCTGACGAGCATCCGATGCCATGCGAACAACATCTCGCCCGAAAGCGGCAAGGCGAACGAGCGGTAGAGATCGACCATCATCTCAGCCATGCCCTGCTCCGCGGGTCCGACACGCCGGTTGTCGGTCGCCAGCCCGAACTGTCGGCGGATCGAGGACTGCACGCTGGCACGATCCAGAATCTCGCCTTCAATCTCTGCGGTGGTCACGGCCTCGGTGCTCACGGTTTCGACCGTGATCTGGTTGCGCTCTTCTCCGTCCAGATGCTTGACTGCGCCTATGAGGGTACCGGCCCCGACCAGAAACTGTTGCTCGGCCTGTGCCAGACGAGACTCGTTCCAGGTGAAATTGGGCCAATCGGGTTGTTGCCAGTTCCAGAGCATGAGCGATAGAAGGACGCCGTATCGCTCACGATAATTGATTACATGAGCGATAACAAGCTCGACTATCGCTCCTTCCATGCCCGAAGGTATGACGAAACGTCAGACGTCGACCGAGATGGATGCATGAAGGCGGTTCCCAATATAATCGGAAAATTTGCAGATTGCTATTGATTTTCGCCTTATGTTCCCCCACGATGGAAGCGTGCGCAAATGGCTGCCATGCTCGATTTGGATTCAACCTTTATTGGAGCGTGGCTCCAGCCAATGCGGCCGTCATCGTCGGCATTGGTCTTGAGCGGAACAGGGTACCGAGCCCCAAGTTTGTGCACCCGGGTTGCACAGTGACGACCAACCGAATCCAAGTCGGTGAAATGCTGCTGCACGAAGAACGTCGTGTATACTTGTTGTATATACAATTGGGTGGAGGTTGGTGCATGAGTACTGCGCGGGTTTTTCGTTCCGGAAACAGTCAGGCGGTCCGGCTGCCGAAACAGTTTCGACTGAAGAGCGAGGAAGTGGAGATCTTTCGGCGAGGGGATGAGATCGTCCTGCGGGAAAAGGACGGCACCATGGCGCGAGCATTCGATCTGCTGGCTGGTTTGCCGGATGATCTTGTCGTTGTTGTGCGCGAGAAGGATCAACCGCAGAAACGCAAGAAACTGTAATGGAACCTCGCTACATGCTGGACACGAACATCTGTATTTACATCCGGCAAAAGCGGCCGGAGGAAGTCTTGCGCAGATTCCGCAAGCTCCGTCCCGGAGAAGCCGCGCTTTCGGTCATTACCTACGGCGAGTTGCTCTATGGCGCAGCCAAGAGCGAACAACGGGTGGCGGCGCTGGAGCGGCTGCGTGAGCTTGTGCATTGGCTGCCCGCGCTCTCCTTGCCGGAATCAGCGGCCGAAGCCTACGGATCGATTCGGGCGGAGCTGGAAGCGAGAGGCGAGATGATCGGAAACAACGATCTCTGGATCGCTGCGCATGCCGTGGCTGCAGGGCTGACACTGGTTACAAACAATGAAAGCGAATTTCGGCGGGTGCGTGGGCTGAAGATCCAGAACTGGACTGTCTAGCGAACCTCCATGACGGCCTATCCGCAGCCTGCAAGCACGTTCGAATTCGCAAAGCCGGTTAAAGATGGCGAATGGAATCCCATGAGCTCAGCATAAGACCGAGCGCCGCATTCTATGAGGGAATGGAAATACTTCCTGCGAGCGCTGTCGGCGGACGTGTGATCATCCGGGAGGAAAAAGCAGGTTGTGACATAGTCTCGCACTGCGCCACCTCCACTGCCCGACGCCACGATCGCCGAGGGCAGGATCTCGAAGCGGCAAAGTCTGATTTGCCCGGAGCCTATATCCCAGCTTCTTCCCAGAACTACACGGGCACGGATCGTTCCGCAGCGTACTATTGACTTTCGCCTTATGTTCCCCTATGATGGAAGCGTGCGTAAATGGCTGCCATGCTCGATTTGGATTCAACCTTTATTGGAGCGTGGCTCCAGCCAATGCGGCCGTCATCGTCGGCATTGGTCTTGAGCGGAACAGGGTACCGAGCCCAAGGTTTGTGCACCCGGGGTGCACACCGACGACCAGCCGAATCCAAGTCGGCGAGATGCTGCTGCACGAAGGCGTCGAGGCCTATAAGAAGGAAGGGCCCAAGTTCATTCAGCTCCTGGTGGCCAAACAGAAGGCCAGGGTCAAAGACTCATGACCTGGGTGGGTAAAGAGGCCGCCCTCGGGATTGCGGTGACCGGAATCTGCCTGTACAACCCCGATGAATGCCGGTCGCCGGGCCACAGTTCGGGGTCCGGCTGCGCGGGTCCTGCTATCTGGAGCGACCAAGCTCCCGGATGAATCGTTCAACATCACCGTGGCGATGGTGCTTGCAGTTCTTTACGAACTATACTATATTCTGACTAGTCAGACTAGTGCCAGGACTGGAACGATGTCGAAACAGAGAACAACGCCGAAGAAACCGCGCCGCGGTAAGACGGCAGATAAGCCACCGGCACCGCGTTGGCAACTGCAAACCGCAAAAGCCCGCTTCAGCGAAGTCTTCCGCCGTGCCCGTTCCGAGGGCCCGCAGTGGATCACGCGCCAGGACCGAGAGGCGGTTGTCATGCTACCCGCGGAAGAATTCGAACGCCTCACTGGACGTGACAAACAGCCACGGAGCCTCGCCAAGTTCTTTGCCGAATCACCTCTGGCAAAGGTGCCAATCGATCTGGAGAGGACGCCGGACTACGGCCGCCTGGTTGACTTGTGAGTGGATTCCTGCTTGACACCAACGTTGTTTCCGAGCTCGTGAAGCCCAGGCCTGAGCCCGCAGTTACGAAGTGGATCGATGCCACTGATGAAAACCTCCTCTGCCTGAGCGTCCTCACCTTCGGCGAGATTCGCAAGGGCATTGCTTCCCTGCCTGATGTGTCTTCTCGCCGTGTCTCTTTGGAAACATGGCTAGACCATGAGCTCGCTCTGCGTTTTGCGGGCCGCATTCTGGCCATTGATCAAGCGGTCGCCGATCGCTGGGGCGAGATTACCGCGAAGGCACTCGCCGCGAAGTCCCCGCTCCCCGTGATTGACGGCCTTCTTGCTGCTACCGCCCTGCAGCACAACCTTACTCTGGTCACACGCAACACCCGGGACGTGGCTCTTACGGGAGTCTCAGTATTCAACCCATGGACCTCGTGAACGCAGCCCAGCGCTGCAACGATGTCGAAGTTTTCTTGGTTCGGATGCGCGTGAAAGGGCTACTTACGTCAATCGCGTCGGCCTGTTTCAAATCAGCGGACAGAATCCTCAGCAATGCTGGTGACGATCGGCAGGCGCCCTTGGGACCTTATTATGGAGCCAACTCCACGCTTCTCACATGAGGTGTCCCCCTGCCTTTCGTGTCGGCGATTTTCTATCTATGTACCTCTGATACCTGTTGTCCGCATCGCAACAAATGGATACTTAATGCACGGACACCATGTCAGCAAAACTCTCCAGCCTACGCAAACGCTTGGCCAAGCTTGAGCAGGAGCAAGCGGACAGAGCAAAGGTCGAGGAACTGGCGAATTGTAATTGCCCCGAGGCAAAATCCGCGGTGTCGTTCCTAGCAGTTTGTCCCCGAAAATTCGAAGAAGAAAGATATTGGTAGAGGCGAAGAAAGGGAATCACGTCCGGCCGAGCCTCGGCAACGCTTCAAGATCCAGTCATCGGAGAAATTCTGAATGTCGCTAGAGAAACCCTCCCAAGATTGTTCCGTTCAATCGTCACCCACAAATCCGCCCCGCAAGCCGCCCGCATCGGAGCGCACAATTCAGGCTAACCGCAGAAACGCACTTCGCTCCACTGGGCCGAAAACCGACCGGGGGAAGCGCACTGTAGCCCGCAACGCGCTCAAACATGGACTCCTCGCGCGGGAGGTCGTGATTACGGCCGGGGATGGCGAAGAGAGTTTGGAAGAATTTCACGACCTGGTCAAACAGCTCCATGAACAGCATGAACCCATTGGTGTCATCGAGGAAATGCTCGTACAAACGATTGCGACTTGTTGGTGGAAGAAAGCGCGCGTCCTCCGTGCCGAGAACGGAGAAATACGCAAGCGGCTGGACACGCTGGCAGTAGACCGGGCACTGCGAAATTCAGACAAGGGTAACAGTGACCTAGAGCTAACGGAGATCTCCTTACTTCTCGGTGCCGAGAACAAGGGCCAGCGGGTACTTATCGGTGCCGAGAACCAGGGCCAGCTGGTGCTTCTCGGTGCCGAGAACCCGGGCCAGCCGGCGTTAACCAAGGACGGAATGTCTGTCGTGCGAGAAGCACTGCGCGATTTGCGCAAGAATCACCCAGGTCTGGAATACATGACTGCACTTCTGCAGAAAGCGAAATCCGAGGTCGCTCGTGATGGTCACATCTCGTTATTAATTCGGAACAGGATTTTTCATGCGTTCCGTGGCTGGGACTACATCTTCGCATCGCTTTGTCTCGTCTCTGGCCCCCCAAAAGCAAAAAAAGAAGACCGACCATCGGAAAAGGTTGCGGACGAAAAAGCTGTGGACAAACAAAGCGACAAAGAGCGCGCCGCTGTCATCGCCGCCTTGATTGACCAGTATCTGGAAAAGATTAGCGAGCTCAAGCGAAATGTGACAATACGCGAGGACCTCGCACGAGACGCGGAGGCGCGAAGCTTCAGCTTGCCACCCGCGGATGCAACCGACAAACTCCTGCGCTACGAAGCTCACCTGGACAGGCAACTTTATCGCGCCATGGACCAACTGGAGCGTCTACAGAGGCAGCGCCGAGGAGAAAACGTGCCGCCTCCTCTGAACATCAATCTGGGAAGAAGGAGATAACCGTTTTTGCCAAACAAAGCCAAGAAGTGCTTTGTTTTCAATCGACATGTGACCGTGGGAGTTGCAGTCATTTTGCCCGAGCAGTCGGAAAATCTTTGTGAGACGGAAAGTCATGATGTGATTCGAGCGGATAAAAAAGCAACTTGACATTTAGCGAACAGAAAGCGAATAGTGCGCAGGGCAGCGAGTTGCTCAGGAGGGTTCAAGTCCCTCTGGCGCTCAGATGAGGAGCGTCATATCCAAAGGCGGGGGTAATTCCTCGCTGGCCGGAGAAAGCGGAAGGTATGGAGACGTCTAAACGGGCACGAAAGCGAAAGCCGGATACAGCCAAGGCGAACCTAAAGCCACCGCTTGGTAGTACTCCGGAGGGCAGGGTGTCCACCGCAAGGTGGAATCTGAAGGGCCTGCGGAGAAGTACCGGGCCGTAATCGATGGGGGAGACCCCGTGATGAACCGGTCAGCCCATTG
>PLHP01000004.1:0-146 GCA_003138955.1 Acidobacteriaceae bacterium | reverse complement strand
GGAGGTCGGAACAGTTCCTTCAGCGAAAAACCCGTACGCTCTCGCCCGAGGAGACTGGTGGATTGGATCAACCCGACGGGTGCTAAGAAGGTCCATTCATTAATCGACAAGGTGTACAAGCGGAAGAACCTGGAGATGGCCTGGGA
>PLHP01000197.1:5381-12421 GCA_003138955.1 Acidobacteriaceae bacterium | reverse complement strand
GAATACTCGGACACACTCCTAGGCGACAATGTCCCGCGCGATCGCACAGGGGCGTGAATCACCCAAATGAGGTTACCAGAAGCCAGTAGCCAGGGGCTTATTTCTCTCGCGCCACCACGAACTCCGGCGCCCATAACAGCGCTCGCTTGATCTCCGAGTCCGGAAAGATGCAGATGGCGTTACGCGCGGATTCGGCGTAGCGGGCCGCTTCTTTGGAGGCGTATTCAAGAGAACGATGGCGGTTCAGGATGGTCAGGATCTCGGCGTGAGTAACGCCATTGAAGGCGCGGTCGTGCAGGATGGTTTCGATTTGGCGGCGCTCGGCGGCGGTGCAGCGCTCCAGCGCATGAATGACGGCCATGGTGGCTTTGCCTTCCCGCAAGTCGCTGGCAACGGGCTTGCCCAGCACACTTTCTGAAGCGGTGAGGTCGAGCACATCGTCCACGATCTGGAAGGCTAAACCGAGATCGCGTCCGTACTGGCCGAGGCGTTCTTCCTGTTGCTCGGTGGCGCCGCCGAGGATGCCGCCGACTCGCATGCACACCGAGAACAGGCAGGCCGTCTTGCGATAAATCAGATCGAGATGCTCCTGCAGCGAGATCAACTGGCCGAGCTTTTCCATCTGGAGCAGTTCGCCTTCGACCATCTGCTGCGTCAGTTCGATCAGCACGTCCAGGATGCGGAAATTGCGCTCCTGCACCGCGATCTTGAACGCCTGCATGTAGAGCCAATCGCCGGCCAGCACGCACATCGAGTTGCCCCACTGCGTGTTGGCGGCGGGACGGCCGCGGCGGGTCTGGGCCTCGTCAATGATGTCGTCGTGGACGAGCGTCGCCGTGTGGATGATCTCGACAACGGTCGCCAGCTTTACCGCCCCATCGCCCTTGTAGCCGAGGAGCTTGGCCGAAAGCAGCAACAGCGCGGGACGGATTCGCTTGCCTCCACCGGCGCGCAGGTACTCGCCGATCTCCGTGATCGCGGCGACGTTCGAGACCGTGTCGCGTCCGAATTGTTCTTCGATCGCGGCAATGTCGTCACGCAGAAGATCGAAGATTTCTTTTCCGTTGATGGAGGTCGTCGCGGTCAAATGTCCTCAGTTGCTCCGGTAATTCGTGAACTGCAGATCGATGCCAAAATCCTGCTGCTTGACCATCGCGATTATTGCCTGCAGAATATCGCGATCCTTGCTGCTGATCCGCACTACGTCGCCCTGAATCGAGGCTTGCGCTTTTTTTTTCGAATTCTTGATCAGCTTTACGATCTCCCGCGCCTTTTCAATCGGGATCCCCTGCTGAATGGAGATCTTCTGTTTCACCGTGCTTCCGGCGGCCGCTTCCAGCGCGGCATAGGTCAAGCCTTTCAGGGGCACTCCGCGCTTTACCAGCTTTTGCTGGAAAACGTCGTTTACCGCTTTCATTTTAAATTCATCGGCGGAGTGAAGCAGGATCGCGTCCGTGCCCTCCATCGCAATCTGGGATTTCGAGTCCTTCAGATCGAAGCGCGTGCTGACCTCTTTCATCGCCTGTTGAATGGCGTTGGAAACCTCCGCGAGGTCGATTTTGCTGACGATATCAAAACTGTTATCGGGCATGAATTTCACGGCTAAATCCAGGTCTCGGGCGTTAGGTCGCAGGTGTCAGGCAAAGCCGGTCTCTGCTTTACCTGAGACCTGACACCTGAGACCTCTTTTCCTGGATCGTTTGCCCCAAACCTGTACCCCTGAGGGTAACAGAAGAGGCATTATCTGCGAAGGCTGGGCGCGGCGATTTCCGCGATCGCGCCATGAGTTTTACGGTGGACCGACGGGGGTCCTCGCCCGTCCAGTCGGGCGGGGACGCCCGGCTCTCCACTAGCAATCGACGCCACGCGGTTGCGGCGCTATGCGCGCGCTCACGGGCTTACAGTTTCCGGCGCGAGTCCAAAGAATTTGTAGAAATTCTGTGCGGTTTGCGAGCCGATCTTTTCCGCGGGCAAGCCGCGCAGTTCGCCGATCTGACGGGCAACCTCAGTGACAAACGCCGGCTCGTTGCGCTGGCCGCGATGCGGAATCGGCGCCAGGTAGGGCGAGTCGGTTTCGATCAGCATGCGGTCGAGCGGAACCATTTGCGCCGCGTCGCGGATCGACTGCGCCTTGGGAAAGGTAATATTGCCGGCAAAAGAAATCATGAAACCCAGATCCAGCGCGCGTCGCGCATGCGCGACGCTTCCGGTAAAGCAGTGCAGAACGCCGCCCAGCCCGCTCGAGGGCCCATGTTCAGCGCTCCCATGCCCGGCGCTCCAATGTTCGGAGATCATGCCCAGGCAGTCGTCCCACGCGTTCTCGCTATTCTCGGATGGACGACAATGAATGATGATGGGCAACTTCGCCGCTTTTGCCAGCTCCATCTGTTGCCGGAAGACCTCTTTCTGTACTTCACGCGGAGAGTGGTCGTAAAAATAGTCGAGGCCGATTTCTCCCCAGGCGATCACCTTGGGATGCCGCGCCCATTGCAGCATTTGGGAATCAGCGGCTGGGTTCGCGAGGTTTGCTTCATGAGGATGAACTCCCACGCTCGCCCAGATTCGCGGATATTCCGGTTTCCCGTCGTATTTTTCCGCCAAGCGAATCCCGCAGTCGGCCGTTTCGGGCCCGTCGCCATTTCCGATTGCGAGATAGGCTTCGATTCCGTTCTGTTTTGCGCGAGCCAGCACCTGCTCGCGGTCGGCGTAGTAGCGTTTGCCTTCGAGATGAGCGTGGGAGTCGATGAACATGACGAGTGTGTGGAGTGACGGGCGCCTCGCCCGTCCCGTCGACAGCTGGGCAGCTATTTCAGCCGCGTGCCCACCGGCACATCCTCCAGAAAGCTCGCCAGCACCGGCTTTCCGCCCTCCGGCGCGGCCGCGACAATCATGCCGTTGGATTCCAGTCCGCGCAGCTTGCGGGGCGCGAGGTTTGCCACGATCACGACCTTGCGGCCGATCAGTGCTTCCGGCTCATAGGCCTCGGCGATTCCGGCGACTAGTTGGCGCACTTCGGTTCCTAGGTCGACTTCTAGACGCAGCAATTTGTCGGCGCCTTTTACGCGCTCGGCAGTCTTCACCTGCGCCACGCGCAACTCAACTTTTGCGAAATCGTCGATGCTGATTTTGCCATCCGGAATTGCGACTGCTGGTTTGGGCGCAGCCGGGGGCCGAACTGCGCTCGGCTGGACGGGCGAGACGCCCGTCGCTCCACCGCCCAAAACATCGACAACATCCTCCACTTTTTCCATTGTCTGCATCCTCTCGACTGCCGATTTGTCTGCCCGCGGAAACACGGCTTGCACGTCGCCCAACTTCGTGCCGAGGCGCAGTTGCCCCCACTGCAATCCGGCCAGGTCGAATTTTCTGATGTCTCCGAGGCCGAGCTGGGCCCAGATCTTCGCGGTGGCGTCGGGCATCACTGGATGCGCGAGAGCCGTTACAATCCGCAGAGCTTCGGCGCTGGTGTAGAGCACGGTGGCCAGGCGAGAGCGGCTCTCTTCGTCCCTGTCCTTTTTTTCGCCCAATGACCAGGGTTCGTTTTCGACGATGTATTTGTCCACCGCACTGACCAGTCCCCAGGCGGTTTCGAGGGCGCGCGAGAACTGGAATTGATCAAAGAGCGTGCCATAGTCGGCGATTGCTTTTGTCGCCGTCTCCGCAATGGCTGCATCGGCCGGGGTGTGCGCGGTGTTTGAGGGATACGGTACTTCTCCCTTGAAATAGCGCGCGATCATGGTCAGGGTGCGGCTGGCGAGGTTGCCGAGGCCATTCGCAAGATCGGAGTTATAGCGCTGCACCAGCGCATCGAAACTAAACGATCCATCCTGCCCAAAGACGACTTCGCGCAGCAGAAAGTAGCGCAAGGCGTCGGTGCCGAGCACGTCCACGATGGTTTCGGCGCGCACGATATTTCCGCGCGACTTCGACATTTTGCTTTCTTCAAACAGCAGCCAGCCGTGCGCCGTAATGCTCTTGGGCAACGGCAATCCGGCGGCGAGCAGGAACGCCGGCCAGTAGACGCAATGGAAACGCACAATTTCTTTGCCGATCATGTGCACGTCGGCGGGCCAATACTTGTCGAACTTACTCGCGTCGCTTGAGCCGTAGCCGAGCGCGGTAATGTAATTCGCCAGCGCGTCAAGCCAGACGTAGACGACGTGCTTGGGATCGTCGGGTACCGGGATGCCCCACGAGAACGTCGAGCGGCTGATGGAAAGATCGCGCAGGCCGCCGCGCACGAACGAGAGCACTTCATTGCGGCGCGTTTCGGGGCGGATGAAATCCGGCTGCTCGGTGTAAAGGCGGACCAATTGGTCCTGAAATGCCGACAGTTTAAAGTAGTAATTTTCTTCCTGGACAGTTTCTGTCGGACGGCCGCAATCGGGACAGGGCGCGCCCGGCTCCGCATCCACGTAAAGCTCGTCGGAAACGCAGTATTGACCGGTGTAGGTCCCTTTGTAGATGTATCCGTTATCGCGGATCTTCCGCCACAATGCCTGCACGCCCTGCTGGTGCCGCGCGGAGGTGGTGCGGATGAAGTCGTCGGGCGTCAATCCCATGTGCTGCCACAGCGCACGGAACTCCGCGGAAATTTCATCGGTGAACTGCTGCGGCGTCTTGCCCGCGGCCTGCGCTGCGCGCTCGATCTTTTGCCCGTGTTCGTCGGTGCCGGTCAGGAACCACGTGTCATCGCCGAACATGCGGTGGCGGCGCGCTATGGTGTCGCAGGCAATCGTGGTGTAAGCGTGTCCGATGTGCGGACGCGCGTTGACGTAGTAGATCGGGGTCGTGATGTAAAACGTTTTGCTCATTCCTGTCCTTGGAGTCGAAATCTTACCTCAGAGGCTACTAAGCTGCATTCGATCTGATGTCGTCCACTTCGATTCCGATGTGCTGTAAGTGGTGCAACATATGCGCGACGTAATCCTCGAATACAAACTGAAGTGTCAGCGGTTCCGAGCCGGCAACGGTAAGCGTCCGCAACCAGGAAGAGTCGGGCACGGCTTCGGCGGCTGCCAGCAATTGCCGGTTGAGTGCCTGCCATAACTCGATCAGCTCTCTCCAGTCGCGGCGCTGGTAATCATGCAGAGCTACCCAGGCACCCTGGTCATAGCCGGGCATGGCCAGGTTGTTTTCCAATTGTGCACGAACGATCCGCTGATGATTGTTGGCGGCGGAATCGAGAAGGTGCCCCAGTTCCTCCTTCGGAGACCAGCCTGATGGCGTCGGCTTGCTTCCGGCCGTTTCTTTGGAAAGGCTATCGAGACGCCCTGGCACGCGCTGCAAAAGATCGCGCAGCAAAGTGAGCGTTGGCATGAAATCCTCCTAACTCATGCTCGTGAACGTAGGACTCTACTTTTGTAACTCCGCGAGCGCCGACAACACTTCTGCACTGTGCTCATTTGGTTTTACCTCCGTGTATACCTTCACAACCTTGCCCTCTGGATTGATGATGAAGGTGTGCCGGGCCGCGACCTTGACCAGCCCGAAGTTGGTCAACGAGTCATAAGCACTGGACACTTTGTGGTCGGTGTCGGCCAGCAACTTAAAGTTCAGTCCTTCCTTGGCGCAGAACTGCTTGTGCGAGTCGGCGCTATCCACGCTGACTCCAAGGATGACGACATTCTTTTGCTCATACTGCGCCAAGTCGCGCTGAAAGTTGTGCGCCTCTATGGTGCAGCCGCTGGTGAAGTCCTTGGGATAGAAATACAAGACCACCCACTTGCCGCGAAAGTCCTTCAGACTGACCGGCGTGCCTTCCTGCGAGTTGAGCGTGAATTCGGGAGCCATGGTGCCTACCGACGGAGCCGACCCCGCGAAGCTGAGAAGCGTTAGAGCAAAGAGAGTCAAACAAAGTGCAATCATCCTGTAACTTCTCACCATATACAACCTCCTGATTCAATTAGGCAGCCCCTAAAGGGCTGCGGAAAAACAGATGCTGCAAAACCTGGTTCATGCTTTTCGCTCGCCGCGAAGATACTGCTGGATTGCTTCCTGCATCACCGTCCGGAGCGGCACGTGCTGCGCCTCCGCCAGCGTCTGGCAGTCTTCGTATTCCGGCGCATAGTTGGAGACGCTGCCATTCATATTGGCGATCTTGATCCGCACCGGACCCCACGCCGTATCCACCGTTTCCCATCGTCGCGCGAGCGTCTGCCGCTGTTCCTCGCGGCGGCGCACGCCCAGGGTTGTGGTCTCGGCAAAGATCAGTTTGGTCAAGCGATTCGCGTCTTCCATTTTCGCTAGCACAGTGAGCAACGCGCCGGGTCGGCTCTTCTTCATCTGCACCGGGACGCTGAACACGTCGAGCGCTCCTTCGGCCAGCAAGCGCTCCATCGCGTAGGCCAGAACCTGCGGGCTCAGGTCATCGAGATTCGCTTCGAGCACCATGATCCTCTCATGCATGGTCTGCTCGTTGATGATCTGCTCATTCGATGTTGGCGATGCGACGAGCGCCGCAGCCGTACCATCCGCCAGCGCGGCTTCTCCAATGGTCAGCCGAAGCAGGTTCGGGTGCTCGGAGAATTCTCGAGTTCCCGCGCCGTATCCCGCTTTTTCGATCTTCATTGCCGGGAACGCCGCAAAGCGGCTGCTCAACGTCTTCACGATCGCCGCGCCTGTGGGCGTCACCAGTTCGACCTGTGGCCCCGAAGAATATACCGGCGCATCCTTGAGCAACCTCAACGTTGCTGGCGCCGGTACGGGAAGCGTTCCGTGCGCGCACTTGACGATTCCACTTCCAACGTTGAGCGGCGAGCATACCCATTCTTCGACGGCCAGAGATTCCGCTCCCACTGCGGCGCAGACGATATCCACCAGGGCATCGACGGCGCCGACTTCGTGAAAGTGGACGCGCTCGACGGAGGTGCTGTGAACCTCGGCCTCGGCCTTGCCCAGTGCCTCGAACATGCGAATCGCGGTTGCCTTCGCCGCGTTGCTGATGGCTGCTTTTTCAATGATGCGGCGAACCTCGCTCAGCCCGCGCCCGTGTATGTGTTCGTGAGCATGATCATGCCCATGCTGCTCCCAGAAAACTT
>PLHP01000197.1:0-5362 GCA_003138955.1 Acidobacteriaceae bacterium | reverse complement strand
ATGCCGGAGAAACAGTCGAGGTAGGCTATGCGCATAAAGGACGGTCGTTAGCCGCTGGTCGTTAGTCGTTGGCGAACGCTGCCAGCGCTAGTCTGGGAGCTAGCCGATTGCTGCACTGACGGGTTTGCGGGCTAACGACCAGCGACCATCGACTGAAGACCGAACTTTCATGATAGGGAACCCCGCTTTCTCCGTCAAACCCGCCGCCGGTCGCGAGTTTGTTAGAATCACTGTTTCTTCAATAGTTAGAGGGCCCATCCTTGTATCGATATCTGGAACGCCGTCTGGTCGAACATCTGCGCGAGTTTCTGCGTCGTACTTATGGCCTGGAAAGCGCGAACATCGTCGTCGAGCAGCCGCCGAAAATCGAATTCGGCGAGTACGCGCTGCCGCTCGCTTTCGAACTCGCCCGGAAACTCCGCAAGGCTCCGCGCAAGATTGCCGAAGAAATCGTCGCCGGGGTCGGTGCGATTCCCGGCTTTGAAAAATTCGAAGTCGCCGGCGGCGGATACATCAACGTTCGCGTAAACCGCGCCGAACTGGCCGCGGCGCTCGCCGCCGACGAAGAACCCGCCGCGGATGTTCCCACCGGCAAAGTCCTGGTCGAGCATTCGAGCATCAATCCCAACAAGGCGGCGCACATCGGGCACCTGCGCAACGCCATTCTTGGCGATACCTTCGTCCGCCTGCTGCGTTTTGCCGGCAGGGAAGTGGACGTGCAGAACTACATAGACAACACCGGAGCGCAGGTCGCCGACGTGGTGGTTGGATTCCTCCATATCGAGCAGAAGTCTCGCGCTCAGATTGAAGCGCTCGCCGCCGCGCCCCGGTTCGATTACTACTGCTGGGATCTCTACGCCCGCGTCTCCCATTGGTATGAAGAGGACAAGTCGAACCTGCAAGCGCGATTAGCCACGCTGCATGCGATCGAGGGAGGGAACAATGAGACGGCGGCGATCGCAGACTTGATTTCGACTGCTGTTCTTAAACACCATCTCGAAACCATGGACCGGCTCGACATTGAGTACGACTTCCTGCCCCGCGAGAGCGAGATACTGCACCTGCATTTCTGGGATGCCGCGTTTACGAAGCTTAAAGAAGCCGGCGTGCTCACCTACGAAGACGAAGGCAAGAACCAAGGCTGCTGGGTGATGCGGCGTGCTGGTACCGTGGCGGAACCCTTAACCAGAGGGGACACAGCGGAAAAGATCACAGAGGAAAAGATTACCGAGGAAGACCAGAAAGTTATCGTCCGCTCCAACGGCACGGTCGGTTACGTCGGCAAAGACATTGCCTATCACATGTGGAAATTCGGGCTGCTCGGCCGCGATTTCGGCTATCGGAAATTCTATCGCTATCCCAATGCGCACGACTGCTGGATCTCAACCACCGAGGGCGAGAAAGATCATCCCCACTTCGGCGATGTGGCCGAGATCTACAACGTCATCGACGCGCGCCAATCCGAGGCGCAGAACACGGTCATCGAAGCTTTGCGCGGACTCGGCCACGGCGAAGCCGCCGATCGCTACACCCACTTCTCCTATGAAATGGTCGCACTCACGCCACGCTGCGCCGCCGAACTTGGCTACCAACTCAGCGAAGAAGATAAGGCGCGGCCGTGGATCGAAGTTTCCGGCCGCAAGGGCTTCGGCGTGAAGGCGGACGATCTGCTGGATGCGCTCATCACCTCGGCTGCGAAAGAAGTGGATGGACGGCATCCCGAGTTGAGTGCAGCGGAGCGCGCCGGCATTGCTGTGCAGATCGCCATCGGGGCCTTGCGCTACTTCATGCTGAAGTTCACCAAGCCCTCGGTCATCGCCTTCGATTTCAAAGACGCGTTGAGTTTCGAGGGCGACACGGGTCCCTACGCACAGTATGCCGTCGTCCGCGCGTCCAACATTTTCCGCAAAGGTGGACTCGACCCGGAAAGTTTCTGTAGAGACGCGGCAAACCTCGTCTCTAAGGAGGAATTCGCCAAGTACCTCACTGGCGAATCCGGCAACGACATTTGGGAGCTCTGGCTGACGGCCGCGAAAACGTCTTACATCGTGGGCCAGTGCATCGCGACGACCGAACCTGCTTATCTTGCCAAGCATGCCTTTCAACTGGCACAGCTCTTTAGTACCTTCTATCACCGCTATCCAATCCTCAGCGAAGCGGATGAGGGCCGGAGAACGTTCCTGCTGGCCACCGCAGCCGTGGTTCGCCGCGAGCTTATTCGCGTTCTCGCGGCGATGGGGATCGATGTTCCGCCGGTAATGTGAGTTGCTGCGCCACGAGCTTAGCGGCCGACCATCTCCAGTACGGCCCCGATACTGGTCTCCAGGGTTTCGACCGGCATGCCCGGCCGCTCCAGGCGGAGCACCGCTCTTGCCAGGCTGTTGTTGGCGACTTCAAAGCTGCCGGAACAGTCGGTCTTCATGTAGGGAAGACGATGGATACTCGGCCCCGCGCCAGCGATCGCTCCTTCCAAGCGGAATCCATCCTGCGTCGAACACCGAAAATTCCACAGCAATCCATCGGGATCTCTTCCGATCTCTTGCAGATTCTTGAATTCGTGCTCCATCCCCTCATGCCACAGCACCGCTTTGCGAAAGACCAGCCCGAACGGCATTTCGTATACCAAAGCTTCGAATGTGCTCGCTTTCGCTTTCCCTGCGCTCGCTTGCAATGTGCCCGAACGCCCGTCGGGGCGGGGAAAATAAGCATGGGTCCAAGTCCAGAAGTTGCGATGCCGGTATCCGCAGTTGTGTCCTTGCACTCCGAACCCCAAAGGGTTTCCCTCAAATCTCCGGCCATCCAGCGTGATGTGGCCGGAAAAAAGCGCGTCGGAATGCGGGGTGCGCGAGAATCCAATCCAGCCCTTGTTGCTCAGCGTGACGCGAAACGCGGAACAGTAATGCAAGTCCCATGAAATCGCGTGCCCTGCCAATGCCAACGCTCCCCGGCAAAAGCTCTCACCGATTTCATGGTTGCCGATTCGGAAGTGGAATGGATTTTGCCTTCGGGCGCTGAGGTCCAGACCCTCCAAGGGAAAGCCTTGAATGAAGCTTTGCGGCTTGCCATCCTGCGGAAACCATGTGGCCCACACTTGGACGGGCATCCCGCNNGTCCGCCAGTCCCAGACGAACAAACCAGACTTCGTAACGGCGCCGGGCAGAGAGCGATGAATAAAGTTCGTTCAGCGTCTTCACAGTCCCATCATACCGACACGAATTCCGATCCCGATTTGCGTGACCGGCTTTGCCCTCCACCGATGCCGAAGAGCTGATCGCTATTCGTCGTTCGCGATTAGCGCTCGACGAAGAGCGAACAGCGAAGAGCGACCAACACGCTCGTCGTCCACCGGCCGACTTCTTTACCTGAAGGTAGTGACTTTCATTTCAGAACTATGGGCAATGGCTGGTCATACGGTTGAATCGTGACGATCAGGGACTTGCGCTGATCGAAGGCTTCCTTGGTGACCTTGAAACCGACAATGATGACTCCTCGGCGTTCGGTTCCGGCGAGCAGCTTGGTTTCGGGGGAAAGCGGCGGCTCGGAGTTTTGTTTCAACGCCGGGAACGCCTGGAAATAGCGGTCGAGATCCACGGCGGAAGCGGCTTCGTCCTCGAAGGTTTTGTCGTCGGCGGTGGTGAGTTGCGCTTTGAGCGTGTGAATCCACAGCGATTTTTTCGTGGTATTCCGGAGGGTCATGGTGATGGCGGCCAGGATCATGTTTTGGCCGGGCACTTCGGCCGCGGCCACCAAATCGATCGAACCCGCGCCCTGCGGTTTCGGCCGTTCCGTGAAAGCGAAGATTCCCACAATCACAGCGACGGCAGCGATGCAGATCAGGACAATGCCGGCGGGCGGAAGATTGCGCCTGGCGGTTCCGAATTCATCGCCGATGTGAAAGTCGGTGGTCGGGCCGGACGGTGGTGGGGGCTGCGGCGGAGCAGGAACCGGCGGATCGGGCATGGTGTGATTGTAGACGACCTCTAACTTCCGCCATCGCACTACGGCGTCCTGGGTGAAGTCAAGATTTCAGGCAGTACCCACTACGGCCACACGTCCGCCATTTGGCTCTGACCGGGGGACGGTATCGGAGAGGGATATTACGTCCTTACGGTGTCGTGACTTTGGTTACCTTGCCACGTGTGACGGATGCTGCGACGATGCGGAAGATTTCCTTTTGGAGGTACTCGGCGGTGAATCGTCAAACTCTCTTCAGTGCGTTGGCTTGCGCGTTGCTGGTGTTCAGCATGGGCTGCGGATCGACTAACAACTTGCAGTCCATCCAACTTTCGGTCTCGAACACGGACGCGAACGCGGGCACGGGTGTCGTCGTGTTTATTGATCAGTCGGTCCCGTTATATACATGGGGAAACTACAGCAGCGGGAAGCAAAAGCTACTTAACAATGAGTCGGTTAAGTACCTGATTGCTTACCCCCCGCTTGGTTCTGCTGAAACCGGCACACTCGGCAACCCGAACGCCAATCCGCCGCAGACTGTCTCGCTGAGCGGGGTCGGTGTGCTCTCAGCAGTTGTGCCTTACGTTGCCTGCACCTTTGTGAACGTCGCGGTGGCGCCCGCGACTACCCCGGCCTTTCAATCGACTGGTTCGTATGCGGTCACGGCTACCTATCTTGGGTTCACCACTCCGCCCGCCTATATCGGTGTGGCTACTGCGGGTGGCGTCGTCAGTACCAGCAACCCGAGCGGCGAATGCTATGCGGCGCCGGCTTCTTAGTAGCTGGGCGTTTGATTTCTTGATCCGCGGGGACGGCTGCATGGCTGCCGTCCCCGTCTCCATTTAGATCTGCCCTGGCGCAGCCGGCCATTTTCAGGCCATCCGTTTGAGCGTCCTGCTCCGCAACCCTTATAATCCTAAGTTTGCCCGTGAAGTCAGCAAGACGCGATGGTTGCCTATGCTTGTCATTCCCGCAATCCAAGTCGTGACCGGATGAAGGTACGCGAAGGAATTGAAGTATCGAGCCAGTCCGACATCGGCTGCGTGCGCAAGGATAACGAGGATTCGTTTGGCTATTGGGAGCCGGACGACGACCAGCAGTTCCGGCGCAAGGGGCGGTTGGCGATTGTAGCGGACGGCATGGGCGGCTACGAAGGCGGTCAGGAAGCGAGCCGGTTGGCGGTGGAGACGATGGTGTCGGTGTACCGCGACTTTGGCGGCGACGACCCGCAGGCAGCACTGATCGAGGCTTTGCAGGTGGCGCACGAGCAGATCCTGCAATACAGCTATGCCCATCCAGCATTGCGGGGCATGGGAACGACCTGCACGGCGGCGGCGATCGTCAGGGTTGCGGACGGGGGTACGCAATATGACGCGCTCTATTACGTGCATGTTGGCGACACCCGGCT
>PLHP01000096.1 GCA_003138955.1 Acidobacteriaceae bacterium | reverse complement strand
CCAACGCCAGTCTTGAGAGCTTGCTGAGCAGCCCGGGTCACCAGGGCCCGGTCGTCGGGGTGGATCTGCTGGAAAGAAATGGTGCGTTTCAGTTCTTCCTGGGTGTAGCCTAGGAGACGCTCATACGCGGGGTTGTTATAAATGCGGTGGCCGGCCTTGTCGACAACGGCAATCAGATCGGCACTGTTCTCAGCGATGGAGCGGAACAATTGGTCAGACCGGTTTTTCGCTTCTTCGGCTTCTTTGTGCTTATCAATTTCGGCGACGAGGTCTTGGTTTGATTTGTCGAGTGAAGCAGTCCGTCGGAGCACTTCGAGTTCGAGGTTCTCGTTCATTCGGCGTATGTTGCTTTCCGCAGACACAAGTTCTTCATGCAGACCGACGATGCGCTTACCCACCAGGAGACGGGCCTTCAATTCCAGCTGATCAAAAGGTTTAGCCAGGTAGTCATCCGCTCCAGCCTGCATCGCCTCCAGCATGTCCTTCTTGCCGTCTTTTCCGGTCAAAAGGATGATGTACGAGTACGAGTTCCTGGAACCTGTCAGCCGGATCTTCCGGCACAGTTCAATCCCGTCGATGTCTGGCAACACCCAATCCAGCAAAACCAGCTTCGGACAATCTGGGCGCTGCAGAAGCGTCCAGGCCTCAGAGCCATCTTTCGCGATTGTGAAAGGAAAGCCCCATTCTTGCAGATGAGAACTCAAGAGCTGCCGATAAACAGGTGAGTCCTCCACAACAAGGATTTGCATGGGCAAGATTCGCTACCTTCTATTTCGGCACTTATTGCATTGTATGAGCCTGCGATCGATCGGAACGATTACGCTAGTAACGGGTTTCCACTAACGGAGCGTTTTGGAGCAACGAAGAATGAGTGATTTGACCGCTGCCTTGAAGTAGATGGCCGTATAAGGGTATCCGGGGCAGCGGCAACACTCGGCAGCTCGTCAACCCGAATCGTCGGCCACCAGAAGCTATCCATAAACGGGCTTGGAGGAGATCACTGGTGATCTCCCCGAAGCTGACTTCTGGCCCAGAATAGTTGAGGGATCGCCTGTCATCCGACCGAAACATCTCCTAACGGTTTTGTCCGTTAAGTCCGGCCATTTGGGCCCTACTTTTAGAGTGCCGTCGTTAAGGGGTCAGCCCATATTTCTCTTGGAGACGTCGCTCCATGGTGCGGAAAATCAGGCCGTCCACCATGAAGCCGAGGATGATGATCAGGATCATTACCGCCATGACCTGGCTCATGTCGCTCAGGTCGCGGCCCATCATCAGCAACTGGCCCAGTCCGAGGCTTAGAAAAATCATTTCGGCTTGAATCAGAGAGCGCCACGCGAACGCCCACCCTTGCTTCATTCCATTCACGATAAACGGCAAGCTCGCCGGCAATAGCACCGACCAGAAAAGGCGGAAACCGCTTGCTCCCAAGTTGCGCCCCGCCATGCCGTAGATCTTCGGCATCTGCTTGCGCCCGTCCTCCATCGCGATGGTCACCGAGAGCAGCGAACCCATCAGCACGACAAACAGAATGGCGTTTTCCGTCAGTCCGAACCAGAGAACAGCCAGCGGAATCCAGCAGATGCTCGGCAGCGATTGCAGACTCACCAGCAAACCGCCCAGAGTTTCTTCCAGGAATTTGTTGCTCGACACGGCTAAACCAAGAATCATCCCGAGCACAACCGACAAGCTGTAGCCGATCAGCATGCGCCTCATGGTGACGGCGATACCAATCCAGAAGCTGTGGTCGGCAAAGCCGTCCCACAAAGCGTGTCCAACTCCCCATGGCGGAGGAAAAAGATACGGCGGCCAGATCCGCAGCTTTGCTAAAAGGGCCCAGATGCCAAGAAGCGCAGAATAAAAGACTATCTGCTTAGCGAATTTTTTCATCGGCGTATTCCTCTTCCATCGACTTGTTGATCTCGTCGCGCAGACAATTCAAAATCACCCGCGCCGTGCGCGCGACATCGGGTTGTTCCATTTGACGGGGCCGCGAAAGGTTCACAGAAAATTCCTGCTTCACCCGCCCGGGACGGAACGTCAGCAATACCACGCGATCGCCCAGCCTTGCTGCTTCGCGCACGTTGTGCGTAACGAAAATGATGGTGCAGCCGGTTTCAGACCAGATGCGTTCCAATTCGTCGTGCAGCAGATCGCGAGTCTGAGCGTCCAGCGCCGCAAACGGCTCGTCCATCAGCAGGACGTCGGGCTCGGTGGCCAGCGCTCGCGCCAATGCGACTCGTTGCCGCATGCCGCCCGAGAGTTGATGGATGTAGCTGTCCCTGAATTTCGAAAGATGCACCAGACGCAAGTAGTACTGCACCTTCTCCTCGCGCTCGTCTTTGCTGACGTTCTTCATCTTCATGCCGAACTCGACGTTCCCGCCAACTGTCAGCCACGGAAACAGGCCGAGTTCCTGGAAGATCAGGATGCGATCGGTTCCCGGCCCACTCACCGGCGTGCCATCCACCAGGACCTTTCCCGAGGTCTGCGGACACAGGCCCGCGATCAGGTGCAACAGCGTGGACTTGCCACATCCCGAAGGACCGACAATGCAGAGAAACTCGCCCGGCTTCACTTCCAGGCTGATGTTGTCGAGCGCCAGTAACCGCTCCCCCGAAGTCGTCTTGTAGCTCAGCGAGATTGCATCCAGCGCGACTTTTGGAACCACCACCTCGGAGACTGGGCACACTGGGAACGTCCTATAAAAGGGGATGTCAAG
>PLHP01000058.1 GCA_003138955.1 Acidobacteriaceae bacterium | reverse complement strand
CTCGCCGGCAACGTCGCCCTCGATTCGATGGGATTCAAGACCTTCGGTTTTGGCGGCGGCCGCGAGGACGTATGGGAGCCCGAAGAGGAAATTTATTGGGGACCTGAGGGCACGTGGCTGGCGGACGAGCGTTACTCCGGGGATCGTGACCTCGATAATCCTCTCGGTGCGGTGCAAATGGGTCTGATTTACGTGAATCCGGAAGGGCCGAATGGCAAGCCCGATCCCATCGCCGCGGCACGGGATATCCGGGAGACTTTCGCCCGCATGGCGATGAATGACGAGGAAACCGTTGCGCTCATTGCCGGCGGTCACACGTTCGGCAAAACCCACGGCGCTGGTGTTCCCGCTCAATACGTAGGCGCCGAACCAGAAGGTGCCAACATCGAGGATCAAGGCTTCGGGTGGAAGAATAAACTTGGCAAAGGTTGTGGTGCTGACACCATCGGCAGCGGCCTGGAGGTCATTTGGAGCACCACGCCTACGAAGTGGAGCAACGACTTCTTCACCAACTTGTTCAGCTACGAATGGGAACTGACCAAGAGTCCGGCCGGGGCGCATCAGTGGAGACCGAAGAACGGCGCTGGCAACGGTACGGTGCCGGATGCGCACGATCCGTCAAAGCGTCATGCGCCATCCATGCTGACCACGGACCTCTCCTTGCGGTTCGACCCTGCTTACGAAAAGATTTCACGGCGCTTCTACGAGCATCCGGATCAGTTGGCAGACGCGTTTGCGCGGGCATGGTTCAAACTGACGCACCGCGACATGGGGCCGATCGCGCGGTACCTTGGCCCGCTCGTTCCGAAGGAGTCTCTGGTGTGGCAAGACCCGGTTCCCGCCGTCGATCATAAATTGATCGGGGAGAAGGACATTGCTGCCCTGAAGGCCAAGATCCTCGCATCCGGCCTGTCGATCTCCCAACTGGTCACCACTGCCTGGGCATCGTCGTCGTCGTTCCGCGGCTCCGACAAGCGCGGTGGGGCGAACGGGGCGCGCATTCGTCTCGCGCCGCAAAAGGATTGGGAAGTGAACCAGCCGGCCGCACTGGCGAAGGTTCTCAAGAAGCTGGAGGCGATCCAAAAGGAGTTCAACAGCTCGCAGTCCGGGAACAAGTCCAACGGGCAGAAGTCCAACGGGAACAAAGGCCTGAACAAAGGAAAGCAGGTCTCGCTCGCCGACCTGATCGTTCTGGGCGGCTGCGCGGCCGTCGAGGAAGCTGCGAAAAGGTCCGGGCACAAGGTGAAGATTCCTTTCTCGCCGGGGCGCACGGATGCTTCCGAGAAGCAGACCGACGTGCACTCCTTCGCCGTAATGGAGCCGATCGCAGACGGGTTCCGCAACTATCTCCGCAGCGGACAGATCCTGTCGGCTGAGGAGTTCCTGGTGGATCGGGCGCAGTTGCTGACACTGACTGCCCCCGAGATGACGGTTCTCGTCGGCGGCCTGCGCGCCCTGAATGCGAACTTCGGGCAGGCCAAACACGGCGTCTTCACCAACCGGCCCGGGACGCTGACCAATGATTTCTTCGTCAACTTGCTCGACATGAACACGAAGTGGCAGCCCTCCTCTACATCCGAAGGCGTGTTTGAGGGGCGCGATCGGGCGACGGACAAAATCAAGTGGACCGGCGCGCGCGTCGATCTCCTCTTCGGTTCGAACTCCCAGCTCCGGGCAATCGCAGAAGTCTATGCATGTGACGACTCGAAGGAGGCGTTTGTGAAGGACTTCGCGGCAGCGTGGAACAAAGTGATGAACCTTGATCGCTTCGACCTTGCCTGAGACTCGGCGGAAAAGAGAGCTTCACCGTACTAATCTCGTGATTGCGGGACCGGGCTACTTCCGGATTGGCGACAATTCCCAGAATCGGGCAGTGGGCAAGTTTCAAACTTGCCCACTACCCAGAAGCGTCGCATCCGCTGCAAACATGCTGCCTGGCTTGCTGCGGAAAAAGTCGGTGTTGATTTTGGGTGGCGTAGCGGTTCACCGCTGCGATAACTGGCTTGTTTTCAGAGTCGGCTTTAGCCGCCGCGGTGAGGCTGCGACGTGGAAAGTACTTTTTCCGCAACCTGCCTGGATTATAATTACGCGCACCCATGTCCCTTACTTCTGGTACCAAACTCGGTCCATACGAGATCGTTGCTTCGATCGGCGCAGGCGGAATGGGCGAAGTCTACCGGGCCCGCGACTCGCGTCTTCGACGCGACGTGGCGATCAAGGTCTTGCCACAGGCGCTTTCGCTCGACGCCGACCGCATGCGCCGTTTTGAGCAGGAGGCGCTCGCCACCGCCGCCCTGAATCATCCCAACATTCTGGCTGTATTCGATATTGGCACGAGCGAAGGTTCGCCGTATGTCGTCTCCGAACTGCTCGAGGGAGAAACACTGCGGGAGCGGCTGCGCAGTGGATCAATCGCGGTCCGTAAGACTTTGGACTACGCCTTGCAGATCGCGCATGGCCTGGCCGCGGCCCACGAAAAAGGGATCATCCATCGCGACCTCAAGCCGGAGAATCTATTCGTCACCAAAGATGGACGAGTCAAGATCCTGGACTTCGGGCTGGCGAAACTGACTCAGGCCGATCCTGGTAACCACACCGCAATGCCCACCGCGACCCATGGCACCGAGACGGGGTTAGTGATGGGGACGGCGGGATACATGTCGCCCGAGCAAGTGCGTGGAATGGCGCTTGATCCGCGGTCCGACATATTCAGCTTTGGGGCGGTTCTTTACGAGATGCTCTCGGGCAAACGGGCCTTTCACGGCGACACGGCCGCGGATACGATGAGCGCGATCCTGAAGGAAGATCCTCCGGAGTTGAATGAAACCAATCGCAACGTTGCTCCAGCACTGGAACGCATTGTGCAACACTGCCTGGAGAAAAATCCCGAGTCGCGTTTTCATTCCGCCAGCGATATTGCGTTCGATCTTGAACATCTCTCAGGACTTTCCGGCAGCACGGCCAGGTTAGCGACGGCCGGCATTGACAGTGGCACGGGCGTTCAGTCGCGCCGCGGGCTTGTGATGGCAATTGCAGCCGCTCTCGTCATCGGATGCGCCGTGTACGCTCTCGGTTGGTGGACTGGCAAAGCTGGCGGTGGCGCGCCTCAGGCCGAGTATCAGCAGATCACGTTTCGCACCGGCTCCATCGGCAATGCCCGGTTTACGCCGGACGGCAGCATTGTGTACAGCGCATCGTGGGACGGCGGCGACGACCAGCTTTATATGTCGCGCACGGACGATCCGGGGTCGCGCGAATTGGGCCTGAAGGATGCCGAACTGCTTTCGATCTCCAGGAGCGGAGAAATGGCGATCCGGCTCAATACGGTGAGTCACGGTGGCTACGCGCAAAGCGGGACGCTGGCGCGGGTCCCGCTGAGCGGAGGAACGCCGCGAGAAGTGCTGGACAATGTGCAGGACGCGGACTGGTCTGCGAGCGGCGACAGTCTGGCGATTGTCCGTTACGTTCCGGAAAACAATCATTGGCGTCTGGAATATCCAGCCGGCAAGGTGTTGCTTGACGGCATTAACTGGATCAGTCACCCGAAGATTTCGCCGGATGGTAAGTGGATCGCCTTTGCCGACCATGAAAATCCCAGCGGCGACGATGAAGGTTCGCTGGCGGTGATTGGGGCCGATGGCCAGCAAAAAGAAAGAAAACTTTCTTCCGGCTGGACCGCACTGCAGGGAATTCTCTGGTCGCCGTCGGGCGCTGAGATCTGGTTTACATCCACCAACAAGGGCAGCGCCCCGAACCCGCGCGCCGTGACCCTCTCGGGCAAGCTGCGGATGATCACCAACGTGCCCGGAGGCATGTGGCTGGAAGACCTGCGCAATGGAGTGGTGCTGACGGTAACGAATCACGTGCGGACTGGGATTCGCGGGATGGCGCCGGGCAGCAAAGAAGAACGTGAACTGGGGTGGTTCGGATGGTCGCTGTTGCGCGACATTAGCCGGGACGGCCGGAAGATCCTGTTCGAAGAAGAAGGCGATGGTGGTGGCCCGAATTATACGGTGTTTCTGCGCGACACGGATGGTTCGCCTCCCGCTCGTATTGGCGAAGGCGTCGCCGGGACCATCTCGCCCGATGGAAAATGGGTGATCACGAAACCGGCCAAGGGCGGACCACTGAGCCTGGTGCCGACGGGAGCGGGCGAATCCAGGCAACTGACGCATGATGCCGTGAGCTACGGCGCGGTTCGGTTTCTGCCGGATGGCAAGCAGTTGCTGGCCTCGGGAATTGAAGCTGGGCATGGCGGGCGCGACTACCTGATTGATCTGAGCAGTGGAAATTCCAAGCCCATCACTCCCGAGGGCATGGCGGGCGTGCAAATCTCGCCAGATGGCAGCAGTACAGTAGTGCGCGGAGCCGACGGAAAACAGGGGATTTGGCCGCTTGACGGAGGAGGTTTTCATCCGATAGCGGGGATCGAATCTAACGGTTCCGTCATTGGCTGGACGCCGGACGGGGAGTCGTTATATGTAGCTCCCGACCGGCGGGGCGCGTCAGCCGCGAAGACTGTGCAGGTGTATCGCGTCAATATACAGACCGGAAAGATGGAGCCGTGGAGAACCTTCGGGGAAGAAACGGGTGCGGGAGTGTCGTCCGTGGGCGCGCCTCGTCTTTCGAGCGATGGGAGTGCTTACGCCTATGTTTATGGGCGGGTGCTGTCGGAGGCATATGTGGTTACGGGGTTGAAGTAGGGCTTGGCAGTCCGCTCTCAGTGTCGCTCTTGTGCCGCAGTTCGTGCTCGGGAAAACATCCACCTTATCCTTGGATCAACCGATCGACACTCAATCAGCTAACTCGGGTTTCGCGGTAACTGCCTCGCTTTTGGGTGGCGCAGCGGTTTACCGCTGCGATAACTGGGGGCTGGCCCACCCTTTCCTCATTTCAATCCTCACTTTAATCCTCGAGGGTGCCCCGCTCTTGTCGCGTCTTTTGCGACAGGGCGGGGATTTTGATCTCCATGAGTTGAGGGTGCCAAGTTCAAGTTCCCTGCCTTGCCCCTGCAAAAAACGCAGGGACAAGGACGGGGCAGCCGCCGGCGGTCGGCCCACTCAAGCCCGGTTTTTGGCTTGAGTGGGGACGTTCACCAGAAGAGGCTTCCACTCGCGGAGGTTGCAGGTCTTGCTGAGCGCAGCTAAATTAGGTGCGAGAGTCGGAGCTGTACATGAAAAGGACCGTCCCGATGGAATCTGCCTCTGCATTCATCGACGAGAAGATCAAGGAACTCGGGGACTGGCGCGGAGATTGGCGTGGAAAGATGCTCGCGAAAGTGCGCGGAATCATCCACCAGGCAGACCCTGAGATCGTCGAAGAGCGGAAGTGGGTCAGGGCGACATCGCCAGGGACTCCCGTCTTTTCCCACGGCGGCATCGTCTGCACGGGAGAGACGTACAAGAACGTCGTCAAGATAACATTTGCCAAGGGCGCTCGGTTGAAGGACCCTTCAGGTCTATTCAACTCCAGCCTCGACGGGAATGTCAGGCGCGCCATCGACATCCACGAAGGCGACAAGGTCGATGAGGCGGCCTTGAAGGATCTCGTCCGCGCCGCAGTGGCGCTCAATCTCGAGGGCCACAGCAAACCGAAGCCCAAGCCGAAGACCGGGCGAGCCACCAGCAAGCGGGCCGACTAGCTACCCAAATAACGTGGCCATGCAATAATTACACTGTAAACATTACACAGTTGTGCCTATTTTGCCACACTGTGCCCCTAGCATTATCAACAACTTGCACGCACCCCGAACGCACAATTGCTGACCACGGGTCACATATGACGCCCACTATACGTACGCCTATATACGTACATTATTACCTGCACAAGTGTTCCACGTGGAACACTGTACGTACAACTGAGAACCGGACCGTCCCTGTTCTCTGAATTTGAGACCTTCAATAGAACAAGTACTTCCTCCACTTATCGTCCGAGTGCCCCATCAAGCGCAT
Source organism: Acidobacteriaceae bacterium (assembly GCA_003138955.1). GTDB lineage: Bacteria > Acidobacteriota > Terriglobia > Terriglobales > Acidobacteriaceae > Acidiflorens. The sequence continues at coordinate 2,316 of PLHP01000058.1, read as the reverse complement.
GATGTGGCGGCTGGTGTGGAGGTTGAAGGAGCGGGGTTCGCGCGCCGGCTTCATGTTGGCTTCGTGCGGCAACTGGTTGCCCTTGCGCCGGTTGCAGGGATGGCAGCACGCGACCAGGTTCTCCCAGGTAGAGAGGCCGCCGCGCGAGCGTGGAATCACGTGGTCCAGCGTAAGTTCGCCGGAGGGCAGCGTAGTGCTGCAATACTGGCAGGTGTTGCGGTCGCGCAGCAGAATATTTTTCCGCGACAGAGCCCGCGACTGGTGCGGGATCCGGCGATACTCCAGCAGACGGATGACCGAGGGCACGCGCACCGCAAGGCGCGCGGCGTGCAGGAAGTGTCCGTTCTCTTCTTCGGTCATGGCGACGCCCTTCAGCACCAGCACGATGGCGCGGCGCGCCGCACAAACGTTGATCGGCTCGTAGGAGGCGTTCAGCACCAGCACAGGCTGATGCAACGCGTGGCCATCGCCTTCTTGATGCATGCCGGAGGCCAGCATCGAAGCCGGAAGGTGCGGCCGCATGCCAGCGAAATTGTGCAAGCGCAACGACATAAAGTCAGTTCCCAGTTCTCAGTTCTCGGTTCTCAGTACCGTCGGGAGGGTTCACTGAGAACTGAGAACCGGGAACTGAGAACTCTTTCCCCGATAACGAAATGACATCTGAATTCTTCAACGTCCGCGCCACTGTCGCCGCCCAAACCCGCGCCGCTCCCGCGCGGAGCAGAACCCGTGCGCACTCCGAGGCCGTAGTCCCCGTAGTAAGGACGTCATCGATCAATAAGATGTCGCGTTTCACTATTCGCGTTGGATCGCTCACCGCAAAAGCGCCACGCAGGTTCTCCCGCCGTTGATGACGAGTCAGGCCGATCTGGCTACCGGTCTCGCGACGGCGCACCAGGACTCCCGTCAACAGATCAAACCTTTTCGGGCGCGACAGTTGCTGCAGCGCGCCTCGTGCAATCATTTCAGCCTGGTTGAATCCGCGCTGCGCTTGCTTGCGCGTATGCAGGGGAACAGGAACCACCGCGATCCTCCCAACCGGCATCGCCTGTTCCAGGTTGGCAATCGTCTCTGCCACCATGCGCCCCAAAACTACCGCCGCGGGACGCACCTGCTGGAACTTAAGCAAATGGATCAGGTCACGCAATTCGCCGTCATAGCTACCGTAGGCGACGGCCCGCTCGAACGGAGGATCCACGCGCTGACAAAGCAGGCACCGCGACTCTCCGCGATCCGCCTCTAAGGGGTCAAGACACGCTGGCCGGTGCAGCGCTTCTCCGCAAACGGTGCAGTACGATCCCTTCAGGGGTCGAAGCGCGATCAAACAGGTTCCACAAACGGGAAGCCGCGAAACTCTGAGCAGTGGGAAACCACAGATACGGCAATCGGCAGGAAAAATCGTGAAGAATAAAGTCGCAGCCGCGCACTCGGCAAAGCCAGCGAACCCATGCTCCGCCAAACCATGCTTGGCCAAACTATGGTCCGCCGCTTGGCCCTGGGCAGCGCGTATTCGAAACCCAGTACTGCTGAAGACGGCCTCCTGCACCCGGCAAACCGATGGCGCTTCACCGGGCAATACTAGGCAAGTATAACTGCGGTACACGCGCCATGCAACGCGCTATCGGACTGGCAGTGGGGCAACACGGCAAACCGATCCCCTACCGATATTGACATTCGCTTTACCTTCGCCTATGCTGCGCGTATGGCGATCACTCGGCGTCAACGCGAGCTGTATGACTTTATTTCGCGCTTCGTGGCGGAGAAGCAATACTCCCCTTCATTTGAAGAGATTAAGGAAGGCATGGGGTTGAGTTCTCTGGCCACGGTGCACAAGCACGTTACCAATCTGGAGAAAAAAGGGCTGCTGACGCGAGACTATAACCGCAGCCGCTCGATTGATCTGCTGCCACCGCGGGGAAAGTTGAAGCAGTCGATGGCGGTGAACACGGCGGTGGTGCTGCCGCTGGTGGGAAGGATTGCGGCGGGGCAGCCGATCGAGGCGGTGGAGCACAATGAGACCATCTCACTGGCGGATTTCGTGCGCTCGAAGGAAGTGTTCGTGCTCGAAGTACGCGGCGACTCCATGCAGGACGAAGCCATTCTCAATGGCGACTACGTGCTGGTCGAGAAGACAAAAACGGCGCACAACGGGGATATTGTGGTGGCGCTGATCGAGTCGACCGACGCCACGCTGAAACGCTTCTTTCGCGAGGGGGAGAACATTCGTCTGCAGCCTTCGAACGCGGCGATGAAGCCGATCATTGTCCCCGCGGCGTCGGTCGAGATTCAGGGACGGGTGATTGGCGTGTTGCGGAA
>PLHP01000352.1 GCA_003138955.1 Acidobacteriaceae bacterium | reverse complement strand
TCGCTCCTTCGGAGCTTGATAATTCCTGTGCTTCCGTTCCCACTGCGCAAGCCGTTTGTAGAAAACGGTAAACGCAGAAGCCCCAGCGGGGCGAAAGACCGGCTCTGACACAAGATCTGACCTCCGCCCGCGTAAAGCGGAGGCTCACAATGCCAGCGCAAGGGGAAACTCAGAACCTGAGGATGGCGTCGACGTTGAAGAGTACGCGTGCGTTCGAGTCACACTTTTTCACTAATAACACTTGACAACCCAACGTATAATAGAAATAGAAGAAAACGACACTAGATACGCGCGGTTCTCTCCACTTATAACTCCCGCGCCAGCCGTGACCGATCCGGCAGATAAGGATGTAACACCTCTAACTGGCCCACAATCAAGACTTTACCTATAACTATCTTCCTTTCAAGACTTTGCCGCGCAGCGCGAGCTAAGTCGATGATTCTAATATACCGGACCACAGGGGGGGCACCCCTTACTAACCTTGGCCAGCGAGCAGATCGCAGCCAATAAATCAGGAGCCACTATGTCATCCCTTGCAGCAGCTCGTTGCCGACACATCAAGGTCAGCGGAATCCAATGCGGATCGCCCGCCCTCCGCAAAAAAACTTTTTGTTTCTACCATCAGCAGAATCGTCCCCTGACCGTCGAATGTTACTCCGAGGGAAAATACTCAACCGGCGAAATCGTACTGCCGGTTTTTGAAGATGCGCACTCCATTCAGACCGTAATTCGCCAGGTCGTGCAGTTGGTCTTGCAAAAGAGAATCGAACGGAAAACCGCCGGCCTCCTGCTCTACGCGCTCCAGATTTCCTCTTCGAATCTCAAGCGCATGGAACTCGAAAAGCCGCAACCAGAGCAGGTTGTCACCGATCTCGAAACGGAATCGGAAACTCCCACGGCTGCCCTTATTGAAGAAGAGACCGCCCGCGAAAGTTCGGACGAAAGTTCGGACGAAAGTTCGACAAGCGCGCAACATGAATGGGACGCTCGTCCAGTCAACGCTTCAACCAAGACCGACGAAGACAAAGAGAAAGAGAATGACCGCAGCGACGAAACCCTTCCGCCCGGAACCATCCAGGCCTGTTATCGCCCCGGACCGCAGTGGCCAGCGGTCAGTCCGCGATAGGTATTCACCCACTGTTCGCGCACGGCTTCCCAGGTGTAGTTACTTGCTTCCTGGTGGGCGTTGTGCGCGAGGCGAGCGGCGAGCTCGGGGTCTCGCAACAGACGGATGACATTTGCGGCTAGGGCTTTTTCGTCGCCCACGGGTGAGAGCAATCCGGTGCGCTCGTGCTCGACCAGATAGGGCATGCACTCCGGCGAGGTGGTGACTACGGGAGTTCCCGACGCAAAGGCTTCGATGATCGACACCGGCATATTGTCGAGCCACGAGGCGTTGATGAAGATGTCAGCGTGCTCGTAATACTTGGCGATTTCCTGATGCGATGCGACGCCGGTGAAGTTGACGCCGGTGAGATTCAAGTCCGCAACCAGCTTGCGGATATTGGACTCGAGCGGGCCGCTGCCTACCAGATCGAGCTGCGCTTCGGGGAATTCTTTTTTTACTTCGGCGAATGCGCGGACAACTACATCCACGCTGTAGTAAGTGGAGAAGCCGCGGGTGCAGACCAGGCGCGGGCGGAGCGGAGTCCGCTCGCGATAGCGGAACTGCGCTAGATCGACAATGTTCGGCACAACCGATGCTGGCAATCCGAATTCGCGGAAGACAGCGACGAGGTAGCCGGAGGGAACGACAATCTTATCGACGCGAGAGAGAACGAACGCGGCCGAGCGGAAGCGCTGGAGGTGGTCGCGGGCTTCGCCACTGCGGTAGTTGATCAGGCTCTTGCAGCCGCGGAGTTTTGCGAAGAACCAGGCGGGCGCGGGCGCGAGCAGGAACGACCAGTAGGATGCGGAGAAGATGTGGGCAACGTCGACATCCTTAAGGCCTCGCCAGAGATGCCAGAAGTAGATGGGCTCGCGCAGGATGGTGCGCAGGCCGGGAATGCGTTCCGCCCAGGCGAGGGCGCGGGGCAACGGCGGATCGACGCCGAGGAAGCTGACGTCGACGGCGGGATCGTGCCGCCAGAGGCGCAGGAGCAAGTCGGCTTGGACGGATTGTCCGCCGACATAACGCGGGCTGGGCGCGACAATGGAGACCTTCAGCTTGGTTGTCCGCGGATTGGGCGGCGCGCTCATGCGGTGGGCTTTCGCCGGCCCTTCTTTTCGAGAAGAGTCAGGTAGAGATCTTCGTAGCGGCTGCGCACACGATCAAGACTGAAGTTTTCTTCCACGAAGCGGCGGGCGTTGCTGCCTTGATGCTCGCGAAGATGGGCGTCGGAAAGAAGGCTTTGGATCGCATTGGCGAAGTCGGTTTCGTTTCCCGCGGCAACGAGCGCTCCGCGCTGATCGTTAACTAACTCGGAGTTGCCGCCGACACTATAGGCGACCACGGGCAAATCAGCGGCCATGGCTTCGAGAATGACGTTGGATAAGCTTTCGGAGTCGGAGGTGAGGACGGCGACATCGAGTGAAGCGAGAACGGCGGGCATATCCTGGCGATCACCGAGAAAGATCGCGGAGGCGCCGAGGCCGAGGCTTGACGCTTCGTTCTCCAGTTGCTGCCGCAGCGGGCCATCGCCTACTAGAACAAATTCAGTGTCGGGCGTGCGCTGATGGGCTATGTTCCGATGGATCTGTGCGGCGATGCGCAGAAATCCAGAATGATTTTTGTAACGATGACTCATACGCGCGACCATGCCCACGCGGAGTACGCCGGGACGCTTCGGCAGAGCTGCGGGCGCTGCGGTGAAAGCCTCGGGCGGCAGGGCGTTTCCGATGACTGCGATTTTATCGGGCGCGAGGCCGGTGGCGATGAGGCGATTGGCCGCGGCTTGCGAATTGCAGACCACGGCGTCGCACCAGCGAAAAGCAGCGGCCTGAGCGCGAAACTGAGCGGGTGTCATCAGGTCTCCGAGCTGGCGATGGCTGCCGATGACGACCGGCACGCGGGCGAAACGGGCGGCGGGGATGAGCGTGAGATTGGCGTAGAAATCGAAGGCGTGGGCAACTTGCACCTGGTGATGGCGCAAATGGCGGCTCAGGTTGAGGCGGGTGCGCAGCGACTTCCATCCGAAGAGGCTGCCGCCGAGGGGAAACTGAGGAACGTCCCCGAAGTGGGCGGCCAAGGGACCGCGGTGGCTCACGCATCCCAAATGAAGTTGGAATGCGGGCGCGCCGATATTTTGCGCGAGCAGGGTGAACTGGCGCTCCGATCCGCCTGTCTCGAAGGTATTGACCATGAGAAACAGGCTGATTGGCGGATCGCCGCCACGAGTTGTGTTTATGCTGGCAGCGTTCGTGGCGCCCACCAGGTCACTCTCCCACCGGGGCGGATGCTAACACGGGAGCGGTCGGCAGTTTTCTCCGGGAGTCGGCAACCACGGGAAGAGAGAACAACCCGGCGGGCTTGATGTATTTTTCGAGGAAGTTGCGGTGCCAGAGCTCGAACATCAGCAGGCGCCAGAGGCGGCTCGTCATGGTCTTGCCACGGAGCAGGTGATCGTCCATCAACTTGCGCACACCGCTGGCCTGGAAGTAGCCGCGCTCGAGGGTGCGGGGCTCGAGCAGGATCATGAGCATGTCTTTGAGTTCGTGGCGCATCCAGTGGACGAGCGGAAGCGTGAATCCCTGCTTCTGGCGATAGAGCACTTCACGGGGCACGCCGACTCGCTCCGCCAGTTTTCGCAGGATGTATTTTTGCCGCTTGCCGCGCAGCTTCCACTGGGACGGCAGGCCGGTGACCCACTCGACGAAGAGATGATCGAGGATGGGGACGCGGACCTCGAGCGAATTCAACATGCTCATGCGGTCAACCTTGGTGAGGATGTCGCCGACCATATAGGTTTTGGTGTCGACGTAGAGGAGCTGGTCGACGGGATCTTTAGCGGGCGCCTGCGCAAAGTAACGGCGGAGAACATTGCCGGGATCTTCGCTGCGGTTCAAGATTTCGCGAAAATCGTGCGAGAGGAGCGGAGTATCGCGCTCGAACGCGGGCAGAAAAGAAAGGCCGTCGACGTAGCGCTCCTGCCAGGGGAGCGAAATGTTGTAGCTGAATTTGCGGCCTTGCAGGCGGTTGGGCAAGCGCGGAAAAATCCGGTTGCGATAAAAGCTGCGCGCCCAGCCGGGGATGCGCTCGAAGACCTGGCGATCGGCGTGAATGCGGTAGCGATCGTATCCGGCGAAGATTTCGTCGCCGCCGTCGCCGGAGAGCGCCACCGTCACGTGCTGGCGCGCCATCTGCGAGACGTAGTAGGTGGGCAGCATGGAGGAGTCGCCGAAAGGCTCTTCGAGCGAAGTGGTGAGATGCTCGACGGTCTGGACGACGTCGGGCTCAAGGATCATCTCGTGATGATCGGTGCCGAATTGTTTGGCGACGATGCGAGCGTAGTGGGCTTCGTTGAAATCGTCTTTCTTGAAACCGATGGAGAAAGTCTTTACCGGGCCGGAACTGGCGCGCGCCATCAAGGCGACGATGGTGGAGGAATCGGTGCCGCCGCTGAGAAAGGCGCCGAGAGGCACGTCGGAGATCAAGCGGATTTTGGTGGCTTCGAAGAGACGCTGCTCCAATTCTTCCAGACACTCTTCTTCGTTTTTGGGCGCATGCGTGTTGTATTCGGGAAGGTCCCAGTACTGACGGACTCGGATCTCGCCGTCCTGAAACTCGAGCAGGTGTCCGGGAGGGAGCTTATGAATTCCGGTGAAGGCCGTAATGGGATCGGGAACGTATCCGTAATAAAGATATTCGAGCAGGCCCTGGGAGTTGACTACGGCGAGTTCGGGAGCTACGGCGAGGATCGCTTTGATTTCGGAAGCGAAGTAGAGATTTCCGTGGTGGAGCGCATAGTGAAGCGGCTTTTTGCCGAGGCGGTCGCGGGCTAGGGTCAATTTGCGTTTGGTCTTGTCGTAGATGGCGAGGGCGAACATGCCGCGCAGTTTCTTGACGCAGTCGGCGCCCATTTCTTCGTAGAGATGAATAATGACTTCGGTATCGGTGTTGGTGTAGAAGCGATGGCCGCGGCTTTCGAGCTCGGGGCGGAGTTCGGGAAAGTTGTAAATCTCGCCGTTGAAAACGATCCATGCGCTGCGGTCTTCGTTGAAGACGGGCTGATGGCCTCCGGAGAGATCGATGATGCTGAGGCGGCGCATGCCGAGACCAGCGCCGTCGGCGACGTAAAGTCCCTCATCGTCGGGGCCGCGGTACACGATCTGCTCGCACATGTGGTGCACGAGAGCTTCGGTGATGCTGCTCTCACGAGTTGTGCTCACCACGCCAGCGATTCCACACATGGTCTTTCTTTCGATCTTTCTCCGATCCTCGGTTTCTATCCTTTCAAGCTCACGGGTACAGAGCTGGATTTCTCTGCCGCTGGCGGCACGTCGGTAAGGCGCTTGAAACGATAATCCCGGTAGTCGCTGGGATTGCCCTCGCGGCCGTCGCAGGCGGCGAGCAGGATGTTGGCCATCTCGCGCGCGGTGACGAAATGCAGCGTTTCTTTTCTGCCGGCCGCGCCGCCGACCAGTGCGGCAAGAAAGTTTCGGAAGCCGTCGCCGATAACGGCGTCTTTCTGGGTCGGGTTCATGCTGTGGCAAAAGACTTTGATGAACAGCCAGTCGGGACGTCCGAGCACGCGGACTTGCGCTTGCTTCCAGAGGGACAGGCGGTGCATGGTTGGGGGATTGGTTCCGGTGATGGCGCCGTTTTCTAGAACGGGCCGGGCGGAACTTAGGGTGCGGCGGAGGTCGGCTACGAGCGGGCCTTGCACGATGAGAGGGAAAGTTCTGGGCGCGCGTCCGGCAACCAGGTCGTGGCCCTGGCGGTGCGGCGCTGCCTGATCGAGCGGGAGGGCGCATTCGTAAACGGAATTCGTTTTTGCGATCTGCGCCGGATGCCAGATGCCGCTCGGCATGGTGAAGTCGGCATAACAGCCGGTTTCGGCGAGAATCTGCATTTCCGAATCGACGCCGCAGAAGCGTCCGGCGGCGGAGTTGGCGAGCGCGAAATTGCCGTGCACAAAAGCGTAGGCGGGACGAGTGGAACCTGCTTCGAGCGCCAGGCAGCGATGGCGGAAGGCGAGCCGGTCGCGGTATTCCAGAAGCAGTTGGCGAGTGTTTTCGGCGGTGTCGGGATGCGAGGTTCCGTGGTGTAGCTGGACCTCAACTTCTCCCCAGCCGGCATGGCAGTGCTCGGCGAGCATCTCGAGCAGGCCCTGGTCGTACTGCTCGGCGGGATAGAAGTAGGTGTGGACAAGTGGGCGGCCATCGTGGTCCCGACTGCCGTCGACGATTTTCGGATATTCGCGCGCCCACCATTCCAGGCGGCGCTCCTGCTCGGAACGAGGGACACGCTTCTGGCCGTCTTCGGGATCGATGGCGGGTTCGAAATGATCGGCCATGGCAAAGATCAGGTGCACGGGGCCGCGGACAGGCGCGGCGAGAGCGCGCCAGGTCGCCGAGGGCAGGACCTTTCTTGCATAGTCGAGTTTATTTTCTAGACCCATGTTGAACCGGGACTTCGCTTACCTCGATGACGCGCCCCTAAAGGGGCGTCTGATTTCGAGGGGCTTGCGGTATCGCTAAAGCGATACCCTGATACGAACCTGTATCGCTACTGCGATACCCTAAATACGAAGCTGGCATCGCTACTGCGATGCCCTGATACGAAACCGGCCGGCTAGTTTCCTCTTGCCGGTTTGCGGCCACGGACGGCTATGGAGATCTCGCCCACGCGCATGTCTTCCATGCCCATCGCTTGATACCATTTGAACACCTGCTCATAGGTGTGCTTGGACTGATACTTCGGAGAATACCAGTCGAAGGTGTCGAGCATGCGGGCTTCCGGATCTTTCTGACGGTTCACCGGAAACAGGTGATGAACAATGCCCGCAGCGGGCCGGCCTACAAGAGGCACGCGCTTCAAGCCCTGTTGCAAGTTGTAGAAGAACGGGACCGCAACTTTCAGAATGCGGTGCAGGGTCTCGGGCTTCATCTTGTGGGTATAGCGGCGCCAAAAATCGCTGAAGCGATACCACTTGTTGTATCCGCTGTAGAGCCAGACGACGAGGAGGCCACCGGGTTTCAGATATTTGTCCAGCGCTTTGACGGCGGCTTCGCAATCGGGCGTGTGGTGGAGCACGCCGATGCTATAGATGACGTCGAAGCTTTCGGGAGCGAGAGGCATGGCGAAAACATCGGCCTGGAATGCGACGAAGTCGCGGCCGGCCAGATTCCTGGCGGCAACTTCAGCGGCGGCGCTGAGATCGATGCCGACCACTCGGGCTCCCCAACGGGTCGCGACTTCGGCGAAGCGTCCCATGCCGCAACCGACGTCGAGGACGAGTTTGCCTTTGAGATCTTCGGGGCGGAGCGCGGTCTTCATCAGGAAGTTCCGCTCGGATTCGCGAACCTCGTCTTTATCACTGTCGAGTTGCGTCTTCTGATAACGCTGCCACTGAAAACCGAAACTGGCGGCGTAGTGCTGGGCGTCAACAAAGCGCGCTATGCCCTGCGCGTTGGGATAGGCGCGCTTGCACGCGGAACAGAAGAAGCCCCCGGCCCGATCGCTCTCAAGCTTCGAGCCGCAACTTGGGCAACGCAAAATTGCCAGCAAGTCAGCGAACAGGGGAGACTGCACCGGTGGTTCCGCGGTCGGCATAAACCTCCAGGAAATGACGCGGCTTTTTCGGCGGCGGGGGCGCCGTGCCGCCACTGTCTTTCTGCTGTTCTTTCATCGTCTGTAACAAAGTAGCTGTAAATACCGTGGCAAAATATGGGAAGAATTGGTAAGCTTCCGGCGCAAACAACGCCCCCACGACGAAGCCGACCTGGGAAGCGGTCAAGGCTCCCGCAAATAGCCTAACGTCGGGATCGAGATTTTTCATTCTAATGAGCGTAGCTATATTCTGGAAGTCTCGGCGAAAAAACATCAAGTAAAGAAGCAGCACCGGCACGCCGCCTTCGACGGCGATCTGAAGGTAGGTCATGTGCACTTCGTGCCAGATGCCCGAGTAGGTTTCGAAGTTGCGACAACCCAGGCCGAGCAGCGGATAATGCTCGATGCCCTCGAGGGCGCGCACCATGAGGTACTTGCGGTCCTGGAACGATCCGTAGGCGCCCCTTTCGACGCCGTTGTTACCGGACAACGCGTTGAAGCGATCGTAAAGTCTGCCGCCAACCGTGGACACGATGACAAGGCCGAGGACCGCGCTCGCCACGATCAGCCAAAAACGCTTCCCCTTGATGGCGATGAAGTAGAGCGCGACACTGTAGGAACAGACCAAATCGATGAAACCGGCCCGGGAAGCGGTCAGGAAGATGACGGCCAACATCAGCATCATTCCGACAAACCAGAAAGCCTTCGCCATGCCGTTTTTGACCATCACGAAAAAAGCCAGCGCGTAAGGCAGCGAGAGCACAACGGCAAACGCGAGATCGTTTGGATTCGAATAGAAGCCGCCCAGCACGGAGTCGAGGCGCGGCACGTTGTAGCCCTTGATAATGACCGCAATACAAACCATGACGACGGAGAACGCCTGGATGAAGATGATTCGTTTCAGACGGGCAAAGGTGGTGACGATCAGGAAAACGAGCACCCAACAGATATAAATCTTCGAAAAGTCGATGGTGCGTATGAGCGCGCCGCCCCTCCATATCGGAGAAAAGAAAGCTCCGATGTATAGGAGGATGATCATGTAGAGGAGCAGATTCGCCATCTTCGGAATATCTTTGAAAGTGCGCTTGGTCTTGCCGAGCGAGTTGAACAGGCCCCACATCGCCAGAATGGCGGGAACCTTGGCGACCGGGAGATATTGAAAGCCGGGAATAAAATCCTGGAAGCGGGTGCAATAGACCACGAAGAAGGCGGACAGCCAGAAGAAGGCGCCCTTGGTCGGGTCGGCCATCTTGATGGAAGTACGCCTTATCGGGGCCTCCGTCATTGCTACGTCGCCGTTGCCGTTATCGCTGATGGCCACAAATTCCTCTGTTTCTTTCTAAGCTTTCTTTTCCGCTAAGCGCGCCGGCATCGCGCGCGCCGCCAGAGATTTCTTTTGCGCTACCGACTGCAAGACTTCGCTGAAGCGTTCACCGATGGCCGGCCAGTCATAGCGGGCGGCGGTCTCGGCGGCGGCCTTTTCGTAACGGCGGCGGAGTTCGGGATCGCGCAAAAGCATGATCACCGCCTGGGCGAAGGAAGGGGCATCGTCGGCCAAAATAATGTCGCGGCCGTGATGAACATCCAGTCCTTCGGCGCCGACGGTGGTGGAGACGACGGCTTTGGCGGTCGCCATGGCCTCGTAGATCTTCAGGCGCGTTCCGCCGCCGATACGCAAGGGCACGATGACTACGGCGGACTGGCGCAGATGATCGACGACCGCGGGCACACGGCCGGTAACTTCGATCGAGCCATCAGTCGAATGCGAAGCCCACTTCTGAACGCGGCGGCCGGGATTGCGGCCGACGATGCGGAAACATGCCCGCGGCACTTCGGCTTTGATCGCGGGCCAGACCTCGCTGCAAAAATATTCGACGGCGTCGATGTTCGGCTCCCAGTCCATGGCGCNNGCGCCGACGAAGGTGATGAGGGGCGCGGACGGAGCGAGCGGCTTCGGATCGGAATTCGCCGGGGCAGACTCTGTAGGATCCGGGCAATACTGCGCGAGATCGACTCCAGTGGGGACGACGGTAACGCGATCTGCATCCACCCACTGCATCATGATGGAGCGATCGTTGGCGGAGACGGAAATCACATGCTGGAACTTGCGGACCGCGGCACGCTCGTAGCGGAGCATCTTCCGGAATTCCATGCGGTAGATCATCTTTTTTACCGGGTTGTCCGCAGTGGCGGCGTGGCGGCGCCAGATTTCGCTTTCCACGTTGTGCTGGAAGAGCACGCTGGGGATGTTGAGGCGTCCGGGAAAGTTGACGGCCGCGTCCAGGAAGTCGCAGACGGCGACATCGAAGCGCTGCTCGCGGAACCAGTCATGGAGCTTCTTTTGGAGCTGCGCGTCCGCGAAGCGGCTGACCGCATATGGCGGATGAGCGCCAAGATGAGCCAGATAGTCGAGAGCGCGCGCGGCTCCCGCGAGCACGCGCTTACCGGTGCAGACGGCCACCGCGCCGGGCAACTGGCGCTGCAACTCGCGTTCGTAGTCGGGGTCGGGCGTTCCTCCATAGTAGGAGTAAAACGTGAGCTCATGCCGCGCGGACAGATATCGCAAGACGTAGTACGTGCGGATATTGCCGCCGTTCTGCACGGGGAGGAGCTTATCGGCTTTGACCCAGAGTATTCTCATAAGAGATCGGCGGTCATTTGCCGGCGAGACGCCGGCGCTACACTCGATTCAGCGAACATTATTCAGCGAACATTATTCAGCGAACCCACACTGCCTTTCTGCCGGTGACAAAGTTGATGAAGGCTACCAGGGCGGCGGAATTGAGAACGACGAAAGTGCGGGCGGGATCGGCAATGCGGGAGAGCGGTCCGATCTTGACGCCCGCAAGCGCGACTAGGCTGAGCGCATAAAACGCAAGCTGCGCCCCGAGCGCCGCGCGATACAGCGGCTGGGGCAGGAGCATGGAAGCGATCAGAAGGGCCAGCAGGGCAAAGGGCACGGCCAAGCGCGAGAGCTTGTGGCTGACGAATTCAAATCGAATCGTGTTTTGCGAGCTCAACAGCCAGGGAGCAAGTTGCAGGAGCTGATAGTTGCCGCTCAGGGTGCGAACCTTGCGGGAAAATTCACGGCCTTCACCCAGGTCGGGCAAGTCCCAGGCGCGGGCGCGGGCGTCAAAGATCACGCGAAATCCCTGGCGCACGATCTGCATGGGCAAGAGAACGTCGTCGAGGATGGCGCCCTCGGGCAATGGCGAGGCGTCGAGCAAGCCGCGGCGGGCGCAGTAGATGGCGCCGGTGGCGCCGACGACCGAAGCGGAGGCGGACTCCAGTTCGCGAATTTTCTTTTCGATGCGCCAGTACAACCCCATTCCCTTCCCGGTTTCTCCGCTGCCGGGATCGCCCAGCATCAATTCGCCGCTAGCGGCGCCGACATCGAGGTCGGCGAAATTCTCGATCAGCAAACGCAGGGCGCCGGATTCGATGTGCTGTCGCGCGTCGGTAAAGAGCAGCACTTCCCCGGTCGCCAGTTCGATGGCATCGTTGAGGCCAGCGGCTTTGCCCTGGGATACCGGTTTCAGCAGAGTTCGAACCCGGGTTCGGGCGCCGGTTTGCAAAGCGGAATCGCGGGCATAATCGGCGAGAATGGCGGGCGTGCGATCGCTGGAACCGTCGGAGACGACGACGACATCGAGCTTCGCCTGAGGATAATCGAGCGTCAACAGGTTTTCGAGCTTGCGAGCGATCACCGCTTCCTCATTGCGCACGACCATCACGGCGGAGACCGCGGGGGCAGCGGTGCTCTCGACAAAACCACGGCGCACCGGACGGGGCGACCATCGGCTGCGCAGCCACAACCATGCCGGATAGCCCAGATAGGAGTAGCCGATGAGCGCGGCCGCGATCCAGAAGACGTATTTCATCTTCATCATTGTTGCGCTCATTAATGTGCCCCTCGGCCCAACAGAACGGTCTTGACCGTCTGGAACATGATCAGCAGATCCAGACCAATGGAAGCATTCTTGATGTAGAACAGGTCGTACTGAAGTTTTTCGCGCGAATCGTCGACGGATCTACCGTACTTGTACTTGACCTGGGCCCATCCGGTGATGCCGGGCCGCACGATGTGGCGCACGCCGTAATAGGGGATCTCTTTGGAGAGCATTTCGATGAATTCCGGGCGCTCGGGACGCGGGCCGACGAATGCCATATCGCCCTTGAGGACGCACCACATCTGGGGGATTTCATCGAGGCGCGAGGCGCGGAGAAACTTGCCGACGCGGGTAACCCGGGGATCGTGATCGCCCGCCCACCTTGGACCGCTCTCGGCTTCGGCGTCCTGGCGCATGGTGCGGAACTTCACGACCTTGAACAAGCGTCCACCCTTACCCACTCGCGTCTGCGTATAGAACACGGGGCCCTTGGAATCCAAGCGGATGGCCAGGATGATGAACGGAAGCAATGGCAGTGCGAGGATGAGACCGATCAGCGAAATGATGACGGAGATGGCGCGGCGAATCGCCTTGACGAAAGTGTTGCGGCGAAAGCCTTCGCCAAACACCAGCCAACTGGGATGCAGACTCTCGACCTCGATTTTGCCGGAGATTTTTTCGAGCCAAGTGGCGGCTTCCTCGATTTTGATTCCCTGCATGCGCAGGTCAAGCAGTTCCCGCATGGGGATGGTACCGCGGCGATCGGGCATGGCGACGATGACGCGATGGACTTTCTGTCTGTGGACGACTTCCATGAGGTGCGCCGCCACGGAATCGCGGGTTACAGCGCCTTCCAGTTTGCCCGTCCAACTGGCGATCTCGACGCCGAGTTCAGGATTCTGACGGAGGCCCTGGACCACGCGCTGTGCGCGCTCGCCGGTACCCAGGACGTAGACGCGCTCGACGAGAATGGGCAACTGGACGAGCCAGGTAAAACCGAGCCGCCACCCGAAAAGGGCGAAGGTCAGGATGAGCAGGCCTAGCGCCGAAGAACCGCTCCGATACGGAGAGTGTTCAGGATGCAGCCCACCCAGAAGAAGGTTGGGCCAGATGTAGCTCACCAGGGCCAGAACAAAGGCCACCACCGCGGGTACCAGGAGCAGGCGGAAATAGAGGTCTCCCTTGGTGTTCAGACGAGCCGTGTCGTAAAGGTCCAAGCCATGCGAACACAGCAATACCAGGACGGTAAGCACGAGGAGGTTGACAAAGCCGCCCTCGACGTACAACACGAGGTAACAATCCTCGCGAAGAATGATCCAGGCGCCGAGCAGGAAAGAGGTCCAGACGATGAGGGCCTCTCCGATCAGCAGGACCAGAGTACGGATTGGGTAATAGACATTGAAGAGCCGGATCAACTTGGCCTCGGTTCATCTTCATCTTCGACATCAGGGTTGGCTGTTCACAGCCTCGCCATAGTAGTACTTCGAACGTGCATGCTCTCTGGAGGCTCCGTTTAGCACAACTCCGAGCAGCAGCTTGTCGGGGAATTCTTCGCGGGCACGGCGAGCCAAATCGGAGGGCGTAGCATTGGAGCGCACAACCATGAGGATGCCGTCGCAGCAACCGGCGACCAGCGTGGCATCGGAAACGGGGATCACGGGCGACGTGTCCATAATGATCCAGTCAAACAAAGGCTCGACGCGCTGCAGGAAGAGCTTCAGACGGCCGTTGGCGAGCAGTTCAGGGGCGCTGGGAACGGCCCGGCCGGCGGGCATGAAGAACAGGTTTTCCATGGGCCCGCGTTGCAGGGCGGCGAACTCATCGCATTCGGCCAACAGGTATTCAGCCAATCCGGGCGATTGGACCGCTCCGAAGTGACGATGCATGCCGGGGTTGCGCAGATCGGCGTCGATGACGAGGGCGCGGCGCCCGTGCTGCCGCACCATGACCTGGGCGAGATTGGCCGCCACGAAAGACTTGCCTTCTTTGGGAAGCGCGCTGGTTACCAGCAGGCGTTTCAGCGGCATCTTCTCGCGGATCTGGTAGAGCCGGTTGCGCAGGGTGCGAAACTCTTCCGCCCCGACGCGACTGTCGTCTCCCTGAAAGAAGAGCATGGTGCGCGGATCCGGACTCCACTCGGTCTGGGGGCAGCGGGCGAGCAGCGATTCGTAATTCAACCCCGAGGCCATGGTTGGCATGGCGAGGGCACTCGAGCGTTGCGGCGAAGGCGGCGAAGGTATATTTTCGCGTTGCTCTTCGGGTTGCGGGAAGGCCGGGGGTTGCTGGAAGACGGGCTCGACGTAGGTCCCCGCGGAGGTTGCTCTTTCCTGCTCGGCGCGTTTCAAAGCGTCATGGATACGGCTCATAGTTTCCTTTCCTTGGGGAGATCTTGTTGTTCGGATTGGCGCAGCCGGTCGGCCAGCGTCGCCAGAGTGCGCAAGGCTTCGACCAGATCAAATTTTTCGGAAGACGGAGGAACGGGTGCAATCATGGCGCCGGCGGCGTTGCCATCGGCCAGATCGAAATCGCGGGCAACAGAATCGACGACTTCGACAGAGACCGTCTTCCTCTGATCGACGAATGCGCTGACCAGGCAGTGCTCGCAGAGCAGGTTGATGATGCGTGGAATGCCCTGCGCGTAACGAAAAATGGCGACGGTGGCGTTGGAATCGAAGATCATCTCGCCGTTCGACCCCGCGATGCGCAGGCGCTGGGTGATATAGGACTTGGTTTCCTCGATATTGAGCGGGTGAGTTTTGGCGCGCAACGTCAAGCGCTGACGCAACTGGCGTAACTGGGGCTGCTTGAGGCGCTGTTCGAGTTCCGGCTGTCCGACCAGAACGATCTGCAGGAGCTTTTCGGTGAAGGTCTCGAGATTGGTGAGCATGCGAATCTCTTCGAGCACTTCGTCGGAGAGGCTTTGGGCCTCGTCGATGACCAGCACGGCAGTTTCACCGGCGCGATAGCGATCGAGCAGCCAGTTGTAGAGGCGCTGCAGGAGTTGGCTCTTCGACTTGGTATCGCAAGGAATACCGAAATCGGCCATCATGAAATCNNCCGACCTCGCCGGTAAGCAACACGAAGCCTTTGCGGCTTTGTATGCCGTAGGTGAGGCAGGCCAGCGCCTCTTCGGTGTGCCGCGTGAGAAACAGGTAACGCGGGTCCGGATTGACGTTGAACGGGTTGGCCCTAAGTCCAAAAAATTCTTTGTACATAACCTTGCGCTAGACCTCGACGTGCTCGTGATCTTTTGGCGGGGCGGGATCATCGCGGCCCCAGAAACGGCGCCGGGCGGTGCCGTTGGCGGCATCGTCCTCTTCCTCGCCCAGCCAGGGTACGGAAATCAGGAGGGGCAAGTCCATGATGGCAGCGGCATCTTTTTCGGTGCGGATGGACTTGTCGCCAAACTCCAGAATGATGGCGATGAACGCGCCGAGCACCACGCCGACACCGAGGCCGCCTGCGGCCAGAATCGGGCGGTTGGGAAAACTGGGAGCATCCGGCAGGCCAGCCGCGGCCACAATGTGCATCTGCTCGCCCTCCTGATCGCTCTCCATCTTGCTGGCTAGTCCGGAGGAGCTTTTCTTGGCGAGCAGCTCTTTGTAGAAGGCCTGGGCGTTATCGTTGTCGCGGGTAAGCAGCTTGTATTGCTCCTCGACGCCCGGGCTCATGGCGGTGCGGCTCTGATAGACGCCAATCGCGCTTTGCAACCTCTTCTGGTCGATTGTGGCCTGCTCGATCACGCCCTGGTACTGGTGAACCTGCAGACGGAGCTGGCGAATTTCAGGCGGTTCGGAAGCGCTGGCCTTATCGCTGCTGTCGGTGGCAGTGGCGTCCGCGGCCGCCGCGGCCTTGACCGCCTTCAGCTTCTTCTCGATCTCGGCTATGTCAGCCTTGGTTTTGATCACGTCGGGGTGATCGTCGGTATAGCGCGCCTGTAGTTGCAGCAATTGCGCCTGTAGCTGGGTCAATCCTTGTTCCAGGGTCTGCGGATTGGTACTGGACTGCGAAGTTTTCCAGGCGGCCATTTGCTGCGCCAGCATGCTTTCGGTGTAGGCCTTATCCTGCTGGGCGCGGCCCAAGGTCTGGGTGGTGGCGTCGAGTTGCGAGTTCAAGGAAATCAACATGCGCATGTTGTTGTCGACGTCAGTGGGCAACTGACCCATGTATTGCTTCTTGAAGGCGGCGAGCTTGGCATCCTGGTCGTCAACCGTGCGTTTGGCCTCTTCCAGTTGGCGGCCGAGAAACTCGGTGGTGCTCTGGGCGATTTCGCCACGCTCTTTCAGGTTCTCCGTCAGGATCAGATCGGTCAAAGCGTTGCAGATTTTCTGTGCGCGGATTGCGTTGCTGTCGCTGTAGTTGACCGTGAAGCCGGGCACCGGTTCGTCGGTAACCGAGGGCTTCTTTTTCTTGGCGCCAGAGAGTCCCCCGCCGGAAGCGACAGCGCTCATCGAGGTGATCACCGGTTCGACCTGCATATTTTGCTGGATCTCTGCGATGAGTTTGGCCTCTTCCTCGGGCTTGACGATGGCAAGACTCTGAATCACGGGACGCAAGCGGCTGGGGCTCAGAACCTCCTGGCTGAGAGTCTGGACGCGCTGGGTAAAATCGGCAGTGATGACCGGCATGACGTAGTTGTCGGGCACCTTCTGGCCTTCGACCAGGACCGTGGACTGGGAGGTATATTTCGGCGAGAAGGCATAAGAGATCATGAAGCCCGCGATCGGGGCAATCAGGGTCGGGATCAAAATGACCTTGAGGCGCCGCCGTAGCATCGCCAGATAATCGTCCATTGTCAGTTCGCGATTCTCACTCATAACTGTTCACCAATCCGGCCGCCGGAGACGGCCAAAAATTATTCGATACGCGTCGGCGTGGGGTGCCATTCCACCCCCACCGCACCGATCTGCCGCTGGGAAATTCTGCCCGGAGGGCCAGGCAAGCCAGCAAAGCTAACCTGATTATTGAAGGCCAGCTCGCCGAAGCGATAAGCGGCAAAAAAGTCGTAAGTACGTCCCAGGTGTTTGCGGAAAACGGCCCCGCCCGAACCTTCGTTATAGCTGGTCGCACCAATGGCACCAATCGCCGCTTCCGGCAACTGGAGTTCCGTGTTATAGGAGTATTCCAGATCGCCATAGAACACCCAAGTGCGTCCGAGTGGGCGTGTATACCCGAACCGGGCCGCCTGGGTGTTGGCGCCGAGGAAGAAACCCGATCCTGCCGAAGTAAATTTTTCGTAGCTGGCAACCAGCGACGCATGGCCCAACTTGTAGCGCAGCTGAACCCGGGCGCTCACGGACCAATGCGAGTAGTTGCCACCTATTTCCAGGTCGGTATACTGCGGACCGGCTCCGGCAATAAGGCTCATCCTTCCGGTGATGGTGTGGCTCCAGCGCAGATTGACGATGTGGTTATAAATCTGGCCGCCGGTATCCTGCGGAAATTGAAACAGCTGAAAAGCGTAGACGGCGCCGANNGGTTGTCGAAGAAATGAGCGTTGCTGAATGCGCCCACCACGGTGATCGCGGACCTCGGATTGAGGGCTTGAACCGCATCGAGAATCGCCGTGTTCGCGAGCCGGGGAATGTCTCCAATCGCACCGAACTGACCGCTGCCGAAGGCTTGGGTGCCGGGCAAAGCACCTCCCGCCATCGCGTTGCCCATGCCGCCGGTGGCCAGACCCAACCCCGGGAGGGCACCAAAGGCACCGATGGAGAAGGAGCCGTCGGGCAGATAACTGAAGGCGTCGCGCAGGGTTACCTGGCCGGTTCGCCAGCGCGTCACGGCCTCCAGGCCGGCGGCTTGCAATTGCCGCACGTAAAAAGGATTGTTGTAGAAAGCTCCGCCGCCGACGTATTCGAGAAAGAGATCGCTCTTGGGCCAGAATTGCTGGAGATCAAGAGCTCCGAGGACGCGGGTGGTATTTACTAAATCGGTGTTGCCGAACGCGTCCTGCCCGTTCGTGTCGGCCGCTTCGCTGACTTGCAGAGCTGGCGAGATGAAGCTGCGAGTGGCCGTACGCAGGTTGAGCGCGGGCTCGTCCAGGCCCGTCACCGGAGGGTTATCCGGGTTCAGCACCGGTGCGCTCTGGCCGAAGGCCGGCACCGGAGTGGTCGCTGGCGGAGACTGAGGACTATTCTGGGCGCCCGCGCAGACGCTCATCAAGATTCCGAAAATCAGCAGCGCTAACCTGATTGTGCGCATTTTTGCCATGCTTTTCATCCGTAGCCCCTACAGGACCGAATATCCTTTACGGGACGACAATTTCATCCCCCGGCTGCAATAGATAATTCTGTTCGATCTGTTCACCTTTGACCAGCTTGCGATAGTTCACCGGCAGTTTCTGCTGCTTGCCGTTCTCGGTGCGGAGAACGTAGATGCGTTTGGTGTTGGCAAACTGGTTTAATCCGGCGCTGGACAATGCTTGCAGAACCGTCATGTTGGCAATCAACGACATGGGCCCGGGATGAAACACTTCGCCGACCATATAAACCCGCTTGCTGTTGATCTGAGTCACCACCACCGTAACGCGCGGGTCAGCGACGTATTTTTTCAGCTTCTCCGTCAGCGAGTCGGCCAATTGCTGGGGCGTCAGGCCTGAGGCCTGCACATCGTTGAGCAGGGGAAGAGAGATTTTGCCGTCGGGACGGACCGGCAAAGTGGCGGTAAGGTCGGGTTCCCTCCACACGGCGATGTGGAGCACATCCTCGGGGCCGATGACATACGCGAGTCCGGCTTGACTGTCGGGAACGACATTCGTGACCTTGTCGGAAGCGGTCTTCTCAGAAGCGACGTTGGCAGAAGCGGAACTGTCGGCGGGCTGGGCAGGTGCATCCTGCGCCAATGCGATGCCGCTCATCAAGAGTAGTGCCGCAACCGCCGCTTTCCATGCTGATTTCATATCCATCCCTCTCAACCTCAGGTTTCAAGGTTTCAAAGTTTCAATGTCTAATCGCGAGACTTTGAAAGCTCGAAACTTTGCAGCTTTGAAACCTTGCCACCTTGCCCTCACGCCCCGTACTCTTCGCATCCGATCTGCTTTAGTTTGTAGAGGAGCGCTTTGTAGCTGATCTGCAACTCCTGCGCGGCGCGGCGCCGGTTCCAGCGGGTGCGCGTCAAGACCTGCAGGATGATTTCCCTCTCGGCTTCGCGCGAGGCGGCGCGCGCCGCATCTTTGAGAGAAATTTTCTCGCCGTTGCCGCCGCGATCGACGCGCCGCAGAAGCGAGCGTAATCCTCCCATGGCGAGCGTTTCATCACCCAGCGCGACAATGGCTCGGGCGGCATCTTTCAGTTCGCGAATGTTGCCCGGCCAGTTGTATTCCAGGAAGAAGTTCTGGGTCTCGGGACTGAGGACGGGCACGGTCCGGCAAAAATCACGGGCAGCGGCCGCGAGGAACCAGTCGCGCAGAACGGGAATGTCTTCCTTTCGCTGGCGTAAGGGAGGCATCCGCAAACAAACTCCGCTGATTCCATAATAGAGATCCTCGCGGAACTTGCCGGCCTTGACTTCGGCCTCCAACTCGCGCGAGGTTCCGCAAATGAAGCGGGGCACACGGCGCTGGATGTCGTCATTGCCGTCGCTATTGCCATGCAGGCCGATCTGGCGGACCAATTCCTTCTGGGCGGCGGCAGTGAGGTCTCCCACGTCCTGAAGATAGACGGTTCCACCTTGACCGTCGCGAGCAGCCAGAATTCCTTCGCTGGCTTCACTACCGTGATAGACATGAAACGGTTCCGCGGCGCGACTGGAAAGAGCATGAATGCGCGCCGCCGCTGCCGCCTTGCCGGAACCGTGCTCGGCCACCACCAGGACGGGAACATCATTCTGCGACAGTTCGCGGATCACGGCTTCGACGGTGCGCATGCCGGCGCTAACGCTTTCGAGCCAGACACGAGCGCCGCTGTTCGGCGGTGCTCCGGCAGTTGTCAGGATTTCGGTTCTGTCGAGACCCATACCTATCTATTCTGCTTCACTACTTCGCAACCAAGAGCAGGGGGAGACGTCTTGGGGACGAACTGCACCTACACTCTTGAGCACACGCGCTGCCAATCCGGCCAATAAAGTTACGCGCCACTGAAACAATATAGGATTAGATTTCAACAACTTGCGATTGAGAACCTATATGGCGACTTGGGGTATACGTTACCACATTGCGGATAAATGGGAAATTTATTGCCCACGCCGCAGGTGATCCTTGGGCATTACTTACCACCTGGCTTGGGGTTAAAGTCCTAACTGATTGCAAATAATAGCGGACCGCTCGCCTCCTAAAGGGACGATGTGCCGGTGACGGGCGGTGGAGTAAATAGGAAATGGTTTTCCCTTTCCTTGCGGCTCACAGCACTCACGGGACGCTTGTCCGGGCGGAAGCGAGCAGCCAGATGTCACTTCCGCTTTCAGCCCGACGTGCTCCTTCACTTTGTCACTTTGCGCGACGCCCGCTTTCGCATATTCTCAGACCCAAGGGCGTCCTATGAATAACTATGAGTAACTCAGCAGAGGAAGCTCCGCCGCCCCCCAAGCGGAAGGATCGCTTTTCGTCTGGCTTGCCCCGCTGGCAAGTGGCGGTGTTGCTGCTGCTGATTGCCTGGCTTTACGCTTCGATTCTCGCCCGGCTTTTCATGCAGTGGATCCACGACCCGAACTTCTCCCACGGGATCTTCGTTCCCCTCTTTGCTTTGTTTGTTCTCTGGCAGGACCGGAAGAAGCTGCTCACGATTGCGTCAGCCCCATCATGGAGCGGTCTTTCGCTGGTTGTGCTGAGCCTGCTGGTGCTGGTTCTGGGAGTCTTGGGCGCGGAAATTTTCTTGGCGCGGGTGTCTCTGCTGATCCTTCTGGCGGGGGTGATTATTTTGTTTCAGGGCTGGAGGTTTTTTCGCGCCATCCTCTTTCCCTGGGCGTTTCTGATTCTTATGATCCCGCCCCCGACCCTGATCCTGCAACAGGTCACCTTTCCCCTTCAATTGCTGGCCTCAAGACTCGCCACCGGGCTGCTGCGACTGGTCGGAGTTCCTGTGCTGCGGCAAGGGAACATGATCGTGCTGGCTGCCATGCCGCTGGACGTCGCGGAAGCATGCAGCGGAATCCGGTCGCTTCTGACCCTGATCACGCTGGCCATCATCTACGGCTATCTGATGGAGACCCGGAAATGGGTACGGGTGGTGCTCGCTCTTTCGGCGGTACCAATCGCGGTGACGGCCAACAGCTTTCGCGTTTTTGGCACCGGGCTGCTGGTGCAGTACTGGGATCCGGATAAGGCAGAGGGATTTTTCCATACCTTTGAGGGGTGGCTGATCTTCGTAGTGGCACTGATCATGTTGTTCGCTGTGCACCGCGTAATCTCGTTCATCTGGAAGAGCAGCGTGGAGGTGAAACCCGCATGAAGGCCGGATCACTGCGCTTCGGGATTGCGGCTGTGCTGATGTTGGCCACGGCGCTCGTGCTCCAGGCCCATTCGCGCAGCGAGTACTTTCCGCCGCGCGCGTCTCTCGCTTCCCTGCCCTTGCAGATTGATGGTTGGACGGGCACCGACGACGCACTCGACCAGCAGACCCTCGACATCCTCGGACCGGGCGAGTTTCTGATGCGCGATTACTACAGCGCGAGCCCGACTCAGCCGCTGGATCAACCTTGGATCAATCTCTACATCGCCTACTTCCCGACGCAAAAGGCAGGCGATACGATCCATTCTCCGAACCACTGCCTGCCGGGCGCGGGATGGATTCCGACTTCGCGAGACCTGGTGCGGCTTACACGTCGCGACGGCTCTTCGTTCCCGGTCAACCGCTACGTGGTCGGAAAAACGGGAGAGCGGCAACTGGTGCTGTACTGGTTCCAGGCGCATGGCCGCGAGGTGGCCAGCGAGTACTGGGCCAAGTACTATCTGGTGTCCGATTCGATTCGCATGAATCGCAGCGACGGCGCGCTGGTGCGGCTGATGACCCCGATGCTTGACGGCGAGTCTGCCGTGGCCGCGCAGGCACGCATGATGAAGCTTGGGTCGCAGGTCCTTCCACTGCTGGATAGTTACATTCCGCGGTAGTCAGGGGTGAATGCGAATGTCCGCGGCTTGCTGGTCCCGCATCTCTGCGAACGCCTGGGGTAGGAAGCGCACCAGGTCCGTCGCTACCAGAGAATTCTCGCCAAGGGACTCGCTGGCCAGATCCCCCGCCAGTCCGTGCAGATAGACAGCAAGAGCGGTTGCTCCAAGCGGATGCTGCGGATGTTGCGCGATCAGGCCGGCGACCATTCCGGTCAGAATGTCTCCCGTGCCTCCGGTGGCCATGCCCGGATTGCCGGTGGGATTCACCCAGACCGTGCCATCGGGCGCTGCGATAAGTGTGCGGTGTCCCTTGAGCACGACAATCAACTCGTGCTCGCGGGCGAAGTCGCGCGCGACTTCGAGGCGATGCGCTTGAATTTCGGCAATGCTCAGGCCAGTCAGCCGCGACATTTCTCCCGGATGCGGAGTGATGACGAGGGTTCTTCCGCAGCGGTTCAGCTTGTCGGCCGCTCCTTCGAAGGCGTTCAGTCCGTCCGCATCCACAACCATCGACGTGGCGCTGCGCTTGACGATTGTGCGCACAAATTCGGCGGTCTCGGAATTGCGCGAAATACCTGGGCCAATGGCGAGCGTCTTGCGTTCGAGAAGAGTGTCGAGGCTTGATCCTGATTCGAGCGCTCGCAATGAGATCGTGCCTTGCTCGGTTTCCGGCAGCGGCTCGGTCATCAGTTCAGGATGAAAGGCCGCCACGGTTGCGAGCACGGATTTTGGCGTGGCGACGGTTGAAAGACCGGCTCCCGCTCGGAGCGCGGAAAATCCCGCCATCGCCGCTGCACCCGCTTTGCCGAGCGATCCGCCGATGACCAGCACGTGTCCGTAGCTGCCTTTGTTGGCGTCACGCGCTCGGGGCGCGAGTTGCTGAGCGAAGTCGAGGGGAGTACTCAGATGAAGTCCGAGTTGCGAGACGATGGCCTCGGGAGGTGAGCCGATGGGCGCAACGACAGTGGGGCCGCTGGTAAGCGCTGCGAAAACGTGCGCCGGATGTGGTGCAGTAAAGGTTACGATGGCGTCGGCGCGTGCTTCATCGAGCACACCAGCAGGAGAATCTGTCGCACTTGCCGGCCGCATGGCGTCGGCATCGGCGCCTGAAGGAATGTCGACGGCAACAATTGGGGCCGAAGCCGCATTGATCTTGCGGATGGCTGCGGCATAGAGCGGGCTGACCGGCGGACGAAAACCTGTGCCGAGGATTGCGTCCACGATCACATCCGCCTTGAAGATCTCCGCCGCATCGGATGAATCGAGGCCACTCCCCTCGCGCACGATCAGGGGCGCAGTTTTCAGTGGCTGAAGCTTCTGGAGCATGTTCTGAAACATCGTCGCGGCATCGCCGCGAAGCTCTGCGGGATCCGACAACAGCAGAACGCGCACGGCACGGCCCGCTTCGACGAGCTTGCGGGCCACGACGAATCCATCCCCGCCGTTGTTGCCCTTACCGCAGAGAATGCCGACGCGCTCCGCTTGCGGGTAATCGGAGAGGACGAAACGCGCGACCGCCGCACCCGCGTTCTCCATCAAGGTGAGGGAAGGGATACCGAAGCGCTCCGCAGTGGAGCGATCGATCTCGCGCATTTCCGCCGTGCTCACGATTTTCATGATTCGGACCCGGCCGTTTGTTCGAGTTCGCGCAGTTGTTGCGGCTCGCCCATGGCGATCAGAAAATCGCCGGCTT
>PLHP01000148.1:9625-10917 GCA_003138955.1 Acidobacteriaceae bacterium | reverse complement strand
AAGACAACCGGGTTCAGCAACCGGCAGTTCGTGAACGGCCTTTTTGGTGACCCAAGCTTCACCTACTCTCTATCGGGCGACAGCAGGACGTCACAGGCAAGCCAGGTTTTCTGTCCCAATGGTCTCAACTCGATTCTCGACTTTGGACCTGTCAACTCGGGGCCCGGCTCGCAGTGTATCCCCGTTGGTGAGAACGGCAACCTTTCGCGCAACGCTTTCCGCGGACCTGCATACAAGAGTGTGGACCTGTCACTATTCAAGAACATCAAGGCGGGTGATCGGTTCAATGTCCAGTTCGAGGCCGACGCCTTCAACCTGTTTAACCGCGTCAATCTGTACAACCCGATTGGCGACATGGGGAGCCCGCAGTTTGGGCGGTCGACCCAATCTTTCGATCCACGGGATCTGCAGCTGGGTCTGAAGATAATGTTCTGAACGTGTTTCGGCGGGCGTGCTAAGGTCCGTAATGCTTTCGAGTCGGTTCTTTCTTCGAGGAGCCATGGACAGAACCCCTGTGCGAAGTCAAAGAGAAACCTCGGCGTTAATCAGCTCGCCAAGCCGCAGAACATGGATTCAGCGCAGTGGTATAGGCATTGCCGCTCTGCTGTTAGCCCCGCCGCTCCGGGCCGAGGAGCAACCGCTGGAAGCGACGATTCGCTCTATGGCGACGGTGACCGAAACTGAGCGACCCGTGGCTCCAGTCAACCGCTGAACTCGTCGGAATCATTGTGTCTGACTCTCAATCGCTGCGCGCTTTGGATTTGGGCTCGATCGAGCCGGCCACTTACTTCAAAGCCGATTGAGCATCCAATGCCTGAAGTTCTGATCTCGCGCCCCATTTATCAACTGGCTCCGTTACTCCAGAAAAAAGAAACCTCGCCAGTGGAGTTGTTCGATGCGGCTGTCGAGAGAATCCATCAACTCCAACCCAAGCTGAACAGCTTCATCACCATCACCGAAGAGGAAGGGCGAAAGGCTGCGACGGAAGCGGAAAGCGAAATACGCAAAGGGCAATACCGTGGCCCTCTGCACGGAATCCCGATTTCCATCAAAGACCTCTTCGCCACGCGTGGCGTTCGAACCACCGCGGGCTCGAAAGTCCTCGCCAAGTGGATTCCTGACTTCGACGCCACCGCCGTTGCTCGCCTGCACCAGGCGGGCATGGTTCTGGTCGGCAAAACTAACATGCATGAGTTTGCTTATGGTGTGACCAACGACAACACCCATTACGGTCCGGCACGCAATCCGTGGGACCCGACCCGAGTACCCGGCGGCTCAAGCGGAGGTTCGGC
>PLHP01000148.1:0-9598 GCA_003138955.1 Acidobacteriaceae bacterium | reverse complement strand
GCGATCATGCTGGCTGCGATCGCCGGTCCAGA
Organism: Acidobacteriaceae bacterium; assembly: GCA_003138955.1. Lineage (GTDB taxonomy): Bacteria > Acidobacteriota > Terriglobia > Terriglobales > Acidobacteriaceae > Acidiflorens. The sequence goes on along the minus strand of PLHP01000148.1, from coordinate 9,566 downwards.
TCCTAACGATCCGTCCGCAAGCTCACGGCCATTACCCGACTACCGCAAAGAGATGCGAGGGAGCATTCGTGGCCTGCGGCTGGGCGTCCCTCGTCGGTATTTCTTCGAGCACGTCGATCCGGAGATCCAGAAGCTCGTCAGTGAGGCCATCCGACAACTGGAAAGTATGGGAACCACGACTGTAGAGGTTGACATCCCAGACTTGGAAAGCTGTTCAGCGATGGAAGCACACATCACTCTGGCGGAAGCTACCTCTTATCATGAGCCGTATTTGAAAAAACAAGCGGATGACTACAGTCCAGGAGTGCGAACCAACCTCGAAGCCGGACGGTATCTGCTGGCCACCGACTACGTGACAAGCCAGCGAGCGCGCACCTTATTGCAGCGCAACTTCAACGAAGCTTTCAATCGAGCCGACGTGATTGTTTCTCCCACCCTGCCTGCCTTTTCGCCCCCCGTTGGTGAAGTATGGGTTCAATCAGGGGACCTGCGCGAGAATGTGATTGACGCGTTTCTCCGTTTCAACATTCCGTATGACCTGACCGGCTTTCCAGCGATCTCTATACCTTGCGGGCTCAGCTCGACCGGGTTGCCGATCGGGCTTCAGATCGCAGGTAGAGCATTTGACGAAACTACAGTCTTGCGAGTTGCGAATGCCTATGAGCAGTCTACCGAGTGGCATCCTGCTCGATACGCCTTGCCATCGTGAACGAAGCGATTGCATGAACACTTCCCATTGCCGGGCGTGTAGGGGACTGTTCGTTCGTAGCTATTGACCTATCCATATTCTCCGACTTGGGGCGGTCCTTTGTCTGTGATGTCTGATCACGTGTCTGTCATCTCTGATCACGGGCAGAGGTATGGGGAAGCCAGTCACTTACGCCAGCAATTCTCAGTGGGGTGAATTGGGCTGTAAGCGTTAGAGCAAACACATGTTTGACACATTGAATCCGCAGACACCCCATCAAGATTCCTCAACAAGTTTGGTACGATATCCACGCATGATAGGGCCTTCGGATTGTTATGAAGCAGTTTGAAATGGCTTGGACTGCAACCGGCCCTTGCCTTTGCCGTCGTGTTTTCACGAAGAAAGCTCGCTATGCAGTGGATCCTTGGGATTGATGTCGGTGGGACGTTTACGGACTTCCTGGAAATCGAAGCTACGGGTTCGGTCGAAATCCTGAAGACTCCGACGACGCCGCAGCGTCCGGCTGAAGGCGTTCTGGCCGGCCTAAACAAGCTCGCCTCGCGGCACAGTGTGACGCTCGAGCATTACCTGTCGCAGGTAACGTTGATCGTCCACGGCACGACCATCACGACGAATGCCATCATCACGCGCAATTTTGCCAAAACCGCGTATCTCACGACGAAGGGTTTTCGCGACACTCTGAATTCGCGGCGCGGGATCAAGCGCAATGCGTTCACAGCCAAGGAAGCTCCCCCCGAACCGATTGTTCCGCAGTCCCTGGTTCGCACGGTCGAAGAACGCGTGGATCGCGACGGCAAAATCGTGATACCTCTAAATGAAGAGGGCGTTCGGGCGGCCGCAGAACATTTTCGCGAACAGCACGTTGAAGCCATCGCCGTGAACTACATGTTTTCCTTTCTTCATCCGGCGCACGAACGCAAGACCCGCGAGATTCTGGAGAAGGAACTGCCCGGCATATTTGTAACCATCTCGAGCGAAGTTCTTCCTCAGGTGCGAATGTATGAGCGCGGCTCAACCACGGTATTCAATGCCTGCGTGGGTCCGCTGTTGCGGACCTACATCTGCGACCTGCAACGTCAACTTGAGAGCTCGGCATTTCGGGGACGCTTTCTTACCATGCAGTCGAATGGGGGCGTGATGTCGCCGGAAGTGGTAAAGGAGTTTGCGGCAAACACACTGCTCTCTGGGCCAGCCAGCGGGCCGGTTGCCGCCAGCTACTTCGCCCGGCGGCACAAGCTCAGAGACCTCGTCACGATTGATATGGGAGGCACGAGCCTGGATGCCTGCCTGGTGCGCGATGGGCGGGCGAGCATTACGAACCAGTCCGAGGTCGCGGAATACGCACTTGCATTGCCGTCACTCGATATTCACTCCATCGGAGCAGGCGGGGGGAGCATTGCGTCGGTGGACGCCGGAGGCATGCTAAAGGTTGGACCGGAAAGTGCCGGTGCAGTGCCGGGTCCGGCAGCGTATGGCTCGGGCGGTACGAAACCGACGGTGACCGACGCCAATCTTGGCCTCGGCTACCTCAACCCCGACTATTTTCTTGGCGGGGAGCGGCGGCTAAACCTGGACTTGGCAAACGAGGCCATTACGGCCGAAGTGGCTCGGCCAATGGGCCTCAATGTGGTTGAGGCAGCGCGCGGAATCATCGCGGTCGTGAACGCTCAGATGGCGAACGGGGTGCGGCAGGTGTCTATCGCAAGAGGTTTCGATCCGAGAGATGCCGTGCTGGTCGCCGCTGGCGGAGCCGGGCCGCTTCACGCTTGCGGTATCGCGGAAGAACTGGGGATGCAGCTGATTCTTGTGCCTCGGACGTCCTCTGTCCTTTGCTCCACGGGGATGCTCGTGACCGACCTGCGGCATGACATGGTCCGGTTTGCCTCCTTGCGGCTCGACGAACCGGAGCACACCGTCTCTGCGCTGAATGAACTCCGCCGCGAACTGCTGGCGCACGGAGACAAGGTACTCGCGGAGGAACACGTTCCGGCAGGCCGAAGGCGCTTTCAGTTCACATGTGACATGCAGTTTGAAGGACAGTTCAACGTACTCGAGACCGAGGTGGCGATCCTTGCCGATGGGCCGATCCGTCCGAAACAGCTTCCGACACTCGCACAAACCTTCATCAACCATCACGAGCGGGTCTACGGGTACACGCTTGGTGATTCGGTTATCGAGATTCAGTCCGTTCGGTTGAGCGCGATCGGTGTCACCGATGATCCTCCGTTCCGTAACATCGCCATGGGAACGCGGTCGGCAAAAGCGGCCGTAAAGGCCCATCGGCGTGCGTGGTTCGGTAAAAAAGCCCTCGTGACCACTGTTTACGAAAGCAGCCGCCTCAGGGCCGGGAACGAAATTAGCGGACCAGCCATCGTGGAAGCGGCGACGACAACGATTAAGGTGGATCCGCAGTGGAATCTAAAAGTAGATCCCATTGGCAGCTACCTGATGTGGGAAAAAGGAACCGCGCTGAACCGGTTGCTCGCGCGGTTCTCTCGCCAAGCGACAAGTTCCAGCCACCAAGGAGGAAGGGGCGCCCCATGAAATCCCGCGCCCGACGGGGCAATCCCAAGGTGGATCCGGTACTCGTTTCGATCATCCAGAATCGTCTCGACGCCATCGCGGAAGAGATGGCACAGACGCTGATGTTAACCTCGCGGTCGGGCATCTTTGCCGAGGCGCGCGATTTCGTCACGGGACTGCTGGACGCGGACGGCAGGCTGCTGGCGCAGAGCCGCTACTTCCCTGGTTTCGCCTGTGCACTGCCCTATATCGTGCCGCCGGTGCTGGCCAGGTACAAAGGGGATCTCCAGGAAGGCGATGTCGTGATCGTGAACGACCCCTATTCCGGCAACAGCCACCTCCCCGACATGAACGTGCTGAAGCCGGTATTCGACGGTGGAGAGATTCGCTTCTGGGCGGTCTGCAAGGGCCACATGGCCGACATTGGGGGTGCTGGGGTGGCGGGCTATGATCCGCAAGGGGAGACGGTTTGGGACGACGGAGTCATTGTGCCGCCGACAAAGCTCGTGGCGCAGGGCAGAATTCAGGAGGAAGTGTTCAATCTTTTCCTCCGGCAAGTGAAACTGCCCGAGATCGTCCGCGGGGACATCCTTTGCCAAGTCGGCGGCGTAAATATTGGAGAACGCGGACTGCTCGACCTGATCGGCCGTTATGGCATCCAGTGCATTCAACGGCATGCAGAGGCGTATCTTTCGGCGTCGGAGAAATCCATGAGGGCGAAGATCCGGAGCATCCCGCCAGGACGATACCCAGGGGAAAAAGCACTCGACAACGATGTCGCCAGCGACCGGCCGCTCAAGGTACGGGTGGAAGTAACGGTTGGGGATGGCGAAATTTGCTTCGATTTCAGCAAGAGTGACCCGCAAACCCCGCGCTACATGAACAGCACCGATGCCTTCACGCGCTCGATGGCGATGCTGACGGTGTTCGCCACCCTGGAACACAGCCAAAGCAACGACGGCGCGCTGCGTCCATTCCGATTCGTCAATCCGCCGGGGACGTGCGTGCACGCAGAATTTCCGCATTCGACCGTGCTCGCGACGTGCAGCATGGCGGAAGCGGTTCAAGAAGCGGTACAACTGGCGCTAGCCCCGGCGGTGCCAGACAAGGTCGCGGCTCCGAGCACGAAGTTGATATTCCCGATCATCAGTTATATTCATCCGGCGAAGAAGCGGCTTGACGTGAACGTGGACTTTTTCTTCCGATGCAATCCTTCAGGAGGAACGCTCGGCTACGACGGCTGGGAGCAGGGCGGGCCCGCGCAGGAGATGGGCATGGGGCGTTGTCCCGATCCTGAGATTCACGAACTGACGCATCCCGTGCGCATCCATCGCTTTGAACAAGCTATTGATTCCGCGGGCGCCGGGCAGTTTCGCGGAGGCAATGGGCACCAATACCGTGTCCAGCATTTTGTTCCCAGCGTAAGCGCGGTGGTTTTCGGATCGGGTACGCGTCCGCATGCTGTGCCCTTGGGTTTGTTTGGAGGCCGCAGCCCCGAGCCCAGCGAATTGACGATCGAACGCGCGTCCGGGACAAAAAAGGTCATCCCGCTTAACAGCTTTTTCCAGGTTGAGGCGGGTGACATCATCGAGTTGCGGGAAATGGGCGGACCTGGTTATGGGGATCCCCTCGAACGCGACGTTGACCGCGTCGTTCGCGATGTGTTGGATGGATACTTGTCGGTTGCCAAAGCCGCGGAGATTTACGGCGTTGTCGTGGACCAAGAAGGTCGGGTAGACCATGGGGCAACCACTGCGCTACGCCAAGAATTGAGGAAATCCTGAAGAGAACCTAACAAATATGCGACTCAAAGGAAAAGTGGCACTCGTGACTGGGGGTACTCGCGGTATTGGGAATGCCCTGGTTCGGAAGCTGGCGGCGGAAAGAGCGGCGGTCGGGTTCACGTACCTGAAGCACGAAGACTTGGCGCGGGAACTTGAGGAGTCGGTTCGCAAGAATGGCGGTCAGGTTTTCGGCATGAAGGCCGATGTCCGCAATGCCGCTGAAGTCAACGCGTTTGTTAGCCACGCGGTCTCGCAATTCGGCAGAATTGATCTGGTCATTAACAACGCCCACCAGGCCTACGAGGCGAAATTCTTTGAGGATGCCACCTGGGAGGACTTTCAGAGGGAGATTGATCAACTGGTGAAAGGGCCTTTTAACATGATCCAGGCAGCCCTCCCGCACCTGAAGAAATGCCGCGGCTCTATCATTAATATCGGTTCGACGATGGCCCGCGCCCCGCGTTTCAAACACTCTTTCTATGTGACGGCGAAGCGAGCCCTGTATGGGCTTACTGAAGCGCTCGCCCTGGAACTGGGGAAGCATGGCATCCGGGTCAACATGGTGACGCCGGGCCCGCTCAATACTGAGCACAACGCAAGCCACCCCGCCGAGCGCATGAAGAAGTTCGGTGAGGAGACTCCTCTCAACAACCGAATTGGAACACCGGAGGAAGTTGCCGACGCGATCATTCTGCTAGCGCTAGAGGAAGCGCGCCTGATTACTGGCGCGGACGTGCTGGCCTCCGGCGGTTTTGCCATCGCCTGAACCGGGCTCGTCATTCAGCTTAACTATGTCACCTCATATCCCCACTAGGATCAGCGGACCTAAAGTCTGTTGGCACCGGTAGGGCCGTCAACGAGGTCATCAGAGGCATACGGCCAAAAGATGTACCACTTGTCTGATTGGCTTGCTTACGCTCACTCGGCGCCAAACCGCTAGACGCTGCAACCTCAGCCGTGGCCATCGAGAACGGACGCACCACCTTTAGCACCAGCTTACCGACCGTATACACGGGGGTCGCGGGTACAACTATTGCACCTCCGTTACGTCCAACCAACCGCGAGAAACCGATAAGCTGGCGTCATGGAACGTCGCTGGCCACGATCCAAAATAGATGTCCCTGTCCGGGCCGTAATCCACAAGCCGGACCGAACCCTGATCCGCGATGGGCGCGGCATGGAAATAAGCGAAGGCGGCATGTGTCTATTGATGGATGCAGAGCTCGGACTCGGCGATGAGGTCGAAGTGGAGTTCACCCCTCCCTATTCAGGCAAACCCATTCGCGTGCGGAGCGAAGTGCGCAGTCGCACCGGATACCGCTACGGAGTCGAGTTTAATCCCGAGGGCCGGAGTGAAGTTGCCCGCTTGCGTCAAATGTTAAACCCCTTCGAGGATGCAAAGTTGTCTTGAAAGCTCCTAGTCCTTTAGATTGGCCCTCATCCCTTCTCGCCAAGGATTTTCGCTTGAAGGCTCCATTTCCTGAGCGGCTGGTTGCCCGGTTGCGCTGCTGACTAGACTATGATCGGATGCTCGGAGGCGTTGGGGGTGGAGGAACATCTGCCCGTTTTGATGTGCTGAATCTCAGCTTTTCATTTCAAAAAGGGACAGCCTGTCCCCTTTCTCGGACCCTACGGCCAGAAATCCCTCAAACCTGAGCGCAGCAAACTTCCCCCGGACAAATGACAGAGCACAAGGCGGGAATCACATCTGGCAGGAACCGACACGCCCTTGTCAGAAACATTCTGAGATGACTCCGGTAATTAGCAGTTCGCAGGGTATCTCAGTAAAGTTCACAACGGGGTAAAAGTATGAGACGAGTACTGATTCTGATTTTGGCGATAGCGACCGTGGCTGTGGCGCGGGATAAGAAAGCTAAGCCTCATCCGGGGCCGTATGTATTTGCCAGCAAAGCGTTTGCTCAAACACTTAAGGCGCTAATCGTCCAACAGAATCTAAGCGAAGGCTACACGCTCGATTTCGACAATCAGTTCCAGTTCCGCTTCTCGAAGCCAGCGCAGATGCCCCCCGTAGATGCGATTTTCATGGCCTCAAGTATGTGTAAGGGCATGACCACAAGAAAAGTGTGGTCGTACACCTTGGTGGAGCTCAATGGCACCACAAAGGTAACGGTTCAGCCTGTCTGGGAATATCCGGACGACTTCTGCGAAATGCAAACTAAAGAGTTTATATGGGGCCAACCGGAGGAGATTGCTGCATTTCAAGCAATGCTAGACAAGGCTCCCACCTCGAATACGCAAGCTCCAATTCCTGCTACTCCAACTTCGTCGGCAGATCAGCAGCAGAGCATTAAACAACATGCGTCCTGTCTGGAATTAGCGAAGGACAATCCCAGTATCACTTGCAAGTGAGCATCGGGACGGAGATGAAAGCGTGCCACGTACCCACCGTAGCAGGCTCCCAAGATGCTACGCCGCCTTCTTCCCAGCCTTCACCTTCGCCCATCGCCTACGCTGAGCGGCTGCGATTCTTTTTCTGCCTGCTGCTGAAATTGTGCGCCTCGGTTTAGGCGCGTGACCCTTGGCCCTTGCCCATCGCGCTTTCTGTGCGAGGCTGATTCGCCTGCGGGCCGAGGCTGACAGGGTGCGCCTCGGTTTGGTGTGAGTAGTCCCGCCGCCCAACTTGCCAAGAACTGAAAGAGCCGCATCAACATGCCGAAGCTCATTCACCAAACTCGTTCTCATTGCCTTCAATGCCGAAACAAATGATGCTAGTCCCACTAGATTTGCCATGAGTCCCCCTCAGCTAGGGATTGTAATTGATCGACTTTGATCATTCGTGCTATCCCGGAACGGAGGCGAGAAAATGCGTCGCTATCACCACATGGGAATTTCTACCAGCCAACCGAGGCCGAGAGAGCGCCACATCGAAGACCTTTATTGTCGGACACGAAAACAGCGAGTATGGCGTGGAATGGATTAAGCAATCTTCTTCTGTTTCTGCGCCAGCGACATGGGCGGACTTCCTGCAACTTCGCCGGACTTGGAATCGAAGACCAATTTATCCCCATCGTTGAGCGAACGCGGCTGCACGCGCCAGCTCAATTCGTCCAGCCGCCTTCGCATCTCAACTCCGTACTCTTCGCGAGCATCGCAAAGTTCACAGTCCGGATGCTGCATTCTCAGGAGGGACAACAGGTAGCACTTCCAACGTAGCTGGCTCACGACCCACCTCGCAGGACTCGGGTCTTCGCCTCTCCGGTTTTGCGCCCACGGCGGGAACTGCGCTTCGGGGAGGCAAGCCGCATTATGCCACACAACGAGGGTGTCGTTCCAATAAAGTTAGGTTAAATCTCGCCATTTTCGTGGGGCCACTAACCATGCTGGCGCAACAGGCTCGTTCTCTATTACTTCCGCCTGGGAAGGTAGTCGCCCCTGGGAATCCTGTATCCTGATCTCACGGAGAACAACCTTTATGATCAAGATCAACAAAATATCTTCTTTTGTGGTTCTGGCAATCGTGTCCATCGCACTGACGTTTGGAGTTGTAGGATGCCAGAAAAACGGCACCCAGGACACAAGCAGCCAGAGTCAACCCGTGCAGACCGATCAGTCTCAGGATCCAGCAGGTGCGGCCAATCTAGCCCCAGTGGAAGCGACCCAGGCGCCCAGCACCAACAATCAGCCGGCAAACCAGGCGCCGCAGCAGAACTATCAGCAGCCTGCGCCGGACCAGAACTATTCCAATGCCGATTACGATGCCGGCGAGGAGGATACAAGCTATGGCCAGCCGGTGCTTGAGGCCACACAACCCCCGCCACCGTTGCCGGAATATTCGCAGCCTGATTGCCCCGGCGATGGCTATCTGTGGACGCCCGGATATTGGAGCTATGCTCCTCAGGGCTACTACTGGGTGCCCGGCGCTTGGGCGCGGCCGCCTCAAGTGGGCTTCCTGTGGACGCCGGGATATTGGGGATTTGTCGGGGGCAGGTACCGCTATAACTACGGCTTTTGGGGCCGACATATCGGCTACTACGGCGGCATTAACTATGGTTTCGGCTACGTCGGAGTCGGCTATCAGGGCGGGTACTGGAACGGAGATCGTTTCAACTATAACCGTTCCGTCAACAATGTGAACATCACCAACGTTCAAGTGTATAACCGCACGGTAACGAATACGGTCATCGTCAACAACACCACCGTCAACATTACGAATAACCGTTCCAGCTACAACGGGCCGGGAGGCATCACTCGCCGGCCTCTGCCGACGGAAGTCGCCGCAACGCGTGAGCAGCGCATTCCTCCGATGACCACGCAGTTACAGCAGCGGCAGTCAGCAGCACAGAACCGTCAGCAGTTTGCCTCTGTCAATCAAGGGCGGCCCGCTGTTCTTGCAGCGACGAAGCCTATCCCCGAAGGCAAACCAATCGCTCCGGTGATCCCTGCTCGCCCCGCTCCAGCCGAGCGTCCGGCGCAGCCGAATCGTTCCCAACCGCAGACGCCTGTGACACAGCCTAAGCCACAGGTTCAGGCACAGCCTGCTGCACAGCAACAGCAGACCAGGCCTCTTCCGCAGCAACAGCAGACCAAGC
>PLHP01000418.1 GCA_003138955.1 Acidobacteriaceae bacterium | reverse complement strand
TGGACCGCCCGGGATACGATCTGCCGGGAATTTTTGTGGGATCGGAAGGAACGCTGGGAATCGCGACCAAAGTCGTACTGCGCATCGTGAAGAAGCCCGCGGTCATTCAAACCCTGCTGGCCGCTTTCAATACCACCAACGAAGCGGGCGCGGCGGTCAGCGGAATTATTGGGGCCGGAATGCTGCCGGCGGCCATCGAGATGATGGACAACCTCGCCATTCAGGCAGCCGAGGCCGCGGTGCACGCCGGGTACCCAAACTGCGGCGGACTGCTGCTGGTGGAACTCGACGGCCCGGCCGCCGAAGTCGAGCACTTGATGGACCAGGTGGGCGAGATCTGCACGCAATGCGGGGCTTGGGAGATTCGCGTTGCCCAGTCCGACGCGGAGCGCGCACTCGTCTGGAAAGGCCGCAAGGCCGCCTTTGCCGCCGTGGGGCGCATCTCGCCCAACTACATTGTGCAGGACGGCGTAGTTCCTCGCACCGCGCTGCCCAAGATTCTCAGCGAAATCGAACGCATGAGCGCCGCGGACGGATTGCGTGTGGCCAACGTCTTTCATGCGGGCGATGGCAATCTGCATCCCCTGGTGCTCTACGACCGGCGCATCCCCGGACAGGAGGAGCGCGCGACGGAGCTTTCCATCAATATCCTGCGCCTGTGCGTGAGGTACGGCGGGTCGATCACCGGCGAGCACGGCGTGGGCGCAGAGAAAAAGATGATGATGGGGGAGATGTTCGCGGAGCCCGATCTGGAAACGATGCAACTCGTGCGCTGCGCTTTCGATCCCGAACATCTCTCGAATCCAGGCAAAGTGTTTCCTCGCACGCGCATGTGCGCGGAGAGAACCGGCCCGTATCAGCCGCATCCTCTGGAAGTCGCCGGGGTAGCGCAGTTCTTTTGAGGGTTATGGAAACTCATTCATCATCGCACGCATCGATCGCCGCGGTGGAAACCGCGTGGAGCGATTTGCCGGCCCTCGTTGGCGCGGAGCACTTTCGCACCTCCAAGTTGGAGGACGCGGTCGATGACGTCCTTCCGCACATGGTCATCGAGCCGGGTAATCCTGAGGAAGTCGCTGGCGCGCTGAAGATCGCGACGGCCGCGGGTTTGCAGGTGATCCCTCGTGGCGGCGCAACCAAGATGGATTGGGGCAATCCGCCGCGCAGCGGCGACCTGATTCTTTCGACTCACCGGTTGAACCGCGTCGTGGAACACACCTGGGGCGACATGACGGCGACGGTGGAAGCCGGTTGCACAATCCAACGACTGCAGCAAACTCTTGCCGAGCATGGACAGCGACTGGCCCTCGACCCTCTGTGGCCGGACCAAGCGACGATCGGAGGAATTCTGGCGACCAACGACAGCGGGCCTCTCCGTATTCGCTTCGGGAGCTTGCGCGATTTGGTTATTGGCATCACACTGGCTCTGCCGGATGGCACTCTCGCCAAGAGCGGCGGCAAGGTGGTAAAGAACGTCGCTGGATATGACCTGCCCAAGCTGGCTACTGGATCGTTGGGTACTCTGGGAATTATCACGCAAGCGATTTTCCGGCTTCACCCCGTCCCGCGCGAAAGCCGGACCTTGAGCTTCTCCAATGCCGACAGCGAAACCATGAATGCTTTGGTGCTCGCGATTCAGGATTGCAATATGGTTCCGACCGGCGTGCAAGTTCGCGCCGGGAACTCCTCGACGCCGGCGGTCGATCTCCGTTTTGAAGGAACGACCGCGGGCTGTGAAGCACAAATTGAGCAGACCCTGCGCATCGCCTCCGGGGCACGCCGCATCGAGTCTCCGGCAGACGTCTGGAATGCGCGCTCAACATTGTGGAGCGGGGCCGAATCTTCCGTCGTGTGCAAGTTCAGCCTGTTGCCCGCAGATCTAGGAACCTTCTTAAACTTGATAAGGAAAACATCGGAGCCGCTGCAGTTGCCTTGGAAGCTCGTCGCGCAAGCGGTCGGAGTCGGGTACCTTCGGCTGGAGGGGAACGATACCGGTGCCCTTCTCAATGTGCTCCAGGATTTGCGGAAGAATCTGGAAACTCGCGGAGGCTCGCTCGTCATCCTGCGCTGCCCTCTCGAAATCAAATCGAAAATGGATGTCTGGGGAAGCGCGGGCGATGCCCTGCCGCTGATGAGAAGCATCAAAGCGCAATTCGACCCGACGGGAGCGCTGAACCCCGGCCGGTTCATTGGGGGAATCTAAATGGCGGAACCCGCGAGAATACCTGCCAACGCCAGCTCTAGCGCCTTCGACGCGCACCACCCGCCCTCGACCGACCTGGTCAACGAGTGCGTGCATTGCGGGTTTTGCCTCGCCACTTGTCCCACCTATGCCCTTTGGGGCCAGGAGATGGATTCGCCGCGCGGGCGAATCTATCTGATGAAACTCGGCCTGGAGGGTCAGGTTAGTCTCGATCCCACCTTTGTCAACCACATGGACAACTGCCTCGGATGCATGGCCTGCATAACAACGTGTCCTTCGGGCGTGAAGTACGACAAGCTGATTGAAGCAACGCGCGCCCAGATTGAACGCAACTACCAGCGGCCGGTAACCGACGGACTGCTGCGCCGAATGATCTTTGACATCTTTCCGCGGCCCGATCGACTGCGCCTGCTGCTGGGGCCGCTGCGAATGTACCAGCGCTCGGGATTGCAGTCGCTCGTGCGCCGCAGCGGTGTCCTCAATCTGCTCCCGGCAAGCCTGCGCGCAGTGGAGAACCTCGCACCCTCAGCTCCGCAAGCGACAGACGGCGCCGCGCTCCCGGAACGAGTGGAAGCACAAGGCGAACGGCGCCTGCGTGCAGGTTTGCTGCTGGGATGCGTGCAGAGCGTCTTCTTCCCCGAGGTAAACGCCGCCACTGCTCGCGTACTCGCCGCCGAAGGTTGCGAGGTGGTCATTCCCAGGGATCAGTGCTGCTGCGGTGCCCTCATGGTCCACGCTGGAGAAGAGAAGTCAGCGCTCGATTACGCGCGGCGCACCATTGACGCATTCGAACGCGCGCAGGTGGATACCGTGGTGAGCAATGCTGCGGGCTGCGGATCAAACCTGAAAGACTATGGCTATCTGCTGCGCGATGACCCGAAGTATAGCGAGCGGGCGAAGGCATTCTCCGCCAAGTGTCGCGACATTTCTGAAGTCCTGGCTGGCCTCGAGCCGCGGGCTACGCGCCATCCAATTCCCTTGAAGGTCGCGTTTCACGACTCCTGCCACTTGCAACATGCCCAGGGCGTGAGGGCGCAGCCCCGCGCTATCCTTGGAAAAATTCCCGAACTGAAGATCTTGGAAACCGCCGAAGCGGCACTGTGCTGCGGGTCGGCCGGAATCTATAATCTTGTGCGGCCCGAACCGGCCAAGGAACTGGGCGATCGCAAGGTCCGCAATGTGCTGGCGACCGCGCCAGATATTGTCGCCACCGGAAATCCCGGCTGCCTGCTTCAGTTGCGAAGCGGAATCAGGCTCGCCGGCAGCCAAGTACCGGTGGTTCATTTTGTGCAGGTGGTGGACGCTTCGATTCGAGGAGTGCTGGCACAATCCTTGCTCGTGGAAAGAAAAGCTTCCTAAAGCATGAGTCTCGAATTAACTGGCTGGAATAATCCTCCCTAGTGAGACAACAACCTATCTGTGTTTGCCGAAGAGGACGCTACCCAGGGCAGCCGGTAGTGGGAACGTGACCGATGCCGATGGATGAGAGCCTGCGAGCGCAGATCGATACTTACCTGTCCCACCTCAATGGCTTGATGCGCCGCGGGCGCGAGCTTTGCGACACTTTGGCGACCGATCCCTCCAACCCATCGTCGATTGCATCCACTCGCGCCTGGCAGGAAGACTGCGGCGTCACGATCAATCAATTGTCCGGAGGCAGCAAGGCCCATTGGCTTGCCCGGTCGTTTAGCGAAGCCTTCCTGATGCGCTCAGCGGCTGGCCATGCCGTCGAAGGGGCGGCGCCAGCCGAGATCGTCCAGCGACTGCTCGGTGTCCTCGAGCAAGCGGTTGCCACGCTCTCCGGAATGGACAGCGGCAAAGACCCGGGCTTTGCCGCATACTCGTCTGCATCGTCGGAGGCACCGCCGCCTCGCCGCTTCGAGTTCGTTCACAACACCGAGCTCCGTCCGGTGCTTGAGCAGGCCTACATCGATAGTCGGCGCGTGCTGGAGGAAGGGAACTACGACCTGGCGCTCCGCACTTCTTGCGGAATCCTGGAGGCCATCGTGACCGACGCGCTGGAACACAAAGGGCTGAGTGCGCTGGCGGGCTTGGGCGCGCCCGCAGGGAAAATTGCCGATTGGTCGTTCGACACGCGGCTCGCCGTCGCCGAGAGGGCGGGTCTTATTCGCAACGGGTGCGCCCGGCTGCCGGCCGTCGCGCGGACGTATCGAGATCACACCGATGCCGACGGCGAGGGCGGCCCGAAGACGACGGTTTCCGAGCGTGATGCGCGAGTGGCTGGGCAGGTGCTCCATGTAGTGATGAGAGATCTGGATCCTGGCCGGTAGATCGCGGTAAAGACGATCAATCCTCCAGGTCCTGCCGGAACACCGGTTGCGAGGGGTCGAGGCTGCCATCGATGACGGCCACGAGCAGCTCTCGGTATGCGTCCTCTGCCTCTGACAATGACGCGTAGCCGCGTTCCCGTTGTAACGCTCCACTGGCTGAGTAGATGAGCGTGAAATATCGGCCCGATGAATACTGGAGTTCGAGCAACTTGTTGGGCATCTCAGGATCGCCTTCCTGACCCAGCACGTCCATCAGCGCCACAGTCCACGGTCTACCTTTTGGGTCAGTGACGACCTCGCGCTCGAGGTATTGCCATTCGTCCATGCTCCACAATGGCATATTGATTCCAGCACGCCGCCGTTTCAGCAGATCATGATTCCAGCAGCTGATCGAGCTCTCTCGCGACCTGCGCCGGGTGCGCCACTTTAACGGAGAAGTATAACGGGGTTTTGTCCTTGAACCTCAACCGAAATAACCGGGGGTGTTCCGCTTCGCGCGCTTTTCGAGAAGTGGCTTCCAGTTCCGATTGTCGGGCGGGACGGGCCAGCCGGGTAAGAATTCAGGAATTTGTGGGGGGGTACCCCCCTCCCCCCTAAAATGAGTTAAGTCGATGATAGTAAGGTAGTTACATGTAACGTGTTACAAAGATGGGACTTAGCGCTTGATTTTGCTGTTTGGCGTGCACTTGCGGGGGTGCTGACCTGGGCCATTTGTCGGGCATTTGTTGTCAAAGAGCAGGTGAAAAGCTTGCGTCCGGAAATGCGTTCGTCTCTGGAGACTGGCGCAGTTCTCGATGGTGCACTGTCGAGGTATCTTCGCACCGATTGGGGAGCAGGTCTGTGATGGCTCGTACATCGCGTTTGTGATGAAAAAGGTCAGCGGCCCACCTCGTGAGTTCAAACGACTGCGCTAGTCCGGGCCGCCCGCCTTGAATGCGCCACCCGTCCGGCTGTTTTAGGTCTATACTGGGCCGCTTATGAGCGGATTAGCACTTCTTCTAGGCGTTGCCCTCGCGATTATTGTCGCGACGCGCCCATCAGAAAAACTATTGTTCAGCGCGACGTTGAAGGTCGTTATTGCGCTTATCTTTTCGATATTTGCTGGCTTCATATTTTTTATCGCGATGCACTCACCGAATACAGGGTCATATCTCATCGGGCAGGTGTTCGGTTGCGTCATAATTGTCATGATCTGCGTAGTGATTGGAAATGTGATCCGCAAAAGGAAGGGCAAAAAGTAGGTCGTTATCCCGCCCAAGACGCCTTCCAATGGCGGCGCGGGGGCTGGCCCACCCTTTCCTCATTTTAATCCTCGAGGGTGCCCCGCTCTTGTCGCGTCTTTTGCGACAGGGCGAGGATTTTGATCTCCGTGAGTTGAGGATGCCAAGTCAAGNNTTTGGAAAGGATGGGCCAGCCCCCGTCCTAGCAGGCGGCGTCGTTGTCGGGATTGCGGAGTTGGCTTTTCGACTCGGGCGGCGAAGAGCGGCCAAGGAGCGACGGAGTTTCCAGGGCTGAGCGGACGTGGAGTTTGACCCTTCATACAGCACGCTCAAGCACGGTGCCCGCGCGAAGCGCCTAGGCTGCCTTCGATCCTTCAGCCTTCAGATCGCGGAGCAAGTTCTTAAACCCCTCCGCATAAGAGTCGTGGTTCTTCCAGTCGCTGAAATCGGGTATGTAGTATTCGCGAATCTCGAATGCCAAATCCTTCCCTTCGTCGGCGTCGAAAAGCTCCCAGTCCCGAACCGCTTCAAAGGAAACCAGGCGAACGGGAAACAGTACGCGCTTCTTCTCCGTGCGCTCCCGCTTGCGAGCTTTCCTGATTTCCGTCTTCACCCACTCGCTGTTCATGCTGTTCGGCGAGAGAATGAGCAGCAGCTTTTCATGCGTCCGTATCGCTGCGTCGATCTGCTCATGGATCTTCTTTCCCGCTTGTATATCGTGTGGTGCGAACCAGCAGCGGACGCCTTTGTTCTGCAAATCCGCATACAGACGGTCGGCGAATTCCTGGTCTTTGGTGGAATAGCTGATGAAACAGGAATAGAACTCAAAGGCCTTCCCTGTGAGGGATCCCATGTACTCGATGAAGTTTTCGGGAACTCCGGCGCCGCGCAGGAATGACGGCGGAATGTTTCCATGTGAGCGATAGATGGTGTCGATGCCGATCATCGACGGTCCGTCATGCCGTATGGTCTCTAGGCCCTTCACCTCGCTCAGGTCGTTGCCCCGGAAAATCGTATCGCTAACGGACGCCCTGCTGAGGTCCGCCCCGATGAGATTCGCCTCGCTCAGGTCCGCCCTGCTGAGGTGCGCCCCGAAGAGATTCGCCCCGCGGAGCTTCGCCAAGCTGAGGTTCGCCTCGCTGAGGTTCGCACCGATGAGTTTCGCCCCAGAGAGGTTTGCCCCAACGAGGCTCGCCTCGCTGGCGTCCGCCCCGCTGAGGTCTGCTCTGCTGAGGTTCGCCCCGGTGAGGAATGCCTCACCGAGTTGTGCGGTGCTGAGGTTCGCCATGCTGAGGTTCGCCAAGTAGAGATTCGCCCCGCTGAGATCCGGGACTATTTCTTTGTTTGTCTTTCTCCAGTCATTCCAATCCTCTACGCCTTTCTTGAGTTTTGCGAGATGCTTCTTGTTCGCCATGGCGCCAGCCTTTCCTCATTTTAATCCTCGAGGGTGCCCCGCTCTTGTCGCGTCTCCGGCCGGGCGGGGACGCCCGGCGCTCCACCGGAGGAGCGGGGATTTTGATCTCCGTGAGTTGAGGATGCCAAGTCAAGTTCCCCGCCCTGTCCCTGCAAAGAATGCAGGGACAAGGACGGGGCAGCCGCTGGATTTGAGATTTTATTTGGCTTCGCTTGGGCGGGGCCAATGGAAAATCCTTATTGCAGTAGCTCGTCGAGCGCTCTTGCGACCTGCGCACCGGTGAACGGTTTCGGGACGAGCAAGACTCTTCGGGCGTTCCGGGAACGGAGGCTCGCGTCAGCCTGCTCCGGTGTGTCACTGATGATGACGACGGGCAGCTCGGCGTGATTCGGGTGATGCCGCACCGAGTCGAAGAGCGACTCGCTCATGTCGAAAGCGGAACAGTCGAGCACGAGGGCGTCGGCGCGATGCTCCAGAACCAGTTCGTTGACGGCAGCGGTATATCCCGATGCCAAGACCTCGTAGCCGCGGTCGCGCAGCGCAAACGTCAGCAGCTCGGCAATCTCCGGCGTGTCGTCGATGAGCAGGATGCGGCGCAAGAGTGCCCCTACTTCTTGACCCGGTGGTGGGTCAGATTGAAAGACACATTCCCCCAGCGGCTAAAGCCGCGATTGATTTTGCTGTAGTTACGGCACGGCTGAACAGGCTGCGGAAAAAGTCGTCGAGGGCGCAAGAA
>PLHP01000405.1 GCA_003138955.1 Acidobacteriaceae bacterium | reverse complement strand
CCGCAGGTCGAACAGGTGGAAGCGCTTAAGTTGGAGCTTGGATACTTCGTGGAATGTATCACGAAGAGCGCGGCGCCGTTCAACGACGGCCGCGCGGGACTGAAGGTCGTCCGCATGCTGGAAGCCGCGGACAAATCGCTCGCCAAGCGCGGCGAGCTCGTGTACGTCTAACTCTGCCCAGGCTGCTGGCAGTCTCCGCGGTCGCCCAGCCCAGCAGAATGCATGCAGCGGATTGTGAGACAACTTTTATGGATGAATTCCTCAGCATTGCTCCGAGTGTGAAACTCGGTCGAGACGTCAAACTTTCCAAGTTCATCAACCTCTATGGCTGCGAGATCGGCGATGAGACCAAGGTCGGAGCGTTTGTCGAGATCCAGAAGAACGCTTCGGTTGGGAAACGCTGTAAGATCTCCAGCCACACCTTCATTTGCGAGGGTGTAACCATCGAAGACAACGTTTTTATTGGTCACGGCGTTGTGTTCATCAACGACTCCTACCCGCGCGCCACCGCCGCTGGCGGAGGTCTGCAGACCGAAGCCGACTGGAAAGTCGAGAAAACGGTAATCAAGCAAGGCGCCTCGATCGGATCCGGCGCCACGATCCTCGCTAACCTCTCGATCGGAGAGAACGCCATTGTGGGAGCGGGCTCCGTGGTCACCAAAGATGTTCCGGCCAACACCATTGTGGCCGGCAATCCGGCAAGAATTCTGCGT
This sequence comes from Acidobacteriaceae bacterium, assembly GCA_003138955.1. Taxonomy (GTDB): domain Bacteria; phylum Acidobacteriota; class Terriglobia; order Terriglobales; family Acidobacteriaceae; genus Acidiflorens. Next base: position 32,960 of record PLHP01000405.1, on the reverse strand, counting down.
CAAATTGAAACGGAGGTAACTCATTGAATCATTCGCAAAATATTCCATTCCTTGATCTGGTCACACCGCACCTCGAGCTCGAACCGGAGCTGACCGCGGTTTTTCAACAGGTAATCCGCAGCGCGGGATTCATCGGCGGTCCCATGGTGGAGGCATTTGAAAAAGAGTTTGCCGCCTTCTGCCACACCGAACGTGCGGTCGCAGTCAGCAGCGGTACGGACGCGCTCCGTTTCGCACTGATGGCAGCCGGCGTGAAAGCGGGCGACGCGGTGGTAACGGTTCCGAACACGTTTATAGCGACGACCGAAGCCATTTCCCAGGCGGGGGCACTGCCGGAGTTCGTCGACATCGACGAGCGCACCTACAACATGGATGCCGCCAAACTGCGCGAGTATCTGGAAGCGCACTGCACGGTATCCGAGACCGGCAAGCTCATCAGCAAAAGGAGCAAGCGGCCGGTCGCAGCCGTTGTCCCGGTTCACCTCTATGGGCAGATGGCGGATATGGACGCGATTCTGGAACTGGCGGAGCAGTATGGGCTGCTGGTGGTGGAAGACGCATGCCAGGCACACGGGGCCGAATATTTCTCGCGCAAACAGAACCGCTGGTTTCAGGCGGGTTCGATGGGACGTGCGGGCGCGTTCAGCTTTTATCCCGGGAAAAATCTGGGAGCTTGCGGCGAAGGTGGCGCCATCACCACGAATGACGCGCGGTTGGCGGATACCTGCAAAATGATCCGGGATCATGGCCAGGCGAAAAAATACTACCACGATATCGAGGGATACAACGGGCGTCTCGATGCGATCCAGACCGGAATCCTGAGCGTGAAATTGAAACACCTGGCCGGCTGGAACGCGAAACGGCGCGAAAAAGCGGCGGAGTACAACCGTCTGTTTGCAGCGTCCGAGGGAGGAGTCGAGACGCCTTATGAACCCTCTTGGTCGCGTGCGGTCTATCATCTGTATGTGGTGCGGACACGGGATCGCGAGGGCCTGATGGCGCATCTGGGCAAGGCGGGCATCGGCACCGGCATTCACTATCCGATTCCGCTGCACCAGCAGCGGGCTTACGAATCCCTGGGATACAAAGCGGGAGATTTTCCGGTGACCGAGAAAGTCGCGAGCCAGATTGTCTCTTTACCCATGTTTCCGAATCTCACTGCCGAGCAACAGGGGCGGGTTGCAGAAGAGATGGTCCGCTTTGAGAAGGGCCGGCTTACCCACGCGAGCCGTGTCTGACCGCGTTCGCTTTGGCGTCCGCGGAAAAGATTGTATGAGCAAGTCCATAGGGACTCACAAGCTGACCTCCGGAGAGAAGCTAACAAAATGAAAATCTCAGTTATTGGCGCCGGTTATGTCGGACTCACGACCGCCGCATGCCTAGCCCAAATCGGCCATGACGTCTTCTGCGCTGAGAGCGATAGCGATAAGCTTTCCAAGCTGCAGAGCGGCGTCATGCCTCTCTTCGAGCCCCATCTCGAGAAAGTCATCGAAATTGCACGAAAGGCGGCCCGTCTCCACTTTGGCTCGGCCGGGGAAGCAATCGATTGGGGTCGCGCCATCTTTATCTGCGTCGGCACGCCGCCACTCGCCAACGGCGATGCGGATTTGTCTGCCATTGAGGGAGTCGCTCGGGCGATCGCCAAGCGTGCATCGGGTTATCGCCTGGTGATAGAAAAGAGCACGGTACCGGTCCAGACCGGGGCGCAGTTAAGCAGATACCTATCGGTGCTCAGTACGAACGGTTTGGACTACGACGTCGCCTCGAATCCCGAGTTCTTGCGCGAAGGCTCGGCGGTCGAGGATTTCTTGCACCCTGACAGGATTGTGGTGGGGGTCAACTCGGCGCGGGCCGCACAACTGCTGCGCGAGATCTATGAGCCCGTTATCGCGCAGGAATTCACCTGCCCTGTGCATTCGGATTGCCCGAAGTGTAAGGATCCTGTCTTCCTGGTGACCGATACCAGTTCGGCCGAACTGATCAAACATGCCTCCAATTCCTTCCTGGCCATGAAAATATCGTTCATCAACATGGTTGCCGATCTGTGCGAGGCAGTGGGAGCGGACGTAACCAAAGTAGCGCAGGGCATGGGACTGGATCCGCGTATCGGCCCGGCGTTCCTAAATCCCGGCATCGGTTTTGGCGGGTTTTGCTTTCCGAAAGATGTGCAGGCATTCATCAGGATCGCAGAGAAGTCACGCTGTGATTTTTCCTTACTAAGAGAGGTCGATAAGATCAACCAGCACCGAGTTAAGCAATTCGTAGAGAAGATTCAAGGGGAACTGTGGGTGGTCCGCGGCAAGAAGGTCGCAATTTGGGGTCTTGCCTTCAAACCCAACACCGACGATGTGCGTTTCGCACCGGCTATCGCCCTGGCAAAATCATTGCTGGATGAAGGCGCGAGCGTGAGCGCCTATGACCCGGTAGCGGCCGAAAAGGCGAAGGCGGTCCTTCCCAACATTACGTACTGTGCCGACGCCTATCAGGCCGCGCAAGGCGCGGACGCCATTCTGATCGTCACCGAATGGGAGGAGTTCCGGCACCTGGACTGGAAAAGATTGCTGTCGATGGTCGAACAGCCGCTGGTCATCGATGGCCGGAACATGTTCAGTCCCGAGGAAATCAGCGGTCACGGGTTTCGCTATATCAGCGTCGGCCGGGCCGGTGCCGTGCCGTCTCCAACTGCGGTCGCGGACGGGAAGGAATACCGGTCGGCTCAGGCCGACAAAGACGTACAGGAAAGTCTGGCCTGATCGACCGCATCGAAACGCAAAAAGGATTAATCTTCGTTCGGGCCTACAGCTGTCCGACGATTAAGGCAGTCGAAAATGTGCAGCCCAGCTAAAGCTATGTTAAAAGCACCAAAAGTGAAACGTTCGTTGCCGCGCAAGAAGATTTGGATCGATTTGGACAATTCTCCGCATGTACCTTTTTTCCGCCCGATCATCGACGAACTTAAGGCCAGAGGTTATGACTTGTTTGTCACCGCCCGGGACGCGTACCAAGTGCGCGAACTCTTGGAATATTACGGGGTGGAGGGAAAAGTCATCGGAAAACATTACGGCAAGCACAAAACCCTGAAAGCGCTAGGGACCTGCTGGCGAGCCGTGGTTTTGATCGCCATGGTGAGGAAGGAGAAACCAGACATCTCAGTCTGTCACGGGTCGCGTGGGTGCTTGATGGCATCCAAGGTATTAAAGATACCGAACCTTACAATCGGTGACTACGAGTTCACAGCCAACGTGCCCTCGGTTAGACCGACTTGGCTGGTTTACCCAAGCGTTGTTCCCGATGCGCATTTGAAGGACGGCGGGCCAGAAATTTTGAAGTACCCTGGCATCAAGGAAGATGTATATCTGGGCAGATTTAAACCTGACCCGAAATTGAAGAGCCGTCTTCGAATTCCTCCGGCATCATTGCTGATTACGATTCGTCCTCCGGCTACGGAAGCGCATTATCACAATCCCGAGGCTGAAGTTCTATTGAAAGCAGCGCTCGACCGGTTTGTGCCCAGCCCGGAGACGACGATCATTCTTCTGCCGAGAAACAAACGCCAGGAGGACAAATTGAGAGCGGAGTGGCGTGAAGCCATTGCCGCGAATAAGATCGTGATCCCTGATCACGTGGAAGACGGCATGAATCTGATTTGGAACTCAGATCTTGTCATTAGCGGCGGCGGCACGATGAATCGCGAGGCGGCGGCCCTGCAAGTTCCGGTCTACAGCATCTTTCGCGGGAAGATCGGAGCCGTCGATCAGTACCTCGCGGACAATGGTCGCTTGGTCCTGCTGACGAGTGTCGAAGATGTTCAAAGTAAGATAATCGCTGTACGCCGGCAGAAATCGGCAGATGGGTTGGCCCAACCGCACGTGCCCGCACTCGAGACGATTATCCAACATATTGAAATGGCGGTTTCCCGGGGTGTCCGCGCCCAGCCGGCAAATTGATGGATTCAACTATGACTTTGCAGCAGGCGCCGGCCGCAACTGGGCTGTCAGAATCTCGGTACTCCGCGAGCGGCGATGTTGAAGCGACCGCACGGAAGCTTTTGGCATACTGCCGGGAGAATGATTGGGCGGGCTACGATCCCTACGATGCCTTAAATAGCGGACTGTTCAAAGCGTTACCGTTTTTGGATTACAGGCTTCCTCGTCTCGCACTCACTCAGGTTTTGAAGCGCAGCCCGGTAAATGTTCGTCGCTTGGCGCTGGTTCCGAAAACTCAAAACCCGAAAGCGATGGCGCTATTTCTCTCGGCGCTGCTCAAACTCCCGGATGCAGTTGTGGGCGGCCGCGAAGAACTTATGCGCTACATGATCGACCGCCTGGTAACGCTGCGCTCATCAGGAATTTCTTATTGGTCGTGGGGCTACAGCTTTCCGTGGCAGGGACGAAACATTCTGGTGCCCGCCGGTGCGCCAAATCTGGTCTGCACAACCTTCGTTGCCGGCGCGTTGCTCGATGCTTATGAGCAGCACGCGGACGACCAACAGCAAGATGAGCGTTGCTTGAAGATGGCGGTGGGTGCGGCCGAATACATCTTGAATGAACTGTATTGGGCTGACGGCGCCAAGGCCGGCTTCAGCTATCCGATGCCCGGACTGCGCGGCGAAACCCATAACGCCAATTTGCTGGCGGCGGCTTTGTTGTGCCGCGTGTACAAGCACACCGGCGAGAAGAAGTTCCGGGAACCCGCTCTTCGAGTCGCGCGCCAAGCGGTGGGGAAGCAACGGCCGGACGGGTCGTGGTTTTACGGCGAGCACTCCTCGCAGCGCTGGATCGACAACTTTCACACCGGATACAACCTCGGCGCGCTGCGGGCGATTGGTCGCGATTTGGGGACTGACGAATTCGACGTCAGCATGCGAAGCGGGTTTGAGTTCTACCGTGCCAACTTCTTTCGCGAGGATGCGGCGCCCAAGTACTTCCACGACCGAGTTTATCCCCTGGACATTCACTGCGTAGCGCAAAGCATCATCACGCTGCTGGCATTCAAGGACCTGGATTCCACCAACATCGAGTTGGCGCAGCGCGTGTTCCGGTGGGCGATAACAAACATGTGGGACGATCGCGGCTTTTTCTACTATCGAGTGCTTCGTCTGTGCACGATTCGCACCTCGTATATGAGATGGTCGCAGGCGTGGATGCTGCTGGCGTTGTCCCGGCTTCTCGGCCTTTCAACCCCGGTGGAGGGGCGGCCAGCCCAGAATCGGAAAACTTTGGTGAATGCATGCTGACCCTGCCGAAATATGTTCTGATCACGCCGGCGCGAAATGAAGCGCAGTACATTGAACTCACCCTGAAGTCGGTGGTGGCGCAAACTGTCCGGCCACTAAGGTGGGTGATTGTGAGCGACGGCTCGACCGACGGCACCGACGAGTTGGTCCGCAAGTATGCCGCCGATAATTCCTGGATTGAGCTCTTGCGCATGCCCGAGCGTCAGGAGAGGAATTTCGCGGGCAAGGTTCTCGCTTTTAGTGCCGGTTATGCGAAGGTAAAGGATCTGGAGCACGACGCCATTGGTTGCGTGGATGGCGACGCTTCGTTCGACCCTGACCACTTTGCTTTCCTGTTGCAGAAGCTCGCTGAAGATTCCACGCTGGGCCTGGTCGGAACCGCGTTTAAGGAATCTACAAGTTCAACCTACGACTATCGCTTCGTGAGCATCGAGCACGTAACCGGCATTTGCCAACTGTTCCGTCGGAAGTGTTTTGAGGACATCGGCGGATATGTCGCGGCGAAGGGTGGGGCGATCGACCGTATTGCGAACATTGCTGCAAGGATGAAGGGATGGAAAACCAGGACATTCACGGAAAAGACGTATTTCCACCATCGCCAGATGAGCACAGCTCAGCAAGGCATCCTAAAGGCGAGGTTTAAAGACGGTGCCAAGGACTACGCTGTCGGAAGCCATCCTATTTGGGAGTTGTTTAGAACTTTGTACCAGATGACGAAGGCGCCCTTCATCATCGGAGGACTTGCCTTGCTGATGGGCTATACCTGGTCGTCGGTGCGCGGCGAGCACCGGCCTGTTTCCGAGGAGATGACAAGGTTCGCCAGACGTGAGCAGATGCAGCGATTGAAGGAATTTCTAACCGGCAAGACCCTTCGAATGCGCGCTTGACGGCTTTTCGAATAACAAAGGGGCACGAATATTAACCACCATGCAAAACACTAACACTATTGATAGCAGCGGGAACGGGCGCTACTCACAAGCCGAGTCTTGGCTGTTCGACTCGGAGGAGCCGATTCTGATAACCGGAGCGAGCGGCTTTATTGGTACACGCCTCGTTAAGAATCTGCTGGATAAGGGGTTTCGGAATTTGCGTTGTTTAACGAGGTTCTCAAGCAAAGCGTCGAAGCTCGAAGCTTTGCGGGACCACCCGGGCGATTCGCGCATTCAATTGATCACGGGGAACCTGCTATCGCGTGAGGATTGCGCCGCCGCGACTGGAAATGTAAGGCTCATCTTTCATTTGGCCGCGGGCAGAGGCGAAAAGTCGGTCCCCGATGCCTACATGAACTCGGTCGTCGCCACCCGGAATCTTCTCGAAGCGAGCGCCGAACACCGATGCCTGAGACGTTTTGTGAACGTCAGTTCGTTTGCGGTCTATAGCAACCGCCAGAAACCCGAGGGGAGTCTGCTCGACGAGTCGTGCTCGATCGAATCACAGCCAGAACTCTGTGGAGATGCCTACTCTTTTGCAAAAATCAAACAAGACGAAATCGTCGCGGATTGCTGCAGCCGGTTTAGCATCCCATACGTGATCGTTCGCCCAGGATATGTCATTGGTCCCGGGAATCCAGCCATTACGGGCCGCGTGGGGATCGGCACATTTGGTATCTTCATGCATTTGGGCGGCTTCAATCAACTGCCCATCACCTATGTTGATAACTGTGCAGAGGCGATTGCGCTGGCTGGGCTCAAGACCGGCATCGAGGGACAAGCGTTCAATATCGTGGATGACGATTTGCCTTCCAGTTGGCAATTCTTGCGTTCCTATAAACGGAGCGTCAGGAGCTTCAAATCGATTTATGTTCCTCACTGGTTGAGTTACACGGGCTGCTACTTATGGGAACGGTATTCGACGTGGTCCGAAGGACAGCTCGAGCCGGTTTTTAACCGCAGGCTGTGGCACCGGTACTGGAAGAGAACCCGATACAGCAACCGCAAGCTCAAGACTGAACTCGGGTGGGCCCCAAAAATCGGCATGGCAGAGGGGCTCAAGCGCTATTTCGAAAGTTGTGGGGCGGGGCGCGTCTAGCTCCGCGATGGCGGGACACGAGAAAACAAAACAGAACATTGCTTCCGTGACCCAGCCCAATCCTGGGGCGAAAGTCAGACGGAGAGGAGAATATGTATATAGCAGAACGAACTCTAACTATTATGCGGGCGCTTCTCAAAAGGTATGGCCCGTCCAAGATCAAGATGATCCTGTGGGATCAGGAATTCTCCGGGACCCATTGGGATTTCATCGACGATACGGCGGGCGACTGTGTCTACCCGCACCTGGAAAAACACCTTCAGGGCGGCAGCATCCTCGATCTCGGGTGCGGACCAGGCAATACCGCGAATGAATTGGCAGCGACTTCTTACACAACCTACGTGGGCGTGGATATATCCGAGGCAGCCCTGGCCAAGGCGAGGAAGCGAACCGATGAAAACGGCCGCGGCGGCAAGAATAGCTTCGCCTGCTCGGATTTCCTCGGCTACCGGCCGACCCAGCAGTTTGATGTGATCTTGTTCCGGGAATCCATGTACCATGTGCCGCCCGCCAAGGTCAGACCGATACTCGATCACTTCTCAAAGTATCTGAAAAATGGCGGCGTATTCATCGTGAGAATGAATACTACGGATGGTAAGGGCGGTCATAAACCGAGACTGGCGGCGATTGTGGGCGTTATGGACGCCGACTTCGACGTCGTAGAGAAGAACCAATATGGCGAGAACGGGCCCACAGTAATTGTGTTCCGCCCGAAGAGCAAGGCCGGCGAGGGGTTGACTCGCGACTCCGAAAGCGAAGAGTTCGGAAAAATCCATGCTTAAGATCGGCATCGTAGGCTGCGGAAAGATCGCGGATTCGCACGCCGCGCAAATCGGGAGAATTCCAGATTGCGAGATCGTTGGGGTCTGCGATCGGGAGCCGCTGATGGCGCGGCAGCTTTATGAGCGGTTTCCAATCCGACAGCATTTTGGTGATTTGAGCGAACTTCTGGAAAAATCGCGTCCCGACGTGATTCACATCACAACGCCGCCGCAAAGCCACTTCGAGATTGCCCGGCTTTGCCTGGAATCGGGATGCCATGTTTATGTCGAGAAGCCATTCACGCTCTGCGAAGACGATGCCCGAAGACTGATCGACCTGGCCAACGAAAAAGGGCTCAAGCTAACGGCAGGACACGATCATCAATTCAGCCACGCCGCCCGGCGTATGCGCGCGCTGGCCGAGAGCGGGTTTCTGGGCGGCGCGCCGGTGCATATGGAGAGCTATTACTGCTATGAGATGGGGGCTTCCGACTACGCGGGAGCGCTTCTGGGCGATAAGAAACACTGGGTGCGCAGACTGCCAGGGAAATTGCTGCATAACATCATCAGTCATGGTATCGCCAGAATTGCGGAATTTCTGAGCGGGGCAGCGCCCCAGGTCATCGCCCATGGTTTTACCAGCCCTTTTCTGAAAAATCTTGGCGAAAACGAGATCATCGATGAATTGAGGGTCATCGTTTGCGACGAGGAGTATCGCACCGCATATTTCACCTTCTCCTCCCAGATGCGGCCCGCGCTTCATCAGTTTCGCCTTTACGGTCCGAAGAACGGTTTGATGCTTGATCTTCATCAGGAGACCCTGATCAAACTTCGCGGCGTCCGGTACAAAAGCTACGTTGAGAAGTTCGTTCCGCCCGTTACCATGGCCGCGCAGTACTGTGGAAATCTGAAGACCAACCTGGGGAGTTTTTTGGCCAATGATTTCCACATGAAATCCGGAATGAAGTACTTGATCGAGTCCTTCTACCGATCCATCCGGGAAGATACTCCGCTGCCGATCTCGTACCGGGAGATTTTGCTCACGGCCAGAATTATGGACGACATCTTTGCTCATCTCGATTCTCAGGCCACGCAGATTCGACATCAAGGCGAGAGATCTATTCAGGCGGCTGTGAGTGTTGTTGAAGCCTAGTATCCCCATCGGGTGTGGTGGAAGGCCTTTGACCCCGATTTCCGACGCGCCATTAGGGCCAGTTTCCGGCAAGATCTACTACCTGGAAATCCCGGCAAGGTGCGGTCGCGCGAGCTAACGCGAAATCAATGCCAAAAGAGACGGATCACATATGTGTCTGCGTTTGCACTTATAAGCGACCCCAGTGTCTGCAACGTTTGTTGACGGAACTTGCAGGCCAGGATACGCATGGCCTATTCACTTTTTCAATCGTGGTGGCCGACAATGATGAACTGCAATCTGCAAAAGCCGCAGTGTTGGATTTTGCCGCGCAGCGGAGCATCCCGATCACGTACTGCGTCGAGCCGCGGCAGGGCATCGCGCTAGCGCGCAACAAGGCGATCGAAAACGCCAGCGGCGATTTCATCGCGCTTATCGACGACGACGAGTTTCCGACGAGCCATTGGCTGCTGACCTTGTTCAAGACCTGCGAGGAACATCAGGTCGATGGGGTGCTTGGACCAGTGAAGCGCCACTTCGATGGTGAACCGCCAAACTGGATCGTTAAGAGCGACTTCTACGAGCGTCCTGTTAATCGGACAGGTTCTATTGTCAAGTGGTGGGAGGCACGATCCGGCAATGTGCTCCTGAACAAGAAGGTTTTCGAAGCCGGCGAACACCCGTTCCGACCACAATTCCGTGTCGGTGAGGACCAGGATTTCTTCAGAAGGATGATCGAAAAGGGCCATAAGTTCATTTGGTCCGCTGACGCCGTGGTGTATGAGGCGATTTCCCCGGCCCGCTGGAAAGCTACCTATATGTTAAGGAAAGCGTTGCTTCGTGGAGCATCGGCAAGGCTGCAACCGAGCTTTGGCGCAATAAGCCTAGGAAAATCCTTGGTGGCCGCCGTAGTTTACACCGTTGCTCTGCCGTTTGCGATGATGTTAGGGTACCACCGGTTCTTGACTCTCTTGGTTAAGCTTTTTGATCATCTCGGCAAGCTGCTTGCGTTCGCGGGTATCAACCCGATAAAAGATCCATACGTCACTGACTAGCAGCGAGGTGTCGCTCCACACAGACACGTTTCTCGACTGCGGTGGCACAGCACTGGAAGGTATTGATTCATGCATCCATTGATAAAAAGTTGTGGTAGGGACATCAGGGTTCAAGGGAGGCTCCTTCGGATCGCCTGCCTTGATGCCGACAAGTATCAATTTGTGGACGACCCGGAGCCGGTTCTCGACGGCCTGCGGAAGTGTGGAACCCGAGTGGACCTGTTCACGTTCATGCAGAAACTGCCGGAGACTGCACCCAAGTTTCGTTATCCCATGGAACCCGACAATTTGGCCGTCCTGGCGGTATCGACCTTCGACCATTGGTGGACGAAGCAGGTGGACGCCAAGACGCGAAACATGGTCCGGAAGGCGGAGAAGAAGGGAGTAGTGGTGCGGGAAGTAGCCTTCGACGATGCCTTGGTGAAGGGAATCTGGGAGATCTATAACGAGACTCCGGTCCGCCAGGGCAAGCCGAACAGCCATTACGGAAAAGACATCAGGACCGTTTATGCGGAGGAGGCCACTTTTCCCGAGAGCAGCGTATTTATTGGCGCTTATTTCAATGACAGCCTGATCGGTTTTGCCCGGCTAGTCCAAGATGGGACGGGAACGCAGGCGGGCATGATGAACATTGTCTCGATGGTTTGCCACCGCGACAAAGCGCCGACCAACGCCTTGGTCGCGCACGCGGTGCGCTGCTGTGCCGATTGGGGCATCCCCTATCTGGTGTATGCCGGCTTTACGTACGGCAAGAAACAGCAAGACACACTCGCCGATTTCAAGCGCAACAACGGCTTTCAACAGATCGATTTGCCCCGCTACTATGTTCCGCTGACTCCGCTCGGTTCGCTGGCCTTCCGGCTCGGCTTGCACCACAAGCTCGCCGATCGTCTCCCCGAGCCCGTGGCGGCCAAGCTCCGCGACCTTAGGAAATCCTGGTACAACCGGAAGTTTTCAGTCCGTAACGAGAGACTCTTTGAAGGATAGCCGATGCCAGGAATCGTAGGTCTTGTCACAAGAATGCCGCGCCAACGAGCGGAGCAGGAAGTGTGCAAGATGGTCGAGTCCGTTCGGCACGAGTCTTTCTACAGCACGGGTACATGGGCGGATGAGTCGCTTGGAGTTTACGTGGGGTGGGCCGCACGGAAGGAATCATTCGCGGACGGAATGCCACTCTGCAACGAAACGGGAGATATCGGTCTTATTTTTTCCGGAGAGGAGTACCCGGAGCCAGGAATCGCTTGCCGCTTGAAGGAGCGGGGTCATACGCTCGAGGAGAAGAGGGCCTCCTATCTCGTTCACCTCTACGAGGAGGACCCTGCGTTTCCGGCGGGTTTGAACGGAAGGTTCCACGGGCTGCTGACGGATCGGACTCGCGGGACGGGGACGCTTTTCAACGACCGGTACGGTATGCATCGGATCTACTATCACCAGTCGACCGAGGCTTTCTACTTTGCAGCGGAAGCCAAGGCGATCCTGGCCGTTCGCCCCGAACTCCGCCAGGCTGACGCTCGAGGCCTCGGTGAGTTGGTGGCTTGTGGCTGTGTGTTGGAGAACCGGACGCTCTTCGAGGGCATCCATGTGCTCCCACCGGCCGCGGCTTGGGTGCTTCGGGGCGGCTCAATCGAGCAGAAAGCCTGCTACTTTCAACCGCGGGTGTGGGAGGAACAAGACACGCTGGAGCCGGAATCCTATTACCGTGAGGTCCGGGAGGTCTTCTCCCGCAATCTGCCTCGCTACTTTAACGGGCAAGAGCGGATTGGCATGTCCCTTACTGGGGGACTGGACACACGCATTATTATGTCGTGGCAAGACTCCCCTCCGGGAACTCTTCCCTGCTACTCCTTTGGGGGGGCTTTTCGCGATTGTCAGGACGTCAGCATCGCTCGCGAGGTAGCGCGCTCGTGCGGACAAAGTCACGAGGTGATCCAAGTAGGAGAGGAGTTCCTCACGCGCTTTCCCCAGTACGCGGAGCGAACCGTGTACCTCACGGACGCGTGTGCTGACGTCAGCCGTTCCGCGGATCTTTACGTGAATGAGCAAGCGGCTAAGATTGCCCCGGTCCGGATGACCGGAAACTATGGCGGCGAGGTACTACGCCGGGTTCGGGCATTCAAGCCACAGGAGCCCGCTGCCGGGCTGTTCGCTCCAGAACTTCTCTCCCAGGTCCAAGTCGCGAAGCAGACCTATGCTGCGCTCGTGAACGGCCACCCGCTTTCATTCGCGGTCTTCCGGCAGGCGCCCTGGCACCACTACGGCCTTCTCGCGCTGGAGCAGACCCAGCTCTCGTTGCGCTCGCCATATCTCGACAACGACTTTGTGCGAGCGGTTTTCCGCGCGCCGCAAGCGATGCTTACGAACAACGACGTTTCACTTCGCTTGATCGCCGATGGCAGCCCCGAACTCCGGAAGATCCGTACAGACCGAGGGTTGGCTGGCAACCATGGGCGTCTGCGCGCAGCGGCTTTACGGAGTTTTCTCGAGTTCACGTTTAAGGCGGAATACGCCTACGATTATGGGATGCCGCAAGCAGTGGCGAAAATCGATCATCTCTTCTCGTCGTTTCATTTAGAGCGGCTATTCCTCGGCCGGCACAAGTTTTATCATTTCCGCATCTGGTACCGTGATGCCCTCGCAAAATACATACGGGAAATGCTGCTTGATTCGCGAACACTGTCCCGGCCATACCTGCAACGGAGCGCGGTCGAAGCGATTGTGCGGGGACACACCAAAGGAGACCGGAACCATACGACGGAGATCCACAAAATACTAACTTTGGAACTTTTGCACCGCCTTTTTCTGGACTCGAGATGACCCAGTACCGCCAGTAGGAAAGCATTGGGCGAGAATTGACTCCGCAGAACGCCACCGTTTTGTTCGCATTCGGTATCATGGGCCTCTTCCTGCTTGCTCGTGACCGAAAGGCGCGTACTTCGAAAGCTCTCTGGATACCCGTGGTGTGGTTATGGATCGCCGCATCCCGACCGGTATCGGAGTGGCTGGGGGCAGCAGGCACAGACGCTTCGAGCATGTCCCCCGGTCAGCTCCTTGACGGTAGTCCTCTAGACCGCTTCGTGTTTACCGGACTCGTAGTGTTCGGTATAGTCGTGCTTTTCATGAGAGGTCATCGGGTCCGCAGGCTGCTGCGGGCGAACATTCCGATTCTTCTCTTTTTCTTGTACTGTGGCGTAAGCGCCCTTTGGTCCGACTACAGTGGCGTCTCCTTTAAGCGTTGGGTTAAGGCTTTGGGTGACTTGGTGATGGTCCTGATCGTCCTGACCGATTCGGATATTTTGGCTGCCGTCAAGCGACTCCTGGGGCGGCTGGTTTTTCTCTTAATACCCACGTCCGTGTTATTGATCAAGTATTATCCCGACTTTGGGCGGCGCTACAGTCCTTTCACGGGGGGGGCTACTTACACTGGAGTCACATCCAACAAGAACCAACTCGGTTATCTTTGTCTGCTTCTCGGACTCGGGTCTGTGTGGTGCATCGTTGAGGAGTTGCGTGATCGGCACGGTACTCGCAGAAACAGAACTCGGACGCTGATCGCTCACGGTGTCGTCCTCGCGATGGTCATCTGGCTATTCTGGCTGGCCAATTCGATGACTTCTTTTTCGTGTTTCCTAATGGCGGTCACGTTGCTTGTCGCGACCAATGTCCGCGCTTTCGGCCGACGGTCGTGGATCGTGCACCTGATGGTGGCGGCGATCCTGACTGTTTCCTTTTCCGCACTGTTCCTCAATTTCGGCTCGGGCTTGGTGCAGTCGATGGGAAGAGACCCATCCCTGACCGGCCGGACTGACATCTGGAAATTGGTGCTCGGAATGGTGCACAATCCATTGCTCGGTACCGGTTACGATAGTTTCTGGCTGGGGAAACGGCTGGAAAAGATCTGGAGCATCTACTGGTGGCACCCAGTTCAAGCCCATAACGGCTATATTGAGGTTTTCTTGAACTTGGGGGGGCTGGGACTTACTTTGCTGGCTGTGGTTTTGGTGACCGGTTATAAGAATATAGTGGCTGCGTTGCGCAGGGATTCGCGCTCGACCAGCCTCAGGTTAGCATATCTTGTGGTGTTCGTGGCCTACAACTTCACGGAGTCCGCGTTCGCGATGATGCACCCAATATGGATCTTCTTCCTCTTGGCGGCGGTCGCTGTTCCCGGGGGCTGGGTACGGATTCAGCCGAGGAAGAGTGTGGCACTCGCGCCACTTAGCCCGCCGGTTGTTCCGTGCCTGGAAGAAGTCTGAAGCCCCTTTCACGTTGGCCTATTCCGGCACTAGGGAGGCAAAGGTGAGTCGCCGACTGGTCCCCCGGGCGTCTGCCAGCCATGCACTTCCGTGTCTTGCGCATACTTGTCGCGGTATTTACGCTCATCGCTAAGGACTAGGGCTTAATTTTGGGCCAAAAGGGAAAATATGAGGACATCCCCCGCTGGTCAGAGCCTAGGCATTCCGGGTCTCCGCTGGACGCTCCGTTGCAGGTCTGGAATGCAAGTCTTGGCGAGGTGATAAGAATGAAACGGCAGTTACTCCCCCCTGTTATCTTGCTTTGCCTTTGTGTGTACTCCCAAGCCCAGACATGGTCTGGCATTATTAACCCCAATCGCGCGGTGAATTGGACGAATGCGGGAGTGGTTGGCGGAATCCCCGATGCCTCATGGACGCAGTGCGGTTCGACCATTGCTGCCTACAGCGGCACTGCGGCGGCGATCAACACCGCTCTCTCCAATTGTTCCGGCACGAGTCAATACGTGCTGCTTGGACCAGGGACCTTCACCCTCTCGACTGGCATCAACTTCTCGAACGTCAACCATGTCGTCTTGCGCGGATCCGGGCCGAAGTCGACCATTCTCCATTTCACTGCCGGTTCAGGCTGCTTGGATGGCACCGCCGACGTCTGCTTTCAGGGCGAGGCTACCGATTTCCTGAGCGCCAAAGTTAACCCGCCGTGCGGGACTTCTTCCGCGGGGACGAACTGCGCCAAGTGGACTGCTGGATACGTTCAGGGCACGACCTCGATCACGCTCAACAACGTGACCAACCTGAAGGTCGGCAACGCCTTGGTGCTCGACCAGGCCAACGACACCACGCCGCAGAGTGGAGTCGGCTGGTTTGTCTGCGACTCGGACACGGGTGTTACCGCGACCACCTGTTCGCAGCAAGGCGTGGCCTTTGGACGCAGTATTTCTGGCGTGACTTGGAGCGAGGAGCAATTCGTACAGGTTACCAGCATCGCCAGCAACGGCAGCGGCGGTTATACGGTCGGCATTTCGCCTGGCTTGTACGCAACCAACTGGAGCGTGCGCGGCAAGTCTCCCGGCGCATGGTGGGCGAATGCTGAGGATCAATACGACGGTATTGAGAACATGACGCTTGACCATTCGGACAGTTCTTCGATTATGTCCGGGCTCGCCTTCTCTTCCGCGACCAATTCGTGGGTCACGAACATACGCTCGCTGGGGAACGAGTCGGGCTTACGCAACCACGTCTGGCTCATGCAGGCCAATCACATCACGGTGCAAAGCAATTATTTCTACGACACCTGTCCTTCCTCCAGTTGCTACATCATTGAATACAACACCACCTCCGACAACCTCGTAGACAACAACATCATGCACCATTCCACCCAGCCCTTGATTTCTGGTTCGGCTACCGGGAACGTGTACGCCTACAACTTCGGCACTGATTTCTACACCTCACCGCCTACATACATGGCCTCGGACATCAACTACGGCCATGACACCGGGGTATATATGGACCTCTACGAAGGCAACATGGGCGGTCAGGCGGTGGGCGACAACATCCACGGCACGACCGGGCTGGCCACGCACTTTCGCAATCAGTACCTCGGCTGGGGCATTGGCTTAATTTACGGAGGCAACGCTACCCCGGTGGAGATTGACACCTACAGCTATCAGTCGAACTTCGTCGGCAACGTGCTGGGCAAGGTGGGTTATCATACCTATTACATAGACGACGAATCCGCCCCTAACGGGAACCCAGGTTTGTCGATCTTCGTGACCGGATTCTGCGCCACCAATCAAGCCACCTCTTGCAGCGGACTTACGACTGATCCTAATGTATTGACGAGCACGCTGCTCTGGGGCAATTATGATGTGGTAAATGCCGCCGCGACGTGGAATTGCACTTATGCTGGTGGGCAGACTGGTTGTCCTTACACCCACACTCTTCCGAGTTCGTTCTTCCTAAGCGCTACGCCCTCATGGTGGGCTGACGGTATCGGGCAGACGACGATTCCATTTCCCGCAATCGGCCCCGATGTGAGCGGAGGAAACGACCTGACCGGGCACGTCTATACGATTCCGGCAGGGTTGTGCTATGCCAACAGCGCGATTGACACTAGCCGTCAAACGACGTACACGGTAACCGCTGCAAATTATGCAAACGGGAGCCCTGCGGTTACAACGCTGACGCTGAACAGCACGACTGGATTAACGGTAGGCGATAAGATTACAGTGACGGGGATTTCCCCATCAGCCTACAACGGAACCGTCCTCATAGAGACGATTTCGGGAAACCAGATCACGTTCTACCCACAGACCGCTAGTCCGGGCACTTATGTCTCTGGGGGATCGTTCACTTGGCCGAACATTTTGCTGTTTGACGCGAATGTTTGTTATCCCACTGGCGCAGCACCTACGCCACCTGCGCCTCCTAAGGGCTTAACCACCACTGTTCATTAAGCTCAAGTATGACTATATCCTAGCAGCAGTGGATGCCAGCGCTAATGAAAGCGCATATTCAGATAGTTACACCGACCATAAGGGTGGTTGGCTATGTAAGGATCATCTGAAATGAAAGTACTGACACTGCCCGTAGCTATCTTTGCGCTTAGTTCGGTATTGGCTTTTGGTCAGCCTTGGTCTGGCATCATTGACCCCAGCCGCGCAACGAATTGGGCGACGAACGGCGTGGGCGCGACCATCACCAATCGCACCACGATTTGCTCGACCTCGGCTTGCGCCGCGCTGACGGGCTCCGGCGTCACGGGAGCCAACATCACCGCCGCCATCGCATCTGCGCCAGCGAACTCAGTCGTGCTTCTGCCTGCGGGGACGTTTTCCATTTCGGGCATTAGCGACAAAGGCTCCAGCAACATTACGCTTCGCGGAGCCGGTCCGGGACACACGATTTTGAATTTTACCGGCGTGGCCAGCGCCTGCAACGCCGACATTTGCGTAATCGACAGCGCGGGCGAATGGTTCTCGGGCAGCACGCCAACCCAGCCGGGCGGCTCGAATGCTGCTCAGGTCAGCAGCGGGTATACGCAAGGTTCCAACCAAATCGTGGTCAATACCATCGGCAAGTCCGGCTTGTCGGTAGGCACCATGATCATCATGGACCAAGCTGATGACACGTCCGTCGGCAGCGGGCTGTTCGTTTGCGATCAAGACACGACAGCGCCTTACTGCCACCAAAGCAGCCAGACCGGCTCCTATAACGGCAGCGTCATCGGCGGGGTGGATTACAACCAAAGCCAGGTGTTCATCATTAGGGCCATCAACACCAGTTCTCCGTACTCGTCAAGTTCTCCGCTGCTTACTCTCTCGAATCCGGTGTACGGAACTAACTGGCGCTCGTCGCAGAACGTCGGCATTTGGTGGCCGAGTACTGCGGTAATCCAAGGCGTCGGGATCGAGGACATGACGCTGAACCACACCCGCAGCACGTCGGCGCAAGCTGGCATACAGTTCTACGATTGCTATAACTGCTGGGTCAAGAACATTGTCGACACCAACACCAACCGGGACCACGTTTACTTCTACCAGACCAAGAACATCACCGTCCGTGACAGCTACTTCTTTGGAACGCAGAACGAAACATCGGTAAGCTATGGCATCGAGGACTTGCTCTCTTCGGATTACCTGATCGAGAACAACATCTTCCAGCAAATCGCCGCTCCAGTGATCGGTGCTGGGGGCAGCGGTGGGGTAATGGGCTACAACTTCTGGATCAACAATCTGTACCAGCCCGGTTCAACTCCAAAATGGAACGAAGCGGCTTTCATGGCCCACGATGCCGGGAATGAAATGAAGCTGATGGAGGGGAATGAAGGCGCTTCCATCAATCTTGACGACATTCACGGGATGGGAGGACTGAATACCTTTTTCCGCAACCAATTATCGGGGCGTGGATACAACGGGGCAACTTCGCCGGCCACGCTGACCACCAATAACACGAACGCTTTCAACGTCTACTATGGCTGGCGCGGCGAGAATATCATAGGGAACGTAATGGGCTATGGCGGCTACTTTACCATCTACCAGACCGGCACTACTGGCTCAGGTGGTCAGACGGCTTGCAATGCTTCAATCTTCGCAATGGGTTGGGGATGGTCGAATTGCGAGGTGGACCCCGGTGGAAGTAGTTATCCACAAAAGGATACTTTGGTAGAAAGCACCATGCTGCGCTGGGGAAACTACGATACAGTCACTGGAGGAGTACGCTGGTGCGGCTCCACCCCGCTGCCATCATACTGTACGAACGGTTCGGAGATTCCGACGACGGCCGTCACCTACATCAACGCCAACCCGGTTCCATCATCCACGACGCTGCCGAATTCTTTCTACTTGGCGGGCCAGCCGAGTTGGTGGCAATTTCCGAGCGGACCGGCTTCGCCTTTTCCCGCGATTGGACCGGACGTGACCGGCGGGACAATGACTGCCGGGACGTCCAGCCTAGGCGGGCACGCCTACCCGAATCCGGCCATGAACTGTTACTTCAACGTGATGGGCGGATCGTCAGACGGCTCTGGGAGCGTGATAACAACCTTCAACGCGAACACTTGCTATGGCGGTGCTTCTGGTCCGCCCGCTCCGACGGGCATCACGGCTGTCGTTCATTGATTTTGTTCATTGATCTTGCCGTCGACACCGGACACTGAGGAGCCACGCTCCGCGCTTGCCGCTAAAGTGGAACGAGCGCATCTATGAACCCGACGGCGGATCCGTATTAGAACCGCGAATCGCCGCTCAGAGAGCTCTCATTCCGCGAGCTTCTACAATACTTACAACTTTGTTGAATCCGAATTACAAATTACCTACGGGCTTGGTATGGGGTTAGTCGAGGAGGCCATTTGAGGCCGTTTGATGCCGGGGGCACGTTCCGGTTGAACCCAGACGACGTGCCTCGGCGCGCCGTTCGAGGCGCCGGGGCCACACTGCTCTCCTCAGTGTCGGGCTTAGCCATCCAAGTCATCTCCACGATGATCTTGGCTCGGCTCCTCGTACCCGCCGACTTTGGGCTGATAGGCATGGTTAGTTTGTTCAGCCTGCTTCTTGTGAACTGTGGTCCAAACGGATTTACCGAGGCCATTCTTCAGGTAGACGAGATCGACCATTTCTTGGCCAGTAATCTGTTCTGGGTCAATATAGGGGTAGGTTTTCTATTGACAATCGGATTCGCGGCGGCAGGGACTCTGCTGGCGCGGTTTTACGGCGACCCGCGCGTAACGCGCGTGGCCGTTGGCATGTCAGTCACGATCCTCATCAGCAGCACCTCGGTTCAGCACGTGGCCCTACTCAAGCGAGCGATGCGGTTCTCGGTTGTGTCCGCCAATGACGTGGTGGCGCGTCTGGTTTCGACGGCCGTGTCAATCTCTCTCGGCTGGGCAGGTTGGGGATACTGGGCTCTGGTCGCAGGATCCATCGCACTTTCGCTTAGCACATCCATCGGGGCTTGGTCGTTGTGTCGATGGGTTCCCGGCCGCCCCCGGCGCGGAGTCGGTACTCGCCCGATGGTACGGTTCGCGATGCACACTTATGGACGTTTCACCGCCAACTACTTTGCCAACAATACGGACAATCTCCTCGTGGGATGGCGCTTTGGCGCAACTTCTCTCGGCTTCTACAAAAAGGCTTACGACCTATTTAACCTTCCGCTGAGCATGTCGACGGCATCCCTCACGAACGTCGCCGTGTCCGCCCTAAGCCGGTTCCGGGGGAACCTCGTTAAGTACAGACAACATCTTCTTGGCGTACTGTCTGTGGTGGCTTTTGTGGGTATGGGGTTGAGTGCTGATCTGACCCTAGTGGGCAAAGATCTGATTCGTCTTTTACTGGGACCGGGGTGGGAGTCGGCGGGACGTATCTTTACCTTATTCGGCCCCGGAATCGGGATTATGATCCTCTACCAAATCCACGGTTGGATCAACCTTTCGATCGGACGGGCGGACCGATGGTTCCGCTGGGGACTGATAGAGGCTGCGGTCACAGTGCTGCTTCTTATTACGGGACTGCGCTGGGGGCCCGAGGGAATAGCCGTAGCTTGGACCACCTCCTACTTCGTTTTGATAGCACCCGCGTTCTGGTATGCGGGAAGGCCAATCCAATTCGGATTCGCGCCCGTGCTGGCAACTATTTGGAAGTACTTGGTTGCGAGCCTGTTAGCGGGTTGCGCATCCGCGGGCATCGCGAAGGCAATACTGTCCACTGTTTCGGCTTCAAGCGCAAAGGGAGCGTTGATCCGGATGGTGACGACCACGTTATTGTTCGTAGTTCTCTATCTGACTGCGGTCATTCTTCTGCATGGAGGGTATGCACCTCTCAATCAGTTCACGAGGCTTTTGCGGGAAATGCTTCCATCTGGCGTCTTCCGAAAGCCGTCCCTGGAAGCCGCTGCGTCCTGTCTCCCTGACCCGAACGGAGAGCTTGCGCCCTAACCAGGTCAAGGAGTAGTGTCGGGAAATTCCCTGTGCCCCTTCGAAACCATCATGAGAACCCCTTTGGTATCAATTCTCATTCCTGCATTCAACGCGCAGGAATGGATCGGTGACACTCTCCGGTCGGCGATTGCGCAAACGTGGGAGCCAAAGGAAATCATCGTGGTTGACGATGGCTCCGCCGATCAAACGCTGAAAATTGCCCGGCGGTTCGAGTCGGAGTCGGTCCGCGTTATCACACAGGAAAACCAGGGAGCTGCCGCAGCCAGAAACAAGGCTTTCTCTCTGAGCCAGGGAGATTACATTCAGTGGCTGGATGCCGATGATCTCCTGGCTCCCGACAAAATTGAGAAGCAGATGGAGGCAGCGGACCAGTGTGGAAGTAAACGTACCCTTCTTTCCTCGGCATGGGGACGGTTCATGCACCGGTATGATCGAGCGAAATTCGTTCCCACCGCGCTGTGGTGTGATCTGTCCACTACTGAGTGGCTGCTGCGCAAGATGGAGCAGAACCTGTACATGCAGACCGCCACGTGGCTGGTCAGTCGCGAACTGACCGAAGCGGCCGGTCCATGGGACACCAGGCTATTGAGTGATGATGATCAGGAGTACTTCTGCCGCGTCCTCCTGGCCAGCGATGGCGTCCGATTTGTTCCAGAAGCGAGAGTGTACTATCGCGCGTCCGGGTCTGGCAGCCTGAGCTACATAGGGCTCTCCGACAAAAAACGGGAGGCACATTGGTGCTCGCTGCAACTCCATGTCGGTTATCTCCGATCGTTGGAAGACAGTGAGAGGGTACGTGCCGCGTGTGTGAGGTTCCTGCAAAACCGGATGGTTGTTTTCTATCCGGAGCGACTCGATATTTTCAGACAGGCGGAAGAAATGTCCAGGAACCTGGGCGGGCAACTGGAAGTGCCGCGCTTGTCCTGGAAGTACTCCTGGATCAAGGCATTATTTGGCTGGCGTCTCGCTCGACGCGCGCAGTGGTCGCTGCCCAGTCTCAGGTGGTCGCTAGTAAGGCTCTGGGACAAGGCACTTTTCCGCATCGGAGGCCGAAGCCTGACAGGCAATCTGGGAACATGAAGGTGAGAACCCGAGAGCTTGAGAAGAGAACGATCGTGGGGCGGATCGTCAACGCGTCAACCGAATCGATTGCTCACCGCAGTGGGCAATCGGTTCTACACCGGTCCATTGACTGAGTAAACGCTGGCACTGTGGGCGATTTCTATGAAGCAAACTTTTCTCGAATATTTTCGCTGTCCGGAGCGCTACGTCCGGCTGTCTGTAAAAGACGGGCTTTCCGAGAATAGCGGATTCTTCCAATTCGGGCAGGGAGTTGTCGGCTACGGCAGATATGCCCGGCACCGACCAGCCGATTCTCCGCGAGGCCAGCTTCGTGATGGGTGGGCAGACGTGGATTCGGCGTCTGGCTCGGTGCATTTGCCGTTTGATTTAAAGGAAGTTGTAGAGAATCTCCGTCTGGAACGTTATACCGAGGACTGCCAGTACGGCAGCTCAGAAAATGGAATCGTCCCGTGGCTGTACTACGCTGTCCGGCCTTTTCTACCAGTTGCCATCCGCAGACACTTGCAGCGCGCGTACTTAAGCGATTGGAGCAAAATCGTTTTCCCCAACTGGCCAGTGGATCACACTGTGGACAGCATTGTGCGCGGATCCATGCAACTGTTGTTACGCGCACAGCAACTGGAGAAGATCCCGTTTATCTGGTTCTGGCCGGAGGGCGCGGCCGGTGGCGTGAGCGTGACGCACGACGTTGAGACCACTGCGGGGAGGGATTTCTGTGAATCCTTGATGAACCTCAACGAGTCGTTCGGGATAGCGGCCTCTTTTCAGATCATCCCCGAAGATCGGTATGAGGTGAGCCAGAAGTTTCTGGATTCGATCCGCACACGCGGCTTCGAAGTCAATGTCCAGGACCTGAACCACGACGGGCGGTTGTACAACGACCGAAATGAGTTTGCGAGACGTGCGAAACAAATCAACGAATATGGACGGCTCTATAAAGCGTCCGGCTTTCGGTCCGCTATCTTGTACCGCAGACAAGAGTGGTACTCGGATCTTGATTTCTCGTACGACATGTCGGTTCCCAGTTCGGGGCATCTGGAACCACAGCGCGGCGGGTGTTGCACGGTTATGCCTTACTTTGTAGGCAAAATGCTGGAGTTGCCAGTCACTACCACGCAAGATTATGCGCTTTTCAACTATCTGCGAAGTTTCTCGATTGACCTCTGGAAAAGACAGATTGATCTGATCCTGGAGCAAAACGGACTGATCAGTTTTATTGTGCATCCGGATTACATCATGAAAGACCGCGAAAGTGACGTTTATCGGCAACTACTCACTCATCTGGCATCGCTTCGCGCCCCAAGAAACATATGGGTAGCCCTACCCGGGGAAGTTGACCGATGGTGGAGACAAAGGTCCAAAATGGAGTTAGTCAGCGACGGAAACGCGTGGCGGATTGAAGGTGAGGGAAGCGAGCGGGCCCGCGTTGCTTATGCCAGTGAAAAGGACGGCAACCTTGTCTTCTCGATGCAGCACTCAACGGCGGGCGGACTTTCGGCCAGCGCGGTGAAGCACTCGTGACCGGTTCATTCCATCTGGCAAGGATCCGATAACCATGAAGAGCAAATCGGCAGATTGCTGGTTAACTATCATCGGTGCGGGTCCCTACGGACTTTGTGCAGCGGCATACCTCCGTGCGGCGGGCGTCGAAGCCAGAGTTTTTGGCGAGCCGATGGCGTTCTGGCAGAACCAGATGCCGGCGGGCATGTGTCTACGCTCAAATTGGGGAGCCTCGCACCTTGCTGATCCCAGGCGAGAATTGACGTTAGACGCCTATTGCCGACAGAACGGTAATCACATACCGAAGCCGATTCCACTCGATCGCTTTATCGATTACGGACGTTGGTATCAGGTTCATGCTGTTCCGGATTTGGATAGACGGCATGTCAGCAGTGTGGAAATTGACCCGCGCGGCTTCAAGGTGGTCATGGCAGAAGGAGAGGAATTCACCTCGCGGCGCGTTGTGGTCGCGACAGGAATCGGTGCGTTTGCCAGCCGGCCGGCGGAGTTCGCTGGCATCCCTTGTGCGCTGGCTTCGCATACTACCGAGCAAAACGATCTCCGGAGGTTTAAAGGCCAGCGGGTGGTCGTCATCGGCGCTGGGCAGAGCGCCCTCGAGTCAGCTGCTTTGCTTAGGGAGGCAGACATCGACGTTGAGGTGATTGCACGCGATCGGACACTGAATTGGGTCGGGCTGCATCCGAGACTCCATCATCTGGGCGTGATCTCAAAAATGCTGTATTCGACGCGAGATGTCGGCCCGGCGGGGATTAGCCGTCTGGTTGCCATGCCGCACCTGTTTCGTCGATTCCCGCGAGGTTTTCAGGATCGTACCGCCTATCGTGCAATCCGGCCGGCTGGCGCCTATTGGCTGCAGTCGCGAATTGCTGGAGTGCCCATCACATTAGGACGCAGCGTCGTTTCCGCCGCGGTCGCTGGCAGCCGACTGCAACTTCGACTTAACGACGGGACGGAACGCCTCGTCGATCACGCGCTTCTCGCGACAGGATTCCGGGTTGATGTTTCACGGTATCCGTTCCTGGCACAGTCATTATTAACGCAACTTGAGACAGTGGACGGCTTCCCCGTGCTCCACGGGGGACTGGAGTCTACGGTCCCAGGATTGCATTTTTTTGGCAAACCTGCGGCATGGAGTTTCGGGCCGCTGCTTGGTTTTGTTTCGGGAGCGGAGTTCGCTTCGAGGGAATTGATTCGCTCCGTTACTCGGAACAATGCAAGCCACTGACACATGAGTTCATTGACCCAACCCGTCCCGAGGCTCGGCAACGCGCACTTTGTACATCATTCTCCCGGGGCCGTTGTGATCGGCGGTGACTATCAGGGCCTTGGCATTGTTCGCAGCCTCGGCCGACAGGGCGTACCGGTGTGCGTCGTGGACAATGAACATTCGATTTCCCGATACTCGCGATACTCCAAGCAGTTTGTGAGCCTGCCAGACTTGCGCGATCAGCGCAAGACGGTGGACGGCTTGCTCGAAGTTGGGAAGCGGCTCGGTTTAGAGGGCTGGGTCCTCTACCCAACGCGTGAGGAACTGGTGGCTGCCATTTCGCACCACCGGGAAGAGCTCGGCGAAGTGTTCCGAGTTCCGACACCTGGTTGGGAAAGCGTGAAGTGGGCTTGGGATAAAAGGAACACCTACCGGCTTGCACAGGAACTTGGTATTCCGACGCCCATCACACACTATCCCGAGAATTCCGAACAATTGGCCGAACTTCGTAGCCTCACGCCGCCATTTGCGATCAAACCCGCAATCAAAGAGCACTTCATCTACGCCACCAAAGCCAAAGCCTGGCGTGCGAACAGCCACTCTGCGTTGAGAATTCTGTTTCAACGGGCATCGGAACTAGCCGGCGACGGAGAGATCATGGTGCAGGAGTTGATTCCCGGAGGCGGTAGCCAGCAGTTCTCGTATTGCGCTTTTTTCCGTAACGGGGAAGCTGTGGGGAAAATGGTCGTGCGGAGGAGGCGCCAACACCCGCTTGAGTTTGGCAGAGCCAGCACCTATGTCGAGACGGTGGACGTCCCAATCTTGGAGGAATTGTCGGAGCGATTCTTGCGCGCCATCGATTACTATGGCCTGGTCGAGGTGGAATACAAGCTTGATCCGCGTGATTCCCAATACAAGCTGCTCGACGTAAATGCTAGAACGTGGGGTTATCACAGCCTCGGCGTCCAGGCTGGCGTGGACTTCAGTTACATGCTGTATTCGGATCAAGTTGGTCTGCCAGTGAAGGTCAGTAGAGGCCGTTCCGGATTGTCATGGGTCCGCACGATTACCGATATTCCTGCTGCGATGATGGCGATTCTCAGCGGTGATACCGGCATTGTGAGTTATCTCCGCTCTTTGAAAGACTGTAACGTAGAAGCTGTATTCAGCGTTGGGGATCCTTTTCCTGGCCTCGCGGAGGTAGCCCTAATCCCCTACTTGGCAATCAAGAAAGGCTTTTGATGTTTGTAATATGTTCCCGATCCACAATGAGAACTGGTAAGTGAGCGTAGCCGAGTCTCCTAATCTCAAGCCTCAAGCGAAGCTCCTGGGCGTGGTCTGTGGCTTCGTTCTCCTGGGCATTCTGTCAGCGGGGCTCTGGCCATTTCATGCTCCCAGGAATGAAGTCAGTTGGCTGAGTGGGGGAAACGGTCTTCTCTTTGGCAAACACGGCAGCATTGTGAGCGCGAGCCCCCTCGAAGCTAGCGGGTCGCAGGCTGACAAATCTTGCAGTCTCGAGATCTGGTTGGAACCGCGCCAGGCCAACTCCGAGGGCACGGTTCTCGCGATTTATTGGCCGGCCAGTAGAGTCATTTCGTTTGCATTGCGTCAATGGCGAAACGGTCTGGTGCTGGAACGCGAAAGTCGGGGCCACTCGGCCTGGGAAGCCAGTATCTATGTTGCCGATGTTTTCCGCGGTCCGAAACCGGTGTTTTTCACGATCAGCTCGGGGAAAGCAGGTACGGCCATCTACGCTGATGGCACGTTGGTCAGGAAGTCTCCAGATTTCAAATTGATAAGTCAGGATTTGTCGGGTGAATTCATAGTCGGCAACGGCCCGTTGACGACGAATAACTGGTCTGGACAGGTGAAGGGACTCGCGGTTTACAATCGCGAGCTTCCGGCCGTCAAGGTGTCACAGGATTATGCGAACTGGACCGCAGGCTGGACGACGAGCGGTCGGCCGGATACGGCTAAGAGCGAGGGCGTTGTTGCCCGCTATCTTTTCGATGAAGGGAAGGGGAACATAGTCCACAACCAGGTAGATTCTGCGACCAGCCTTCTTATTCCAGAACGCTTCTTCATCTTGCATGAACAGTTTCTCGAACGACCGTGGGATGAATTTCGTACCGGCTGGCGGTATTGGAAGGATGTCGGTGTCAACGTCGCCGGGTTCATTCCGCTTGGCTTCTTTTTCCGCGCGTATTTCTCGGCCATTGGAAGAGCCAAACGGACGACATGGCTCACCATCGTTCTGGGTTTTGTGGTCAGCTTCACGATCGAGGTGCTGCAGGCATTTCTTCCGACGCGAGATTCAGGGATGACCGATCTCATCACCAACACATTCGGGACGGCTCTGGGAGCGATTCTATGCGGTTGGAGTATGAAGCGTAACTGGTTCGCCCGAGCAGGCATCTCGCCTGCGACGAACTGAGTTGTGAAGACCGTTGGAGCCCTCATTTGAATCGACGCGTTAGACGAGGGTCGACCTGGGCATCGACGATTGAAGATAAGGTAGCATAAGGTAGCAGGGGGATGTCACCATGGACAGCGCAAATTCTGCCGAGAAGCGATTTGCTCGTGGGTACAAAATCAACTATCGTAATGACACTTTCGGGGGATTGCTGCTGAATACTGCCACAGGTATGATCGTTACACTCGGACCCAGCATGGAAGACCTGTGGGGGCACTCCCGCTAGTGTGCCCGCCGAAGCTCTGCGGGAAGCTGAGAACGGAAGAAAATATGTGGACACAGATGTCTCGTGAAGCCGCCAATTGGTGGCGAGAGCGGTCGTTGGTGATAAGACTTCTCTCAGCCCTAGTATTGCTGTCCGCTTTTGCGTCGGGGCAGTCGTTCACGCTCGTCCAACTCGTATCCAGTTCAGGTTGCACCGGCACGACCTGCTCCGTCACGGCTAGTCTGGGCGCGGGCCACATCCTGTTCATCGGAGCCAGCACAGTCAACCCTGGAATCAAGATTTCGAGCATCAACGTCGGCGGGACCTACGTTCCCGGCTGGATGACCAACGGAGGTTTATATACCCAGACCGCTTATCTGGACGGCGGATACATTTATCCGACCACATCCACGGCGGGCCCGATTGTGGTGACCTTTTCCGGCACGACGGGAGGGGCGCATGTTGACATCGCTGAGGTTTCATTTACGGGAGGCACTCCCTCGCTCGACGCGCTCAACAGCAATCTCAACTACGAGAGCGCAACGGACAGCGTTCCCGGCGTGGGCCTGAATCTCACCGGCTCGACCGATGTGGTTTTTCAGTGGGCAGTGACCAACACGAACCTGACCGCGATTACGGCTCCGTACAGCACGCACGCCGTCTTCCCGAACGACGAAACCGGGCAGGGAGCGGCAATCCGCCTTAATACTACTTCCGGCGCCGCGCCTACTTGGACTTCAGCGTCTGGAACGAATACGTCAGTTACCGGGGCAATTGCCTTCGGGATTTCCGCATCCCCTTGCGATCCGTCGTTTCTAGTGGATTTTTCGGGGGGCACGAATGGCGCCACTCCAACCCCAACGGATCTGCTCAGTTCGACCTTCGGCATTGCCGCGCCGGGAAATGGCGGTTTTGAGATCAGTCCTATCTGGGCTCTTAACTACTCCGGCGGAACCGGCCAGTTCGCGTATTCGACTACCGCGTATCATCCGCTCTACAGTCCGATGCGCTTCTGCTATGGAGGGAACACCTACTCAGAGCCGTCCAACGCGTCCAACAAACTCGGTATGCAAGCAACCACGGACGGGACTGATGATTTCTACGTACTTTCTATTTATTTCCCGCAGTACCTCTATAACGGACTGGACGCAGCACCCCTTGGCACGGTCGGGGTGTGGATGATGACTGATATTCCGCAGACCGATACCGGAGGCTGGATTGATACCTTCACTCTCGAGGACTCTGGTGGCGGCGACTATTCCAATGCTTCTCTCGAACCGGATAATCCGACAGGGCTTTCGATGCACTTGGAGTGCGGCGGTTGCACCGACACCGTATTCGCTGAATACATGCCGATCCCGACGAACGCTTGGTTCTGGGTGACCATGCAGAGGGACGCCAGTCCCGGCGGGGGGTTTACCAAGCTGATGGTTTATGACGCCGACTTGAATCCTCTAGGGGATCCGATCATCGGAAATACGGGTACGCCTGGTAACTATAACGGTTATATCAATATTGGCCGAACGGGTGGGTATGGTTCTCCGACTGCGGGGCATCATGTTTGGTACGACAAGGAAAAGGCCTGCATCGGGCAAAACTGTCCGTTCCCACTGCTGCCCGTGACGCCGAGCGCATTAACGACACCGCCTCCGGGCTCGACTCTGAGCAGCAGCAGCGTAACCTTCAACTGGATTGCGGCCGCAGGCACGTCGGCCTACTGGCTGACTGTGGGAAGCACGGCGGGCGGGGACGATTACTATTCGTCGGGGAATCTGGGCAACGTGCTGACCACGACGGTAAACGGACTGCCAACGAATGGCAGCCCGGTTTACGTGACTCTGTACTCGCTGATCGTCGGCGTGTGGGCGCCCAATACATACACCTACACGGCGGTCAACGCGGCACCGGGTGGGGTCATAACCACGCCGACGCCGGGCTCGACTCTGAGTGGGAGCAGCGTGACGTTCAACTGGACGGCGGGCGCAAGTGCGTCGGCCTACTGGCTGGTTGTGGGAAGCACGGCGGGCGGGGACAATTACTATTCGTCGGGTAACCTGGGCAACGCGCTGACCGCGACGGTATACGGACTGCCAACGAATGGAACCACGGTTTACGTGACTCTGTACTCGGTGATTGCCGGCGCTTGGGTGGGTAACGGGTACACTTACACGGCGGCGGCGAACGGAACCGCCGGCTTGGCAGTCATGACGTCGCCGGCTCAGGGTTCGACTGTGACCGGCAACACCCCGACCTTTAGCTGGAGCGCCGCCACAAATGCCAGCGGATACTGGATTGCTGTCGGTTCCACGGCAGGCGCACAGGATATCTATCAGCATGGGGTGATCAGTGGGCTGACCTTTACGCTGCCGGTCCCGGGCTCTGCTCCTTACGGTTACACATACGGCGGACTACCGAAAAACGGGAGCACGATCTACGTGACCCTGTACTCGGATATTGGAGGGCAGTGGTTTAGCACCTCGAGCAGCTACGTTTCGGAACCGTAAATCGACGCTGTTGTCGGTGCTGAATCTTGCCGCCGTGAGATCCAACACAGTGCAGCCCCATTCATCTTTGCTACACGTGGTTGCGACGCTGCGGCCGCAACGCACACAAGAGCCATCGTTCAGTCATAACCGCCCGCGCGGCCGCTGTTTCCTGGGAACCTTCAGCCCTTCGCGCCTCCAGTCCGTAGCAAGTGATCCTTGCCCACCTGCCACCCAGCGTCCCGCAACCGCGATCCGCCGATAGCCATACACCCCGTACTGGCTCTCCTGCTCAATGATGGCCCGCGTCAGCGCGTCCTCGTCCTCGCTCCCCAGATAGCGCTGCGTCGCTCTCCACCGCCCCAATGGCCGGCAAGCATGCCGCTCGCTCATCGCGTGTTCCTCGCGCGCATGCTCCACCGCGCAACGCCGCCGTTTACGGCTTAGAAGTTCCCCCCCGCCACGTCATTTTAGAACCGCTTCTCCAGCGACAACTCCGCTACTAACCGCCGCAATCGCAATTCTCCTTCTCCAAGTTATTCATCCGCTTCGCCTGGTCCAGCTTCAACCCGCAATATTCTTTCCGCCAACGATAGTATGTCTGCACCGGGATCCTGGGCTCTTTGTACGCTTGCGCAGTCGTTTTTCCGTTGGCCACGCTCACTTCCATCTGACGCAGCATCGCCTCGGAGAGACGCGCGATTTGTCCGTGCCCAGCATCCGCGCCGCCGTCTCGATCGCCTGCTCGATGACGGGAATCTAGCCCCGGCAGGCGTGTGCTACGGACGGCGGGAGAGATCTTGCGCAGGAGGGCAGAACAGAAAGAACGCAAATTTGAACAGCGGCTGCGCCACAATCTGGGTCGCTGGAACCAAGAACTCATGGGGTGAACTGAATCCGAAAGCGTAGCTTGACCCCTGCGCCAAGCCGGTCTCAGGACTCCTGAAGACGAACGGAAACTTGCAGGCCGAGGGCAACCGTTACGGCGTTACGGGACTAATGACTCTGGAAGAGGGAGCGAGTTCTGCCATACCCAAAGCCAATCCTCCCACAGCTGCGGCATCAGCGGCGGCGACAATGAAAGCAACTGTTCTCTTCTTAGCTGCCGGAGCCGGAGCGGATTGCTTTTTCTCACTTTGATTCTTGCTTTGAGTCTTGTCCGAATCTTGTTGCGTAGACTGCTGGCCTTCGGAAAGAGTCGTGGTCCCGGAACCGTTGCTGATCTGAAGATCGCCTTTAAGAGCCACGATCTGAACCGCGCCATCCACATCGGTTAGCTCAAATTCGGTCCAGGCGCTCGAAGCGGGAGTCGCGGTAACAATACCGGCGCGGGCGACCATGCTCTTCGAAGTGGCAAGCTTCACGCCCCCATGCTCAACCGAAACTGCGCCCCCTTCGAACTTCACCAAGGAATCCGGAAGAACGGTCACGCTGGAGCCGGAAGATCTGATCTTCATGGCGGAGGCGGAACTCGTCTGGACCAGATCGCCAGGAAAAATTGCGGAAGACTGCTCTGCCGCAGCGCCGTTCAGCCAAGCCGTGCCATAAGGGTGCACCATGCCTACTCCGGAGTCAGCGGCCACGAGAGAGGCGGGCACAAAAACGATCATCACCCAACAAAGAACGTCGCGCACAATGTTCATCTTGGTTGGCTCCAAAAGGGAAAGCGACCCGCTAATATTATCCCTGATTTCCATGCCAGTCAATGGTTTTGGTTTAGCGGTAGTGTCCTAATTTGGTTAGGGCACTACCGTTTAGGCGCTTCCTTGCCGACAGCTGGCATTGTTCACCAAGAAGTTCAGGACGCGAGTGCGCGTCTGCGAGACGCGCGATCCAACGTTCTCGTTAGCTCCTTGAGTTACTTTTCCGCGTTGGAATTCTACGACCAGGCGAAGACGCGCTAAGTGGGTGGTACGACTCGCAAATTCCCGATATAAGAACGCTACCATTCTTGAAATCGGCACCGCACGGAGGTGCCGGGTCACGCGCTGAATTCGCTGTTCTTCCAGTGATAATCCGCACAGGACCTGGACCGGCAACGCGGCTTTCCGGCAAATTGCCGATGTCCTGGAGGTGCGGTTTATGCGCGGCGCAAGGTTTTATGGACAGGCGATCATCGTCGTAATCTCAATTGCGTCGTTTGTTGGATCGGCTTTGTCGCTTGGTTTCGGCCAGACAGCGGGAAGCGAAGAACTAATTCACTTGCAGCAGCGACTCGACGCACTGGGAAAGGCTGGCGGAGGTACGCTGCAGTTACATGCGGGTCAGATTGTTCTTTCGGCGGGATGTTCGGAGTGGACTTCCGACTACCAGAGTACAGATGGCAATGATCCCTTCACGGTAGGGCTGCTGATCCCGTCGCACGTGCACATTGTTGGCGCGGGAATCGGAAAAACTGTTTTTCGCTATACGCGCCTATGACCTGCCCCCCGAAAATTAGTCCAGCGGAAATGTGACTTCTCCATTTACGATGGCCCGCCAGGGTCCGAGGAGGAGTCGTGAGGAAGAGTCGATTTGGCGAGGAGCAGATCATCGCCATCCTGAAGGAATCGGAGGCGGGAGTGGAGACGGGAGAGCTGTGCCGGCGGCACGGCATCACGCGGGGGTGCTTCTACCGCTGGAAGGGGAAGTACGGCGGGATGGAAGTGAGTGAGGCGAAACGGCTGCGGCAACTGGAAGAGGAGAACCACCAGCTCAAGCACACCGTCGCCGGACTGCTGCTGGACAAACGAGCGTTGCAGGTGGTGGTCGCAAAAAAATGGTGAGCCCGCGGCTGCGGAAGCAGGCGGTGGTAGTGATGCGCTCAGAAGTAGCCGTCTCCGAGCGACGCGCCTGCGGGCTGATCCAGATTCATCGGGGGACATATCGGTATCGGCGGCGGCCGGAGGACGGCCAGCTCCGAGTGCGGCTGCGCGAACTGGCCAAAGAACGGCACCGGTTCGGCTACCGCAGGTTGCAGGTGCTGCTGGTGCGCGAAGGGTGGGTGGTCAACCACAAGCGGGTATACCGGCTGTATGTGGAGGAGAGGTTGGGCATTCGCCGTAAGCGAGGACGACGACGGGCTCCCGCCGCAGCGCGACTGGTGTT
>PLHP01000315.1 GCA_003138955.1 Acidobacteriaceae bacterium | reverse complement strand
TTTTATTTGGAAAGGATGGGCCATCCCCCTGCAGGAGTCGGCGAAAGATCACACGCGGTGGGCGCAGAATCCCACCCTTCAAAAAACGAAGGGTGGGGCACCCGGGTGTTCCAACTAGAACGTGCTATTGTATATACATATTCGCCATTACGAAGGGCTGACGTGGAATTTGTCTGGGACGAACGAAAGAACCAGATCAACCAACGAAAGCACGGCGTCAGCTTTGAGACCGTCCGCACCTATTCAATGACTAACCTCTTAAACCCCTTGTCATTCTGAGCACGGCGAAGAACCTATGCATTTGTCTGCGGCGCCGGAATCCAGAGGTCCTTCGCTTCGCTCAGGATGACACCCTTAATAAAACCACGTGGACGAGGACGAGGAAGTGATCCGCATCTTTTCGGCACGAAAGGCAACGCGCCGCGAACGGAGCAGGTATGCGCAAAGCAACTAAGAATGGGAAAGCGAAGCGAGTCTCTGGACGCAGCCTCACTTCGAGACAGAAGAGAGAACTGGCGGCTCTGGCCGCGCTGCCCGACGATCAAATCGATACTTCGGATATCCCGGAGCTTCCGCCCGGCGCATGGAAAAATGCGGTTCGGGGCATGTTCTATCGTCCGGTGAAGCAGGCCGTTTCCATGCGGCTGGACGCCGATGTGGTCGCGTGGCTGAAGAAGCGGGGCAAAGGCTATCAGACGCGGGTGAACAGCATTCTGAGGCAGACAATGCTGGCCGATTCCAAGCGCACCTGAAAACTTGTTCCGCAAGTAATCGGAATCTTCGGTAGTGGCTCAGTCTGAAAAGGAAGCGAGCCGAACGCGCAATTGCTGCCGGCAAACAGCAGGTCCTTCGCTTCGCTCAGGATGACAGCTCTTTTCTTGATGCGGCGCAAGAAACGCTTGCTCAGATGGCGACCAATGAGCCACTACCGAAACTTCTCTCACTGCTCCTCGCGCACGTTTGGCAGCCAGCGCAGCATGTGATGCTGAAGTTTGGTCACGATCCAGTTGAGCAGGATCCCGATCATGCCGGCAATCATGATGGCTCCGTAGGTTTCCGGGATGCGATAGCTGGACTGGTAAAGATAGATGCCGCGCCCCAGTCCGCGTTCGCCCAGACCGATGAACATTTCGACCGCCACCACGAGCACCAGGGAGTACGAAACCGCGGTCCGTATGCCATCGAAGATGCTGGGCAGCGCCTCGTAGAAGAGCACGTCGGAAACCATCTGTAAGGAGTTCAGGTTTAACAAACGAGCCTGGTAGAGGCGGCTCTGATTGGCCAGGGCTGCTCCCGAAACTGCATTGACCAGGATCACCAGCAGGCTGGGATAGGCTGCCAGCGCCACGATCGAGGTCTCTCCGACTCCGGCCACGATCAGGAACAACGGGAACAACGCGGACGCGGGAACGGAGCGCAAGGCGTGCAATGGCCCTTCGACAACCTTATAGGCGCGCCGGCGATAACCCAGAAACAGACCGATTGGAATACCGAACACGCAGGCAATCGCCAAAGCCGCCAGCACGCGGAACAGCGTCCAGCCGATATCCGCAAGCAGTCTTTCGCGGAGCATGCCAGGCACGGCGCGAGCCACGTTCCAGGGCGCGGGGAGAACGATGGGATCCACCAGACGCAGCGCGGCGACGATGGCCCACAGTGCAAGCAGTCCGCCAACGAAGGACAACGCGCGCCATTTTCGCCTAAACCAGTCCATCAGCTAAACCAATCCGTCGTTAAGTCTCTGACCGCAAAGTCTCTGATCGCACAATGATTCGCGTTGCCGCCGGACTGTAGCGCCGGCAT
Organism: Acidobacteriaceae bacterium; assembly: GCA_003138955.1. Lineage (GTDB taxonomy): Bacteria > Acidobacteriota > Terriglobia > Terriglobales > Acidobacteriaceae > Acidiflorens. The sequence goes on along the minus strand of PLHP01000315.1, from coordinate 10,971 downwards.
CTTGCCGGCTGTCCCGAGGGCGCTACGGTCGAACTGTGACCTAAACCAGTCCATCTAGACCAATCCATCGCGGATGCCGTTAATCAGCGCCTGCTGCATGGCGCCGTAATCGGGCGTGTTCTCCTCGCGGGGAAAACCCAGGTGGAAGTCGAGATCGGACATCACCCGCACCGGCCGTCTGGCGATGATTATGCAGCGCATGCCCAGAGCCAGCGCATCCGCGACATTATGGGTAATGAGGACCAGCGTCATACGGTCTTTGAGCGCGAGCTCGTGCAATGCGGAGGTGATCTCCGCTTTGACCTGGCCGTCGAGCGCCGAGAAGGGTTCATCCAGAATCACCAGTTTCGGCTTCCAGGAGAGGCAGCGGGAAAGCGCCAAGCGCTGTAACTCGCCTCCGGAAAGCTGCGCTGGATAAACATCGGACAACGCGCTGAGCCGGAACAAGGTCATCAGGTAGCAGATGCGGTCGCGGCGCTCGCGGCTTTCCCACTTGAGTTTCTCCAACGGATAACGCACGTTCTCGAGGACCGTCTGCCAGGGAAAAACGCCGTTCATCGGATGTTGCTCCACGTAGACCAGGTCTGACGGGCGGGTGAAGTCTGGGGAACGGCGGACGATTCCTTTTTTCGGGATGACGATGCCGGCCATGATGCGGCCCAGCGTGCTCTTACCGGCGCCGCTGGCGCCCATGATGGTTACGATCGAACCCTGTTCGATGCGCAACGAGAAGTCTTTGTACAACGCAACATTGATGCCGTTAACGCGGGCGGCGAAGGAAAAGTCGATGTCCTCGAGTTCAAGTGCGCTGCGCGGGGAAAGCGCCGGGCCGCTGATTGGCCCGCTCGTTGGTCCGCTCATCGGGTCGGATCCACCAATCTGTGGGCATCGATTCGTTCCGGGATCTCGCCAATTTGATAGAGCAGATCGATGAACTGCTGGAGGTTGGCGATATCAACCTGGTTCGACAGGGTGACGTCGGCGACATTCACGCGGGCGGCNNCGGATGGTTGCGCTCGAACTCCCGCGAAATTACTGAGGCCCCAATGGGGCACGGGTTCAGCAGGTCGGCGTACACCGATCCGAAGAGCTGACGATAACCGCCGTGGACGAGGGCGGTAGTGGTCACCGGCTCATAGGCGAAAAGCGCATCCACCGCGCCGGATTGAAGACTGGAGAGCTGGGCCTGCGGCGGCAATTGCAGCATCGTGACGCTGGACGGATCGACTCCATGCTTTTTAAAAAACGCGGCCAGCATGTGACTGGGTGCGGTGCCGGGAAACACTCCAACTTTCTTTCCCTGCAAATCCTCGACGGTGTGCAGCGGAGACGAGTCGCGGACGATAATCTTGTCGAGCGCGTTGGCCTCGTTCATGCGGCTGTGCGAGAAGATGCGTACGCGACCGGGGCTTTGGATTTCCAGGTGAATGATCGGCACCAGCGAGGTTGCCGGCAGAATATCGGCTTGGCCAGCGACCATGGTGTTCACCAGATCGTTACTGCTGCCCACCGCGATCGCCTTCAGCCGCAGGTTTTCCTTGTCGAAAAGTCCCTGTTCCTGCGCTATGAAAACCGGCAAGCTGGGGATGATCTGCAGGTAGGCAACGCGGACCTCCCCGGTTTGCTTATGGTTTGATTTCCAAAACCCGAAGAGCGCGAGGAAGAGAATGACTGCGGCGCCGATTGCCCATAGCCTGGATCGCATAGATTCACCGTCCGGCGCCGAACAAAACGCCAACCGCGAAACGTGTTACTTGCCCACCCAACACGCGGGGCGTTTCTCCAGGAAGGCGGAGATGCCTTCTTGTGCGTCCGCCGCCATGGAGTTCATGGTCATGATCTCTTTCGCGTAGGCATAGGCCTTGGGCTGGTCGAGGTCGATCTGAGTGTAGAAGGCCTGCTTGCCGATCGCCAATGTGACTGGGCTGGCTTGGGCGATGCGCCGGGCGAGGGCGCGCGTCTCCTCGTGCAAGGACGCCGGCGGCACCACCTTGTTTATCAGTCCCCAGTCCGCCGCCGTTGCCGCCGGAACCATGTCGCCGGTCAGCAGCATCTGGAGCGCACGCTTGCGGCCGATGGCGCGGCTCAGAGCAACCATGGGCGTGGTGCAGAACAATCCGATGCGCACCCCGGGTGTGCCAAACGACGCCTCTTCAGCAGCAATTGCCAGATCGCAAGTTGCCACCAACTGGCATCCGGCGGCAGTGGCTATTCCTTGGACTTCTGCAATCACAGGTTGCGGGATGGATTGGATCTTGGTCATCAGCTCGCAGCAAACGTCGAAGATTCGGCGATACTCGTTGATATCCTTTCCCACCATTTCGCTCAGATCGTGCCCGGAAGAGAAGACCTTCCCCGCGGCGGCTAGAATGACGGCTCGCAGCTCGCGATTCTTGCCGATGCCATCCAAACAGTCCAGCAACTCGAGCATGAGGTCGAGCGACAGGGCATTGCGGCGATTGGGCCGATTCAGAGTGACCACTGCGACATTTTGTTCCGTTTCAAAGCAAATGTTCTCGTAGCCTGTCGAACACGCGACTTGATGCATAGGCACCTTCCCGAGGACAGCGGTGAAACGCCGGCCCGATTGCTCCATTATCCACATTCTAGCCTCGCGACACGACGAAAAGAGTGGCGGCTGGGAGCAAACACGGTGAGCCCTGAATCGAGACGGATGCAAACGACCGCCCTGCTTTCATTGCTTTCACGGTTGCGCGTGCTCTTGACTCGTAATATGCTGCGCTCGATTGGCAGTGCAGCCCTGCATCGTCAATGTCAATGTCAAATGTCAAGGAGTAGAGCCATGCCCAGCAAGTCCAGGCCATCCAGAAGTCAGATGGCGACGACCTCGAGATGCGCGACGGCCGCGGAGGCCCAGATTATTCTCCAGCTCTACGATCTGCGACGGGATACAGAGATGCGAAAGGCTCGGCACTTTATCGCCGCCGAGTTTTGGCCGGAAAATGCCGAGGATACCTTGCGCATCGCCAGGGCGTATCCCAGCCCGGAAAATACATGGTTGCGCCAGGTTACGAGCTACTGGGAAATGGCTGCGTCATTTGTGCTACGAGGCGCGCTGCATGAGGGGTTGTTCTTCGATGCCAGCGGTGAGATGTATTGCGTCTACGCAAAATTCAGGCCCTTTCTGACCGAGATTCGCCAAAAGCTCCCCCAGTTTCTGCTTACAGTGGAGAAGGTGGCCTTGAACACGCAAGAGGGCCGCGACCGACTGGAGCGGCTTGAAAGACGCCTTGCCCGGCGCCAACAGAAACTGGCAGAGCGGCGTGCGGCGGTTGCCGCAACCTCGGCTGGGTTCAACTAGGGAGGGTCTGATTAAGGGGACTCTGATTAAGTCATAGCGGTCCACGGAGATTGGATCATGGCTCGTGGTCGAAATTCCCTGCAACGCCGCTGGTGGCGCGGGCACAATGCATAGGTCCTTCGCTTCGCTCAGGATGACAGTGGTAATTTTTGGGCTTAATCAGAGATTCCATAGAACACTAAGGATTGGGGCGAATAATTCCCGGAGCATTTCGAGAGCCCATTGCTTTCCTCCCCGATTGATCTTGCTCCCTTCCTCTCGATCCGTGAGTTAATATGTAGGAAACCATGGATCAAAGCATTCTTAGATTGCCGGATCCAGGTGCAGCGCCTCCCAGCGGAGAGCGACGGCGCCGTGTTCGTCAAAAACTCTATACACCGGTTTACGCCAGTTTCAATGGGCCGCAGGCCGGGATGGTTGTGGATCTGAGCGAATTGCTCGACCTGCACGAAGAGGGCTTCGCCGTCCAAACCAGTGAACGGCTGGAGATGAACCGGGCCGTAACGCTTTGCCTCGATTTGCCTGAAACCAAGAGTTACATTCATGGCAGTGGCCAGGTAGTGTGGAGCGATGACGCGGGCCGCGGAGGCGTCCGGTTTTCCGGGCTCCCCGAGAGTTCCCGGCAAATACTAAAGGAATGGCTCTTTGCCAATCTGCTGATCGCCTGCTCCAACCACGCTGCTCGAACCGAGCAACGCGCGCACCGCGAGGAAGAAAAATCACCCGAGCCGGCACCGGCCACCAAGGCCGGCAGTGTTGTCTCCATCCCCGATCAAAGCTTAACGCTCAGTTCGGTGGAATCGGTGGAAGCGGTTGGCCGCGAGGTCGGCGAGATCGGTGGCGACGTCGATGCAGTTTTGCAGCTCATCACCGGGCGCGCCTTGAGTCTCACCGGAGCCAGTGGCGCGGCCCTGGCGTTTCTCACGGATGACAAGATGATCTGCCGGGCGCGAGCCGGTGAACCCGCTCCGCCGCTGGGAGCGCCGGTGGACGTAAAGCAAGGGCTGTCTGGAGAATGCGTTCGCAGCGGACTTCTCGTCTCGTGCGAGGACATGGGAAACGATCCGCGCATCGATCCGGAAATCGGTCGCGCGCTGGGCATAGGATCGCTCATGGCCGCTCCTGTCGTGTCCGATTTCCGGGTGGTTGGCCTGCTGGAGGTTTTCTCTCCGAATGCGCGCGGATTCACGAAGGCCCACGGGACGGTCTTGGGGCAACTGGTCGAAATGATTCCCAGACCTCACCGTGAAAAGGCCCCGCCTGAAAACGCCGCGCCTGAAAAGACTCAACTGGAAACACCGGTTAGGCCAGAGGCCGTGTCGGGCGTGTCGCGGCCTCCGGCTTCGGAGCCAGGTTTGATCGAGTTTGATTCGATCCACGCGCTTCGCGAGGCCTTGTGGGAACGGGGGCCTGAGCTTCCCGCGCAAGTCTTGCAGCAGCTCCCCGAAGAAATCGTCGCAGAGCAGATTCCGGAGCAGATTCCGGAGCAGGCTCCCGAAACTGCGCCCGTACCGCCATCTCGCTATCGCACGCTGATCGGACTGGTCATCGCAGTGGTGGCGATGGTCCTCGGCTATTTGGCCGGTCCCATAGTCGAGAAGCGTTGGGCCAACTCGCCGCGAGCGCCGCAGCAGTCAGCGGTCGAGGCGGCTTCGACGGTTTCAGGACAAAGCGCGACCGATCATGGCGCGCAAGCGTATTCCCTGGGAAGCTTGCGCAAGCTGGCCGATCGGGGAGACGCTGACGCGCAATGGCAGATGGGCGTGCGCTACCACAACGGAGAGGGCGTTCCGCGGGATGACGTGCAGGCCATGCAGTGGTTCCTGCGCGCCGCCGAACAGGGGCATGTTATCGCGCAGGCCACGCTCGGCGCCTACTATTGGGCGGGGCGTGGAGTTCCTCAAGATTTTTCCAAAGCCTACTTCTGGTCTGCGATCGCGCTCGCCCAGGGTGACGAGAACAGCAAATCCCGACTCGAAGGGTTGGCTTCGCAAATGACCCGGGAGCAGATCTCGGCCGCCCGCCAGCAGGCAGATGTCTGGATCCACTCCCATAACCAGCAAGCGAAATCCGGGACGAACTGAAGCGGCAACTGACTTCCCGTAGCCTTATTAACCACAGACAGACCTAATCCCGCAGCCGTAGAATATAGGTGTGGCCACGCTGAGCGACATTCTCGCTGCCGACGATCGCGTCCGCCAGGGCGACCCTGCTCTTTGGGAAAAGCTGGATCGCAATCGAGTGCGCTGCTATGCCTGCGGCCATTGCTGCCCGATTCCGGAGGGACAATCCGGTGTTTGCAAGGTTCGCTTCAACCGGGGTGGCACGCTCTACGTTCCCTGGGGCTACGTCGCCGGAGCGCAGTGTGACCCCATCGAGAAGAAGCCGTTTTTCCACGCCCACCCTGGAGCCCTTGCTTACAGTTTCGGGATGCTGGGCTGCGATCTGCACTGCTCCTATTGTCAGAACTGGGTCACTTCGCAGGCGCTGCGCGACCCGAACGCGGTCTCACCGCCGCTCGAGGCCGATCCGGAACTGCTGGTCAAAGACGCGCTTGCGCAAGGCGCAAAAGTTGTGGTCAGCACTTATAACGAGCCGCTGATCACGAGCGAGTGGGCGGTTGCGGTTTTCCGCCGGGCCCGACAGGCGGGCTTGCTGACCGCGTTTGTTTCGAATGGCAACGGGACGCCGCAGGTGCTCGAGTATCTCCACCCCTGGATCGATCTCTACAAAGTGGACCTCAAGAGCTTTGACGATCACCACTATCGCCAGCTCGGCGGACGCCTGCAGCCGATCCTCGACACCATCCGAAGTTTGCACCGAATGGGCGTGTGGCTGGAGATCGTCACCTTGCTTATTCCCGGCTTCAACGACAGCGACGACGAACTGCGGAACCTGACCACATTTCTGGCCGGCGTTTCGCCCGACATCCCCTGGCACGTGACCGCCTTTCACCAGGACTACAAGATGACTTCGCCCGCCGATACGCGTCCTGAAGATTTGCTGCGCGCCGCTGCCCTGGGCCGTGAAGCTGGATTGCGCTACATCTACGCCGGCAACCTTCCCGGGCAGATGGAGGGTCTGGAAGATACTCATTGCCATCAGTGTGGCGAAATGCTGATCCAGCGCTATGGATATTCGATCAGGAAGTACAAGCTGACGGCGCAAGGGGATTGCCCGGCCTGCCACACGCCAGTCCCGGGCCGCTGGTCGAGGAATTTTGACGGCCAGATTACGGCCTCACCTTTTCTGCCCCGCAGGCAGGCGCAATTGGTTAGAATCCTTTCGCGACACTAATCGACATTCATGCGAACGGCGAGAATATTGCTGCTGACAGTCTTGTTGTGTCTGATCCTATTGTGGATGGACCTGGGCTGTTCTCCGCGCAATTTTCTGACGCGCCGGCTCGCCGCCGATTTGATCTCGGCCTCCGACCCATTCAAAGAGCCCCAATTGTTCTGGCTCCGAACCGGCATCGTCTCCAATAAGGATTTCAGTGCTCCCGACTACATGGTGTTACAGCAACGCGGATGGATCATCGGCAGCGAACTGAAGTGTCCCGCGGGAATCGACCCTCCGCCCTGCTGGGACGTATTGCTCACGCCGATCGGAGTGGAGACGGTACGGCCCCTGATTTCGAGTGCGCTTGCCGGCAATGGTCGCGACAATGGCCCGATGGAGATCCCGGTCGCGCGCCGGCAACTGGTGGCCATTTCTGGAATCAGCAAGGGTGCCAACATCGCCGATGTCGAATTCACTTGGCGCTGGGTTTCCATCAATCAGGTGGGCGCTGCGCTTTACGACAGCGGAGTGCGCTACCGCTCGACCGTCGGATTCCGTAGCTATGACAACGGCTGGCGCGTTGTGGACGAGAACGTCCCCAGCAACCAGACGCTCGATGACGCGCTGCGCAACGCTCAACCCCTCGTGCCGTAAAAGAAAAGCGAAGTGCCTTCTACCCGGCTGCGGAAAAACCCTGGGTCCCGAAGTCCGGGCATCGCTTTAGCGATGCCCGGAGTTCTTCCGCCCGTAGAGAGGGGGCTGGCCCCCGCGTCGATCATCCTTCATCCTTGGACTGCCGATGCGGAATCTGTGCGCTATTTGTCGGCTTTGGCTTCAGCTTTTGATAACCGAATTTCCGCGAGGAACGGCTGGGCTACGGCTGGAACCGGCACCTTGCCCAACAGCAAAGCCCGAGTTGTGACGTTGCGTCCGTAGATCGCGTGCCGGGAATCGCTGTCTTGGCGGAACGATGCACCTGTCAGCGTGAGCCCAGCGAAGGCACCCTTGGCACGGGAGTAGGTCAGGATCTCTGTATCCAACTTCCAATCCGTACCGGCCGTGGCATGCCGTCCGACCGGACCCGCTGCCGCGGAAGCGTCCGCTCCAACCTGGAAATTACTCGAGAGCAGCCTTTGCATCGCTTTGTCATTCTGAAAGATCATTACCACGTCCACCGCTTCCACGCCGATCTGGAGCCCCCAGCTTCCGCCCGAAATCGTGATGAACGCCGGCGCACTCCAGCCATCCGCCGTGCGGCAGGTGGCTACGCCTTTGCCTCCTTCAGCTCCGAAGACAAAGCCGCCTTTGACCATGTGCGGCACGACCGCTATGCACTTTGCGTGCTCTAACACTTCTTCCGGGATTCCTTTGTCGGGCATCCCCATAATTTCGTGCATCACACTGGTGGCATTTTCCAGCCGGTTGGTGGCATCTTCACGCGCCGACCCTGCCCAGCACAGCGTACCGAGACTCAACATCGCAAGTACGAACATTACTTTTTTCATGGGACAGCCTCCATTTTCTGTTGCCTCCGCGCGCCCTCTCTGGTCGTACCGTGCGCACACCCGGACACAAACTCCGGGTAGACATTTCGGGCACACCGAGGCCAATTCGAAGATAGCAAATCAGGATAAAAAGGGTCTGAGCAATAATGCTCATAAATCCCGGAGATGATCAATTCTGCTCAGACCTCAGAACGCCACGAGATCACGATGGTGGCAGCCCTCAGGGGCTCAGAAGAGCCGCAAATCCGCGCTTTAACGAGGGCCAAGGTGAAATATGAAAACCAGCACGAAAGACAACATCAAGGGCGGCTTCCACGAAATGAAGGGAACAATCAAGGAGGAACTCGGAAAGGTCACGAGTAACTGCAATCTGAAAGCCGAAGGGAAGGCCGAAAAAAAGGCGGGCAAGGTTCAACAGCGGATCGGCCATGCTAAAGAAGCTGTCGCAGATTTGAAGGGACAGCTGTCAGACTTAAAGAAAACTGGATAGGCCATTCATAAATGAATTGCCAAGATTGAAAGCCGCGGCTAGAAACACCGCTGTGCTATCGAACCTCAACCATCATCTGGGAGGCCCCAATCCTTATCGCCGTCGCCGCTTTCGCGAAATGGCGGGAGCGAGAACCAGAACCTTGGGCGATTCGGATTGGCCGCCTCCCATCCTTTGCGCCGAAAATCAGGCTTAAGAATCATCCACTGAGGATTACTGCGGGTGGTCGTCGTTATCAGCTTGAAGTGTCTTCTCGCGGTCTCCCCGGCTGCTTTCCGGAGCGGCAACTGTCTTGACTTGCTTCGGTAGAGTCTTGCTTGTTCGCCCCGAACCTTTAGCCCACTTTTTGCCGGCCGAAGGCTTGCCTGCCGAAGCTTTGCCTTTGGCAGTCTCGTAGCCAGTCTCCTCGACGCCCTCTGGCCTAACTCCGAGTTTACCGGCCGTCTGGGTATCAAGCTGCCCTGTGACTGGCAGATTCTCGGCCTTTTGATACGCGCGAATACTGGCTCGGGTCCGTAGACCGAAGACGCCATCGATCTTCCCGCGGTAGTGCCCTTTGTCCTGCAGAGTTTCCTGCATCTTCTTGGCATCGTTCCGGGACCCGACCGCTGGCACTTCTTTGCCCAGGTTGGCTTCTGAAGCGCGGGGCGTCGGGCGTGGTCCCGAGATCCCCGTCGTCAGCATTATGAAAAGCATCCCGGCCCACGCGGCTTTGCTGGCTAAGAACATTCCTTATCCTCGATTTGCAGACGTCAATAGCTTCGCTTACTGGCTCGAGCAATACTGTGCAGAATGGATCATTTCGTGAACCATCAAACACAATCTCCCCTCCAGTCGCTTGCCACGGCCGCATCCCGCTTAGGATTCTCTTTGATGCCCGTGTCTCCGTGGCGATATATTCTCTGCTCGTTTTCCACCGGCGCCCATCGCGCAATCACGCCTACAACTTCTGGTGCGGATTGCCCTTGCCCTAGCTGCTAGACTTTGTTTAGAGCCACAATGCCACGCCTCTTTTATGTCGGAGCCCCGCTGGCGGTTGCGGCGCTGTTGTCTGTGCCGGTTTCCGCACAGACGTCTGCGCCGACGAGCGCGCAGAATAGTTCGGTAAAGAGCGCGCCGGGGAGCGCTCGCGTCGAGCACGTCGTCGTGCGCGGAAGCGGCGCCGCGATGGAAGTGGAGATACAGACCTCCGGAGCGCCGGTCGCACCCGATACCCAGGCCATCACCGGACCGGACCGCATCGTCGTGGATTTTCCCGGCGCGCTTCCCTCCGCCGAGTTGCACGCTCTCAAAGTCAATCGCGGTGCGCTGAAGGGAATTCGCTCTGGACTGTTTTTCGACAATCCTCCGATTACGCGCGTCGTGCTCGATCTCGTGGAGCCGCAGTCGTATCGGATTTCGATAACCCAGAGTGCGATCGTTGTGAAGCTGGGTCCGGTAAAGCTGGGTCCGGTGAAGGCCGGTCCGGTCACCGCCCCTGGAGCCCATCCTCCCGCTGTGCCACATGCGCCCGCCGCCAAACTTCAGAATGCCGCGCTTGCCGCGAAGACGAATCTTGCGGCCGCCGGAGTCTCTCCCGCAGTTTCCAATGCGACCGCGCCGCCTCCCGCAGCGCCGCCGACGCCGCCAGTGACCGTGACCTTTGAAAACGGAATGCTGCGCATTCACGCCGAGAAAGCTACGTTCGCGCAAGTGTTGTCCGAAGTACAGCGTCAGACGAAGGCGGTGATTGCCATCCCGGCCGGCGCCGAGCACGAAGAAGTGAGCGCCGATCTGGGTCCGGCCCCGGTACTCGGCGTACTGGCATCGCTGCTGAATGGGTCGCCCTATAACTTTATTATTGTCGGCGACGAGCTAAGCATTGAACGCGTCATCCTGACTCGCCGCGACCCCAACATCTTCTAAGACTCATCGACTCATCTTCATAGAAAGATTCTTGGAAAGCAGTTCTTTGGGGGCGAGACGCCCGTCCCTCCACCGTGTGAGTCACGCTACTAGCGCAGGTGCGCTCTTACCTGCACGTAGGCTGCGCGGGCTACACCGGGCTGCTCTATGTGGGTGAGGAAGAGCTTGCGCAGGGCGGCAGTCGTTAGGCGGCCTTCAAGATAAGCGTCGTAGAGATCGTTGCCGGTGAGGTAACCGAGTTGCTGGGCGGCGTATTCGTACTGACGGCCGGCGAAGGCTGGAGCTGGCGCGAAGGATTCGGGAGCGGACGTCTGGCGCTGGGGGCGATGTTTATAAAGTTTCTTATAACTATGGTTATAACGAAGAACGTGTTCGCGGTGTTGGATCAGGAAATCGAGAGCTTCGACGGCGGCGGCGAAGGGAAGCGCAGTCTGGTGTTCGAGGTCTTCACGAGTCACGTCGAACAA
>PLHP01000079.1 GCA_003138955.1 Acidobacteriaceae bacterium | reverse complement strand
TTCCCCGCCAGCGTCGAAGCCATCGCCAGTACCAGCCACGCCGTATGCGGATTCGCAAAGTTCGGCGCCAGCGACTTCAAGAGCATCACCGCTGGTACATTGCTCACAATGTTGCTCAGCAACGACACGGCAACCGTGAAGACCCCCAGATTGTGAAGATTCCAATGCTCTGCGACCCCCAGAAACTCCCCGATAATTCCGGCATTTTGCGCTCCGCCCACAATCAAAAACAGCCCGACAAAGAACACCAGAAGACCCCAGTCCACTTCCTCGTACAGTTTTCGCGGCTCGATCGTTCGGGTAATCAGCAACACCGCCGCGCCCAAAGCCGCTGCCATCGCAGGAGGCACACCTGCGAAAAACGCGATCACAACTGCGGTTACCACAATCGCCGGTTTCGTCAGCCGCGAAAGATCGAGCGGCGGCAGTGGTATCCCGTCGTTCACCAACTCCCCATGCTGCACCTTCCGCATATGCATCCAGTGCAGCACCATCCAATCCAGGAACAAGCCCACCACCGCCACCGGCCCAAGATGGAGGAGGAAGTCACGATAAGAGATGTGGGAGAACGACCCGATCAGCATGTTCTGCGGATTCCCCGTGATACTCGCCACGCTGCCGATATTCGATGCCGTCGCCACCGCCAACAGATACGGCAATGGTGCCAGCCGCAGCCTGCGCGTGATGCTCAGCACAAACGNNGCGGAAAGCACTCCCGACGTAAAAACTACCGCAGGCAACAGCCGCGACGGCCTCAGCCGCCGCAGCACCATCTCCGCATTCCACTCGAAGAATCCCACCAGATGAAGATTGCCAACGATCAGCATCATCGAGAACAACAGCACCAGCGTGGGGAAATCGATGAACCGCAGCGTGTCAGACGGAGGCACAATCCGGAACGCCACCATGCCCACAGCGCCGATAATCGCCGCGCCGGCACGGTCAATTTTTAGTCCGGGAAATTTTCCCAGTGCAAAGACCAGATAACTTGCGAGAAAGATGACGTAGGCGGCCAGGGTTTGAACGTCGAAAACTGTCGTCGGCGAGAGATGAACCATGTTGTTCGCAGCCGCTTTTTGCGGGCGCAAGTCATGGTAGCAGAACGGATCGGGTACTCAGAATTCGCCACATTCGCAATTTCAGATTCGTGCCGATGAGATCCGCGTCATTGGCGTTGCCACGGCTTGGCAGTTCGTGCACAGCGTGCTTTCCTTGAGGTCGATCCACTCCACCGCGTGGGAAGGGGCCATGGCGCAGCGGTAGTCTTCGCAGTGCGTCAAACTCACCGTGTGGCCGAGTTCATGGACCGCTTCTTTGAGCGCGCGCTGGCGAAATGTTGCTGGGTCGGGCGGAAGGCCGTAGAACTCCTGGCGCAGCCGGTGCACGGAGACCACGCCGCAGGGTCCACCCATCTGCGCCTCGCCGAAAACGAAGGTAAGAATCGGGATGTACAGATCCACCGCCGTTACGCCCAGCATTCGCCACGAGTCCGCGGTAAGAAAACTCTGCATGCGCTGAAGGATTTCCGACGAGTGGTACTGCTGCCGCTCTCCGTGGAACGCGAACTCGGGATCCAGCCGGACTGGGAGCACTTTACAGGAGACGCGGAAAGTTTCTTCGATGGCGGGCCGCAGATCCTTCATCAGCCCGTCATCCACATTCCCGATCGGCAACAGTTGCAGCAGCTTCATTGAGGCGGCTCTCAGCTCTCAGTTCTCAGCTCTCAGATCTCAGTGTTCGATTCGACGCTGAGAACTGGGAACTTAGAACCTGGATTCAGCTTCACTGCTGGGCCTTATCGCGTTTCCACCGGAGTCCTTGTCCAGCCGTACTTTTTCAGCTTGTGATAGAGAGTGACCCGGTCGATGTCGAGTATCTCCGCGGCATGGCTCTGATTGCCTCCGCACTGTTCCACTACCCGCAGGATGTGGGCGCGCTCCATGTCCTCCAGGGTTTTGCCCGCGCCGTTGGCTGCGCCTTGAGGTTTGAAGATGAAGTCCTGTTCCTTCAGCTCCGGTTCTTGGCCCACAACCATGGCGCGCTCCACGGCGTTCTCCAGTTCGCGAACGTTTCCCAGCCAGGGCTGCTCCTGCAATTGATTCATGGCGGCGGGTGCAACCCGGGTGACGCGTTTGTTCATGGCCAGAGAGAATTTTTGCACGAAGTGGCTTACGAGTATTGGGATGTCTTCCTTTCGGTCGCGCAGCGGCGGGATCTCGATGCGGAAGACATTAAGCCGATAGAAAAGATCGGGACGGAACTTGCCCTCCTCGATCAGTTTTTCCAGATCCTTGTTGGTGGCGGCGATGCAGCGGAAGTCCACCTTGATGGTTTGGTTGCCGCCCACGCGAGTGATTTCGCGCTCCTGCAATACGCGCAGCAGGTCGGTCTGGGTCTTCAGGGAGATGTCGCCGATTTCGTCCAGGAAAACCGTCCCGCCCTCGGCAATTTCGAACTTGCCTTTCTTGCGGTACTGCGCGCCGGTGAACGCGCCCTTTTCATGCCCGAAGAGCTCGCTTTCGAGAAGCGTCTCGGTCAGAGCGCCGCAGTGAATGGCGACCAGAGGGTGAAACTTTCGCGGGCTGGCTTGATGGATAGCACGCGCCACCAGTTCCTTTCCGGTGCCGCTCTCGCCGGTGACCAGCACCGTGGCGTCGGTGGGACCAACCGTCTCGATGGCCTCGAAGACCTTGCGCATGGGGCCGCTCTGGCCGACAATGTCTTCCGGACGCGCGACTTCGGCGACGGTCTCGCGCAAAAGCACGTTCTCCTGGGCTGTCCGTTTATGAGAGAGCGCCTTCTTCACCAGATGCGCGATTTCGTCCGGGTCGAGGGGCTTGGTCACGTAGTCATAAGCACCGTTCTTGAGCGCTGCGACCGCGGTTTCGACCGAGGCATAGCCGGTCATGATGATCACCAGGAGCTCGGGATCGATTTCGTGCATGCGGCGTTGCAGCTCGATGCCATCGGTGCCGTGCATCTTGATATCGACCAGAGCCGCATCCCAGCGTTGTGTCGCCAGTTGGGTCAGCGCGTCGTTGGCGTTTTCGAGCGTGGTTACGTCGTAGCCTTCTTCGCGGAACCACTTGCCCAGTGAGTCGCGCACGCTCAGTTCGTCGTCCACGATCAGAAGTTTTCCCTGTGTGCTCACTTCAATCACCTCACCTTCATTGCGGATTTCCCGTCGCCGACGGCCGCCAGCGAAAGGTCACCGGCTTGACAGGGCAGGGTTATGGTGAAAGCCGTACCCCGGCCCAACACCGATTCGACTTCGATGCGCCCCTTATGCCGCTCCACGATGCCGCGACTNNCCGTCGTCGCGCACCTGGATCTCGATTGCCGGCTCAGCGTTACTTAGCCGAGTCTCGATCCAGAGATTGCCGCCCCGGGGCATAGCATCCTTGGCATTCATAACCAATATCAGGAGCACTTGTTCAATCTGTGCTGGATCGCAGGGCACCAGCGGCAAGTCATCCGCAAGCTTCAGTTGCACTTCGACTCCGCCTTGCTCCAGTTGAGGCCGCACCAGCAGCAGGCAACGATCAATCACGGCTTGCAGGTCGGTAGACTGCACGTTCATGGGCGCGGTGCGCGAAAGCGTCAGCAGGTTCTTGATCAGGTCGCCGCAGCGCCGGCTCTCGGAGGCGATCAGTTCCAGGCATTCCATTGCCTCCTCGCGTTTTTCATGCCCGATGGTTCCGGTTCCTACCCACTTGCGCAGGAGTTTGGCATAGGTAAGAATCCCCGAGAGCGGGTTGTTTACCTCGTGCGCCACTACCGCCGCCATCTTTCCGATGGAGGCCATTTTTTCCACGTGCAGCACGTGATCGTGGGCGCGATTGAGTTCCTTGGTCTTCTGCTCGACCCGATCTTCGAGCGTCTTCGCCCAGTCGACGATTTCTTCATTCGCCGTGCGCAACTGCAGGCTCATACCGTTGAACGAATGGGCCAGGTCACCCACTTCATCCTGGAATCGCTGTTCGATCTGATAACCAAGCTCCCCGCGGGAAAGATGTTCCGTGCCCTTTTTGAGCGCCTTGATGGGTTGGCCGACCTCTCGCCAAACGAAGAGCCAGCTCAATACCGCGACGATCAGCATTGCCCCCGCCGTGTAATGCAGCATGCGGGCGCTGCCGGCCGCCAGCTGCGCGTCCGCTTTGGCGAGCGAAAGATTGGTGTCGAGCACGCCCAGAACCTGCTGGTCCGCAGGATGCGCGTGACAGTCGGCGTTTGAGCAGTTGGGTTGATTTTCGATGGGAGTGATAATTCCCAGCACGCGCTGCCCGCCACTGCGATAAATACGAAAGCGGTCGGGACGATTCAGGCGCGCCAGCGGCTGCGATTGAGTGTGACAGCCGTAGCAGGCTTCCCCCGTCTTGTCGAGGACGTGGCTGACTTCGGNNGTGGAGTAGCTGATCCGCCCCTCCTGGTCAAAGATGCGCACCTTGACCATGCCGGGCTCGTCCTCCATGGTGTGAATCGCGTGGTAGAGTCCCTCGCGATCGTTGCGCAGCATGTAGTAGGTGGTGCTGTGCTTGATTATGTCGCTGACCCGCTCCGCGCTGACCAGGGTGGCGGCCTCCAGGTCCTTGCGATGCAATCGGACATTCAAGTATCCGAGAAGGGCGAAGACGACGACCATCACCGCCAAGAGAGACCCGATCAACTTTGCACTGATGCTGTGAGTCAGCCGCTTCCATCCCACAACGACGCGAATTGGCTCAGTCTCCGGCATGGCCCAACACCGGTGTAGCAAGCACGGGCGCGGTTTCGGTTCGGAGGCGCGGCTGCACTGGATGCCGTGCTTCGGGAAAGATAGGCAGGTACTTTACTGCCAATCCGAACAAGGCGAAGCCCATCGCGATAATCATTAGGGTTATCGAGAACTCCGTCCACTTCGGGATGTAATGATGCCCGACGTAAGTCTCAAAGCCGATGAGGGCAATATTGAGGCGGTTGGTGATGAATCCGAGCACGGTGCAGATCGACGCTAGATACAACCACTGTGGCGACAGCCTGACCTTCTTGAAGCTGAGCATGGTGATGGGAATCACGAATGTCAGCGTCAGTTCGAGCCAGAGAAAGTACGCTTCGTAGCTGGGTTTGAAGATCTGTCTGATTAGGCCGCGACGGAAGTAGTCCTCGAAGCGGAGCAGGGCATTGACCCATAGAGCTACCAGCAACGCGCCGCCCAGGGTAACCAGAACCGAAAGTTCAAGGTGACGGCCGAAGGCCTTCGCGCTCTGCGTGGACTCGAAGATGGTCATGGCCAGTCCAACCGCCACCGCCGAAGCAAAGAAGAAGAAGGGCAGCGCCGGCGTATACCAGAACGGATGCAGCTTGCTCGGCATGATCAGATAGAGGGATCCGAGGGAACTCTGGTGCAGAGTGGAAAGCAGGATGCCCAAAACGATCAGCACCGGGTAGATCTTCTTAATCAACCTTATTGGAGTCTGCAGATTGAAGCGCTCGAACACGTTGGGAAGGAATTCGAAGAAGAGCACCGTGGTGTAGGTCATCACGCACATGCCCACCTCGAACATGACCGAGTGCGGGTTCATGTAGATGAGCTGATGCCAGATGTACCAGGGACGGCCCAGGTCGTACAACAGTCCAACGATGAAAAGTATGTAGCCGAGGAACGCGGTCAGCACCGCCGGGCGCACAACACTGTGCAAACGCTCGACGTTGAACAGGTAGACTGCCCCAACCATGCAGAAACCGCCCGCCGCCAGCATGACCCCGCACAGGCAGTCGAAGCCAATCCAGAGTCCCCAGGGGAACTGGTCCGTCATGTTTGAGACCGCGCCCAAGCCACGGAAATAGCGAATAAATGAGGAGTAAAGGCCCAGGGCCATGATTACAATGAATACAACTTTCCAAAAGGTCAGCTTGATCTTCATTTTCCGCTCCCGTTCTGCTTCCTTTCTTCTGCTTCAGCGGCGGCTACTTCGTCGCGACGATGGGAAATCCAATAAATGCCGCCCAATGCCAACGTCCACACCGGGATAAAATCGGGAATTCTATCCATGACTCGCCCGGTGTATTCCGGCATCGGAGTGTCGCCGATTTTGGCGGACGCTGGATACCCGTACTCTTCAGCGTTTACGCTCGAAAGAATAAAAACCGACGTTCCGCCAACTTCGTTAAGACCGTAAATACGCGGAAGGTAGGTGGAAGGGCTTTGACGGATGCGGTCCTTCGCTTCACTAATAAGGTCGTCGCGCTCGCCGAACTTAGTGGCGCCCGTCGGACAGATCGCGGCGCAGGCGGTCTGCTTGCCGGCAGCTATGAGGTCCGGGCACATAATGCATTTGCGGACCCGCGGATTCAGCGACTGCCATTCGTATTTCGGCTGGCCAAACACGCAGGCTACCATGCAATACCGGCAGCCGATACACTTCCAGACGTCGTAAACGACGGGGCCCTCTTTTGTCTTATGGAAGGCGCCAACGGGACAAACCGACGCGCAAGCCGGTTTTTCACAGTGCATGCACAGCCGGCGCATGAATTTGTCGTCCTTGGTCATGACGACCGTATATTTATGTGCCGATTGCACCGACTCGGCTGCTACTTTGTCGTCGTACGGCAGGTTGTTCTGCTGCGCGCAGCCGCTTTCACACTGTTTGCAACCGATGCACATGGTCGCGTCATACAGCAAGGCCTTACTCATAGGAAACGCTCCTCGTCGCTCCCAAGCCGGACTTCCGTTGCAGTGGAATGATGTGGCAGGAAAACGAACGCTGTGACGGAGTAGACTTGGGAACCGTACAAAACACTTTTGGCGATCCGACTACAAAAAATAACCGAGTCCGGAGAGGTGTACTCCCGGACCCGGGGGAACTGCTCTCTCTGGGAAAGCGAACCGGGGGAGACGCTTTTCGGCTAGTCGCCAATAATCGGCCGACTTTTCGTTCCGTCCGCCGAATTGAGCCGGACACCCCCATACAAGTCCTAACGCTTTCCTCGGTCGCTGCCCGCGAGTGCGCGACAGCGGCGATGCACAAAGAGAAACAGCCATTGACTACTGCCAATGCTCACTTCTGTAAGCTACGAATGTACGCAACGACGCCTTTTACGTCGTCAGCGGCCAGACCCTTGACCGGGGCCGGGTGCTTCGCCGTTCCCGTAATGGCGGTGGCCAAGTCGGCATCCGACTTCTTCTTGGCTTCGTCGCCGATCAGGCTCGGAGCCTTCATTGCGGGCTTGCCAGCCGCATCGGGGCCATGGCACATGGCGCATTTTGCTTTGTAGATAGCGGCTCCGTCCTCAGCCCAAGACAGATTGGGGATCAGGATGAATAGGGCCACCGCGATTGTCATTACAAGCATCACCAGCTTTGTCGTCTTCATGTTTTGGTTTCTTCTCCTTGTGAAGTTTTGCAACCTGATGAAATTAGCGGTTCTTCTCGCAATCGTGTTTCGTGTTGCGAAATTAACCACAATACAGCCCTCCAAGAACTGGATGTAGCGGAATGCAGCAGCTCGTCGCTGCCTATTGAGAGTTTCAACGTTTGGAGGATAAAGGCGCAGTGATCCACGTCACCCTAAGTCGTGACTTTTGGACGAGATGGGAGGTATCCAGGGGAGCCATCCTGGTAACTTTGGGGTCACCCCAACCGGTGACTGCGGTCACAGCATCTCCCGCAATCAGGCGAGACAATGTACGCAGAGCGAGGTGAAAGTATGCCAGTCCTCATGATTGCGCTACTCGCGTTGCTGGTCTTTGGCGTTATCGGAATTCTGCTGTCGTCGGCGGTGATCCTGGAGCAGTCCACGCACAAACATGCAGCCAAAGGTGACGCCGCACACCCACCTCCAGCCCTGCCTCTCCGTTAATCCGAAACTTTGATAGACCGCGTGGGGACAGCGCGCCACGACGCGGCGAGAGAATTCGTCTGCAAAGGAGAAATTTCATGACTACGCTTGCACTGGATAGAGACAAGAAAAATAAAGACAAGAAAGCCGACCTGGCCGGACCGGGAATCGGCGATTACAAAGAATTGGAAAAAATTCTTCCGCGGGATTACCGCTCCGTGCTGACCCCGAAAGAGACGCAGCTGGCCATCTTCCAGGTGAAACGCTATATCGCGGACAATCTGTGCAAGGAACTCAACCTGATGATGGTCGAAGTGCCGCTGATCGTGGATGTAGAGAGCGGTGTCAACGACATGCTCGATCGTGACGGGTCGCGCACGCCGATTCAATTCCATATCTCGAACGATCGCAACCTGCATCCCGTCGACGCGCAGGTGGTGCAAGCCGCGACCAAGTGGAAACGGGTCGCGCTCAAGCAATTCGATTGCAAAGTTGGCGAGGGCATCTGCACCGACATGCGCGCCGTTCGCAAGGACTATTTCCTGGATCACGACCATTCCGCCTACGTCGATCAGTGGGACTGGGAGCGCGTCATCACCGCTGAACAGCGGAATCTTGAGATCCTCAAAATGGTTGTCGGCAGAATCTGGAAAGTGATCGTGGGAGCGGAAAAGTTTGCGCAACCCCTGTTTCCGCTCTTGAAAGACTCGCGCTTTCCGAATCTGCCCGAGGAGCTGACCTTCCTGCACGCCGAGGAAATTCTCGATATGTATCCCGAGCTGCCCCGCAAGCAGCGCGAGACCGCGGTGCTGCAGAAGTATCCGGCCGTCTTCATTGTTGGGATTGGCTGGCCGTTGAAGGACGGCTATCCGCACGAGATGCGCGCCGCCGATTACGACGACTGGATCACCGACACGCACGAGCAGACCGGCAAGGACACGCATGGGCTGAATGGCGACATCCTGGTGTGGAATTCGGTTACCAAGCGCCGCCATGAACTGACGTCGATGGGAATCCGCGTGACGGCCGAGACCCTGAAACAGCAGCTCACGATGGCCAAGCAGCTGGACTTTATGCGATTGCCATATCACCAGGCGATCCTGAACAACCAGATTCCGCTTTCGATCGGCGGAGGAATCGGGCAGTCGCGCACGTTGATGCTGCTGCTGCGCAAGGCGCATCTTGGGGAAGTTAGCGTTACGGTGTGGCCGAAGGTGCTGAAGGAGATGTGCGCGGAGAAGAATATCTTCGTGCTGGAGTAGATGGTTTCTTGGGAAGAACTGCGAGGGAGTAGCGACTGCCGCCTTGTCCCTCGAACGTAGCGCCGCCGTCCCGGCGGCTGTTGGGGGCGTCCCGCCCCCAGCGGCGAGGGCAAGATGCCCTCGCGACAGCCGGCAAGATGCCGGCGCTACAAGATTTCAGATAGCTTTCTACGCTTCGATTGGCAGCTCTGATCGAACCGCCGCGCCCTTCAGATGGCTTTTCACCGCCGCCGCCAACCGCCGTATGCCCTCGCGTATCTGCTCCGGAGCGGCGTTCGAAAAGTTCAAGCGCATGTGGCGGGAGCCTTCCTGAGGATCGTTGGCATAGAAGGAATCGCCCGGCACGAACGCCACATTCTGCTCTATTGCCGATTTGAAAAGGGCTTGGATGTCGATTCCTGCGGGCAGAGTTACCCAGAGAAATAGCCCACCCTGAGGATGAGTCCAAGTGACTTCCGGCGGGAAGAACTCTTTCAGAGCTTGAAGCATTACGTTGCGGCGTTCGCCATAGATCTTACGAATCAGCTTCACGTGCTTGTCGAGGAAGCCATCGCGTGCGACTTCGTAGGCCACGAACTGAGTGAAGGTCGAAGTGTGCAGGTCGGCGCCTTGCTTCAGTTGCGCCAGCTTACTGATGACCTCAGGAGGAGCGACGATCCACCCCAAACGCAGCCCGGGAGCCAGCGTCTTCGAGAATGTGCTCAGGTAAATGACGTTGCCGATGGAATAACCGTCGTCGCGGCGCAGGTTCTCGCGGTCGAGCACGACCAGCGAGGGGAGGTGCTCGCCTTCATAGCGCAACTGGCCGTAGGGGTCATCTTCGATAATCGGAATGCCATACTTGTCCGCCAACAGCACCAGTTCGTGGCGACGCCCCTCCGACAACGTGGTTCCGGCCGGGTTCTGAAAGTTGGGCAGTACGTACATGAACTTCGGGCCCGAACGCAGAGGCTTTTCCAGCAGGTCGGTGCGCAGTCCGTTTTCGTCGATCGGGACGGACACATACTCCGCGCCGTACACGTTGAAAGCCTGGAGCGCGCCGAGATAAGTCGGCGCTTCCACCAGCACGCGATCTCCGGCATTGATAAACAGTTTGCCGATCAGGTCGAGCGCCTGCTGCGACCCGGAAGTGATCAAGACGTTCTCCACCTTCGCCTTGATCCCGTAGCGCGCCATGTTGTTCGCAATCAGTTCGCGCAGGGGCGCGTAACCTTCGGTTTCGCCGTACTGCAAAGCGGAAGCTGCCTGCTCGGTAAGTACCTTGTGACAGGCTTCTTCGAAGCGCTGGACGGGGAACACATCGGGAGCGGGCAGGCCGCCGCCAAAGGAGATCATTCCCGGTTTTTGGATGACTTTCAACAACTGGCGGATTTGAGAGCTGGTGACGCGCTTGGTGCGCAAGGCGTAACGAGATGTCCAGGCGGTCGACATGTGAAACCCTCCCCCAAAGCTATTGCAGGCTCTGGGCGTGCTTCTTACCTTGACGCGTTCAGCCAGACTATAGACACCGGAAGCACTTCACTCCATCTGCCCGACCACGATGAACTTCCTTGTCTTTTCGTCGGGAAACAGAAACTCGTAGATCTGATAAGAGTCATACGTAACCTTGTGCTCATCTTTAACGAGCTTCGCCTTGTAGTCGCCAAGTGCCAACAACATGTTAGGTACGCCGTCGGACTCCAATTCGTACTTCTTTCCATCGATCAGGACGCTCAACTTTTGAAAGCGGGCGCCGCCTTCAGGAACCATGCGCGATGCGTTGACATGAATGTTGACGGTGTACTCAGCTGGGTTGGGATTTGACCCAGCCCATGCGAATGCGATGAACGAAAACAAAAGAGTTGCAAGGAAAATCTTCTTCACGCGGTTCCTCGTTTCTGCTTGCGGGAATGAGCGTACCACGTGAGCTGGCCTCATTCGATGTTAGGCGAAGCCGTCGGGCTGGCTTACCGCGCCCACGTGCGCCTGTTCTTCGATAAACCGTCGGCCTGCGGCGAGCGCTTGGCGGTTAATTTCCAGCATATCGCGTTTTTTCACCTTGTCTTCGAGTACGCGCAATGCAGTTCCGGGAGCCAGACACTCGGTATCTTCCAGCAGCGCGCCCAACAATACTATGTTGGCTGCCTTCGTGGAACCGAGTTTGTCGGCGATCTCCGCCGCCGGAATCGCGACCACCTGCACTTCCGGCGCATAAAAGTCGGCAGGAAGGCTGGCGCCGTTGTAAAGAATGATGCCGCCGCTTACTACCTCGTGGGCAAACTTCCGCAGCGAGAACTCATTCATGGCCACGAGCACATCCGGGCGCGAGACGAGCGGCGAGCCGATGCGTTCTTTCGACAAGCAAACATGGCAGTGCGCGCTGCCCGAACGCATCTCCGGACCATACGACGGCAGCCAGCTCACTTCCAGTCCCTCCCGCATGCCCATTTCGATGAGGAGTTGCCCCATCAGCAGCACACCCTGTCCCCCGAGGCCTGCGATTTTGATCTTAACGTCTTTGAAACGATGGGCGTGTTTCGGTTTGGAAGTATCGTGCGCGCGCTCTTTCAAAGTGTCTTTCGAAGTGATCTCAAGCACATCCGCTACCGACCGCTGCGGCGGCTCATTGCCCTTGGGAATTTCCGGCCGGCGGTCGCGGAAAACATTCAGGGGAAAGGTCGGCGTCATCTTCTCGAGAACCCAGCGCCGCGCTTCCACCGGGTCTTTGCCCCAAATCGTCGGACANNAGCGCCACGCGTTCGACGTAAGCCGGCGCTTCCAGGCCGGCGATCAGTTCCGCCATGTGCAGAGGGAAGCCTTCGTTCGTCGGCCGACGGCCCCAGGGTGATGTAGTGCTCTTTTGCCCGACCATGGTGGTGGGCGCCATCTGTCCGCCAGTCATGCCATAGATTGCGTTGTTCACGAAAAAGACGGTGATCTTCTCGCCTCGGTTGGCGGCATGGATGATCTCGGCCGTGCCGATAGCCGCCAAGTCGCCGTCTCCTTGATAGGAGATCACGATTTTGTCGGGGCCGGATCGTTTGATGGCCGTGGCCGCAGCCGGAGCGCGGCCGTGGGCGACCTGCACATTGCCTACATCGAAATAGTAGTAGGCAAACACCGAGCAGCCTACCGGGCTTACGAAGATCGTTTTGTCTTGCAGCCCCAGGTCCTGCAACGCTTCGGCGATCAGCTTGTGGACCACTCCGTGCCCGCAGCCAGGACAGTAGTGGGTCTGGTGCTGCAGTTCCGTTTTGCGGTCGTAGAGGTCATAGAACACCGGCGACTTGGAGTGGACTAGTTCGTATCCGTTGTCGCTAACGCTGGCGCCAATTCTGGGGTCAACTGCGGGGCTGGCTTCCGGCTTAGCTTCGGACTTAACTTCGGACTTGACCTCGGAATCCCCTACGCCGATTATGCTGTCGTTTGCCATTCGCGTCGTCCTTTCAAACCGCTACGACCATGCGTGTCAATACCTCTTGCTGCAGCTCTCGGACCGAAGGCACGTTGCCGCCAACCCGGCCGTAGAACTCCACCGGCACCTTGCCGTTCAGCGCCAGGCGCACATCTTCCACCATTTGCCCGTTGCTCAATTCGACGACCAGCACCTTTTGCACCTTAGCCGCCGCTTCCACCAGAGCCTTCGAGGGATAGGGCCACAGAGTGATGGGGCGGAACAGTCCTGCTTTTACGCCATCCTTGCGCAACGCTTCCACCGTAGAAAGCAACACACGGGACACAATGCCGTAGCCGACCAGCAGCACTTCGGCGTCCTCGGTGCGGGTGAGCTCACAGCGCGGCTCGGCCTCTTGCGCGCGGATGTACTTGGCTTCCATTCTGCGCTCGTGCGCTTCCAGTTCGTCGGTTTCGAGATAAATGGAACTGATCAGGTTGGCACGCGTCTCTGGCGTTCCTTTTACCGCCCAGGGCTTTTCCGGCGGCTGAATCTCATTATCCTCAAGCTCGAGCGGTTCCATCATTTGTCCGACGAAGCCGTCGGTCAGCACCACTGCCGGATTGCGGTACTTGTCGGAGAGCTCGAAGGCCAGCATGGTGAATTCGGCCATCTCCTGCACCGATGCGGGAGCCAGCACGATATTGCGGTAGTTGCCGTGGCCGCCGCCTTTCACCACCGCGAAGTAGTCGCTTTGTTCCGGCCCGATGTTGCCGAGGCCGGGGCCGCCGCGATTTACATCTACGATCACGCAGGGCAGTTCCGCGCCGGCTAGATAAGACATACCTTCCTGCATCAGGCTGAGCCCGGGGCCGGACGAGCCGCTCATGACGCGGACCCCAGCCGCGGCTGCGCCATACACCATGTTGATGGCGGCGACTTCGCTCTCCGCTTGAATAAATGTTCCGCCGACCTGCGGGAAGTAGAGCGCGGCCGCCTCGGCGATTTCGCTGGCTGGAGTAATCGGATAGCCGTAGTACGCGCGGCACCCGGCGAGGATCGCGCCCTTTACCACCGCCACGTTTCCCTTACACAGTTGCCGCATGTTCGCCTCCTGGCGCCTGCACCTGCGCCGCTGCCGGCGTCAACGCCTTGGCTTTCGCCTTTATGCGGTAGACCGCAATCGCGCCCGGCTCCGGGCAGCAATAAAAGCAGATTCCACAACCCGTACAGTCGTGCCCGGTATAGCGCGCCGGGTGAGCCCCGTAAGCATTCAACTCCGGCGCCAGTTCCAGGCACTGCGGCGGGCAGGACTCCACGCATAGCCCGCATCCCTTGCATTCCTCGACATCGACTGTAACTTTACCGCGCGCTTGGCCTGCCATGTTCACCTCGTTAACCTTCACCTCTTTGACGTTTCAACTCGTTACCACTGTCTCCCCAGATAAACGCCGCTGCATCCACCAGGTTTTCTGGGCAAATTGCTCGAGTTCTTCCCGAAACCTGGGATGCGCAATGTCGATCAATCCCTGCGCCCGTTCCCGGATAGTCTTGCCGTGCAGATAAGCGGCCCCGTATTCGGTCACCACATAACGGACCAGCCCGCGCGAAGTAACCACTCCCGCGCCCGGGCTCAGCATGGGCACAATCCGCGAAATCGCGCCATCCTTTGCCGTAGACGAAATGGCGATGATGGCCTTGCCACCTTTGGAGCGCGAAGCCCCGCGCAGGAAGTCCACTTGCCCGCCAATGCCGCTATAGAACTGGTTTCCGATCGAATCGGAGCAGACCTGACCGGTGAGATCGACCTGCAATGCGGAATTGATCGCCACCATCTTGTCGTTGCGGGCAATCAGGCCGGGATCGTTGCAGTAGGACGTGGGGTGAAACTCGAAGATCGGATTGTTGTCCACGAAATCAAACAACCGTTTCGTGCCCAGAGCAAATCCCAGGATGATCTTCCGCGGCTTGAAGTTCTTGCGTTCACCCGTGATCACGCCCGCTTCGATCAAAGGAATCACGCCGTCGGAAACCAGTTCGCTGTGGATCGCGAGATCCTTGCGATCCATGAGATACGGGAGCACAGCATCCGGGATTCCGCCGATGCCGGTCTGCAACACGGCTCCGTCTTCAATCAAATCCGCGACGTTGCGGGCGATAGCCTTATGCATGTCGGTGATGTGCGGGCGCTTCATGGCGCACAGTGGCCGGGAGGAATCCACAACGGCGTCCAGCTCAGTCACATGGATAAAACTGTCTCCGAAGGTGCGCGGCATTTGATCGTTGATCTGCGCCACCACGTAGTGCGCACATTTGGCCGCCGTAAGCGACGTATCCACACCCACTCCGAAGCTGCAGAAGCCGTGCGAGTCGGGAGGAGAGAGTTGCAGCAGGGCCACATCAATCGGCATGGCGCCGCTCTCGAAAAGGTCTTCAATTTCACTCAGGTAGATCGGGGTGTAGTCGGCGCGCCCTTCGTTAATGGCCTGGCGCACATTGGCGCCGATAAACACTGCATTATGCCGGAAGTGCCCGGCCATCTCTGGCGCCACATAAGGGGCCGCTCCCATGGTCATCATGTGCACGATTTCGACATCCTGCACGTGGGGAGCGCGGCGCATCAGCGCTTCTACCAGAGTCTCAGGTTCGGCGCAGCCCGGCTGAATGTAGACACGCATTCCCGACTGCACACAGCGCAGCGCCTCCTCTGGCGTGCGCAACTTTTTCTTGTAATCAATTTCCCAGGACATCTGTTTTCCCCCTCGCCCGGGCTACCCAACAGCCCCACAGCACCGGACTTACACCCAGGGCGAAATTACTGCCAATACGACCGTCTCGCATCTGTTACATACCATTAGAAACGCCTCTCCGCTTTGCGGCGGTGATCTTACGCACAAGTCACAGTGAGGCGCGTCACATCAAGCTCTAGCCGCTCGCCAGGGGTGGTCACCTGCGCACGGCCAAATACCCATGGATTCATTGCAAAATGAACGGTGGATCGGCTGGAACGGTCGTCTATTCGCCGTTCACGAGACCTTCAATGTCTCTTGTCCTGGTCCCAGCACGTGCTCCAGACCCTTGACGGCTCGCATGTATTGGGCTCGCTCGAAGGCTCCCGGATCGGGGCAGCGGAGCTGGCTCATGCTGCCTTGCATCTGGTGCACAGATTCATATTCGTGGCCTTCCATCCACTCCCGAACGCCTTGTTCCACATGACGAAGATGCCCAATTCCATGGCGCAACAGAGCCGAGCACATCATCGTCACATCGGCGCCGACCATGAGCAGCTTGATTACGTCCTGGGGCCCATGCACACCGCTGGTCGCCGCCAGGTTGGCCCGGATGCGGCCGTAAAGAATGCCTATCCAGGTCAGAGGCAGCCGTAAATCCTGCGGGCCGCTGAGCAGCACGTTGGGTTTAATTTCTAATGCTTCCAGGTCGATATCGGGCTGGTAGAAGCGGTTGAACAGCACCAGGCCGTCTGTGCCCATCTGGTCCAACTGCTTTACCATATTGGCCAAATTGCTGAAAAATGGACTGAGCTTGACGGCTACCGGAATGTGAACCGAAGTCTTTACCTCTCGGAGAATGTCCGTATAGATCAACTCTGTGTCCGAACCAGAGACGGCCATGTTTGCCGGAATGAAGTAGATATTGCACTCGATGGCGTCGGCTCCGGCTTGCTCGATCTGCTTGGCATACTTGGTCCAACCGCCCAGGGTGGCACCGTTGAGGCTGGCGATAATCGGAATGTCCACCGCTTCCTTGGCCTTGCGAATGTGATTCAAATAGCCCTCGGGGCCGGTGTGGAATTCGCTGCCCTGGGGAAAGTAAGTAATTGACTCGGCAAAGCTCTCCGTGCCGGCGTTGAGATCGCGTTCCAGCTCCAGGGCTTCCTGACGCAGCTGTTCTTCGAACAGGGAATAGAGCACGACGGCCGAGCAGCCGGCATCTTCAAGGCTGCGGATCCCGCCGATTTCCTGCGAAAGCGGGGATGCGGAGGCGACCAGCGGCGTGCGCAATTGCATGCCTAGATATTTCGTGCTTAAGTCCATGAGGCTTCCTCTTCGAGATGTGAATCGCTCTTAGTGTGCGTCGCTATTTTCCCGTTATCACTGGTATCTGGACCACCTCTGCCGGAGCCGCCGCCTGCTGCGGCCTGCGCTGCGCCATATACTCGTACAGGCGATAGCGCGCCTCAGCATCCTGCTGCGCCTCTTGCCACAGAACTTTGGCGTGTTCAGGGTGGCTCTTCTGTAGCATCTTGAAGCGCGTCTGCTGCAGTAAATAGTCTTTGACTTTGCGCGTGGGGGTACGGGAATCGAGTATCAGCGGATTCTCGCCGGCGAGGGCGCGCTCCGGATGGTAGCGATAGAGCAGCCACTGTCCCGAGTCGACCGCGACTTTCTGGTCCGACATTGCGGTCGTCATGTCGATGCCGTGCGCGATGCAGTGCGAGTAAGCGATGATGATGCTGGGGCCATCGTAGGCTTCCGCTTCCAGGAAGGCTTTGAGCGTGTGCTCGTCCTTGGCGCCCATGGCGACGCTGGCCACATAAACATTGCCGTAGGCCATGGCCATCAGCCCGAGGTCTTTCTTCAGCCCCGGTTTGCCTCCCGCCGCGAACTTTGCGACTGCTGCGCGGGGGGTGGATTTCGAGGCTTGGCCTCCGGTGTTCGAATAAACCTCGGTGTCGAGCACCAGGAGGTTCACGTTGCGCCCGCTGGCGATCACATGATCGAGGCCGCCGTAGCCAATGTCATAGGCCCAGCCGTCGCCGCCGACGATCCAAACGCTCTTTTTCACCAGCATGTCGGCGAGCGCCAGCAGTTGCTTCGCATCCGGGGAGTCCAGACCCTTCAGCTTTTCCTTCAGCAGTTCGACGCGCTGCCGCTGCTCGTAAATGTCCGACTCGTCTTTCTGCGGACTCTCCAGCAGAGCGGTGACCAGTTCGTCTCCAATGGACGCAGCCTGACGGCGAACTAACTCGCGGGCGAATTCGGTTTGCTTGTCGATAGAGAGCCTGAATCCCAGGCCGAACTCCGCATTGTCCTCAAACAGGGAATTCGACCAAGCCGGTCCGCGGCCGTCCAGATTCTTGGCCCAAGGCGTAGTCGGCAGGTTGCCGCCGTAGATCGAAGAGCAACCGGTCGCATTGGCGATCACGGAACGATCTCCGAAGAGCTGTGAAACCAGCTTCAGATATGGCGTCTCGCCGCATCCGGAACAAGCCCCCGAAAATTCGAATAAAGGCTCCTGTATCTGCTGCTGGCGGATATTCGTGTTCTTGATCAGCCGGCGATCAAGCTCTGGAATCTTGAGGAAGAAATCCCAGTTCTCCCGCTCCGGCTCGCGCAGCGGCGGTTGCGGCACCATATTGATTGCCTTCAGGCGGGTCTCGCTCTTGTTCTTTGCGGGACAGATGTCGACGCAGATGCCGCATCCGGTGCAATCTTCCGGCGCAACCTGGATGGTGTACTTCAGGCCCTGCCATTCCTTGTCCCGCGTGTCAGAAGACTTGAAGGTCGCAGGCGCACCCTCCAGTTGTTTTGAGTCGTAGACCTTGATGCGGATCACGGCGTGCGGGCAGACCAGCGCGCACTTGCCGCACTGTATACAGATCTTCGTATCCCACGCCGGAATTTCGAGCGCAATGTTGCGCTTTTCCCATTTCGCGGTGCCGGTGGGGAAGGTTCCATCGACGGGGAAGGCGCTCACCGGGATCTCGTCGCCGTGGCCGGCGTAGATTACGCCGAGCACATCGCGCTCAAACTGAGGCGCCTGCGGAGAAAACGCCGGCGGCATTTCGGCGTGGCTCGTGACCTTGTCGGGGACGCTGACTTCAAAAAGGTGGGACAGCGTTTCATCCACGGCGTGCAGGTTTTGCTGCACCACCTCGTCCCCTTTCTTGCCGTAGGTGTCGCGGATCGACTGGCGAATGGCTTCAATCGCTTGTTCGCTGGGCAGAACCTTGGAGATGGCGAAGAAGCAAGTCTGCAGAATGGTATTCATGCGCGAGCCCATGCCTGTATCGCTCGCCACCTGATAGGCGTCAATTATGAAAAACCTGGCCTTCTTGGCGATCAGTTGCGTCTGGACTTCGCGCGGCAGATGGTCCCAAACTTCATCCTTATTAAAAGGGCTATTGAGCAGGAAAACGCCACCGGAAACCAGGGCGCTGAGCATGTCATAGCGCTCGAGGAAAATCCATTGATGGCAGGCCACGAAGTTGGCNNTTCGAAATCAGGTAGCTGGAGCGAATCGGTTGCGGCCCGAAACGCAGGTGGGAAACCGTCATCGCGCCCGACTTCTTGGAGTCATAGACGAAGTAGCCCTGCCCGTAGTTGTCGGTGTTTTCGCCGATGATCTTGATCGAATTCTTGTTCGCGCCCACGGTGCCATCCGCGCCCAGGCCGTAGAACATCGCTCGCACCACGCTCTCGGGCTCGACGGAAAAATCGGAATCGTAAT
>PLHP01000258.1 GCA_003138955.1 Acidobacteriaceae bacterium | reverse complement strand
CACGTCGAAGAAATCCTGCCAGACCCGGCTTTCGATGTGAGCGCGAAATTCGATGCTAATGCCGCGCAGAATCAGCAGCCAAAGGACAATCGTCAGAGGAAGGTAGAACCCGCTGAAGCTCGACGCGTAGAGTTGAGGGAACGCAAAGTAGAGCGTGCCACCGGCAGCCAGCAACCAGACTTCGTTGCCATCCCAGACCGGGCCGATGGCGCGCAGCACCCGGCGCCGTTCGTCGTCAGTTTTGGCCGCAATCAGATAAATCGCACCCGCGCCGAGATCGAATCCGTCGAGCACGACATAGGTCGCGATCATCGCTGCGACAATCCAGAACCAAAGGCTCGCCATACTCACCTTGCCTCCCTCACCTTGCCTCCGCCGCCGGATCAAGACTTGACACCGATTCATGCCCATCCACCGGGCCGCGCTCAATTTCCCGCCGGATCAGGAACAGGAACAGAATGCCAAGCACAGTGTAAATGCCCATGAATCCTAAAAGAGTAAACATGCCGTTACCGGCCGAGACGACCTTGGAGTAACCGTTTTCGGTGCGCATCAGCCCATAGACGAGCCAGGGCTGGCGGCCGAGCTCGGCGGTCATCCATCCGGCGGTATTGGCGATATAAGGGAAAGGCGCTGCCAGCATCAGTATCCAGAGCAGCCACCTGGCGTTAAAGAGTCTGCCGCGCCACAGCAGCAACAATGCGATGGCCATGACGGCGACGAAGAACGTCCCCAGACCAACCATGATGTGGTAGCTGTAGTAAAGCAACGGGATATTATCCGGCCAGTCTTGCTTGGGGAAAGCATTGAGTCCGCGGACGTTGGCATTCCAGCGTTTATAAGTCAGCATGCTCAACATCTTCGGAACTTCAATCGGATTATCGATCTTGCCTTGCTGCTCGTTAGGCTGACCTATGATGACTAACGGTGCGCCGGGGCCGCCCTGAAACAACCCCTCCATCGCCGCCAGAGTCACGGGTTGCAGGTCGGCGACCATTTTGCCTTGTCTGTCGCCTGTCGGAAAAATCTGCAGCACGCTGAACAGGCAGCCGGCGATCACGCCGGCTTTGACGAAGATGCGGGCGTGCGCGGTCCACTTGCCGGAGAGCAGATAGAACGCGCCCACAGACGTCATGATGAACGCGCCGGTGATCGCCGCTCCGCTCATGTTGTGCGCGTACTGCCATCCGGCCCAGGGATTCAGCACGAAATCCCAGAAGCTCGCCAGCTGCAAGCTCCCGTCAGAGGCCGTGGAATAGCCGACGGGATACTGCATGAAAGCGTCAGTGGCGATGATGAAATAACCCGACAACCACGAACCCACAAAGACTGCGACCGCCGACAGCCAGTGTGCCTTCGGGCTCAACCGCTTTTCTCCGTAAAGAAATAATCCCAGGAACGCCGATTCGAGGAAGAAGGCAAACATGCCCTCCATGGCCAGTGTCTGGCCGATAACGCCGCCCGCGAATCGCGAAAAAAGCGACCAGTTAGTGCCGAACTGGAATTCCATCGGAATCCCGGTCACAACACCTAGTACGAAATTGATGCCAAAAATTCTTCCCCAGAAGCGGGCCGCCTCGTGGTAGACGGGATCGTTGCGCCGCAGGCCAATCGTCTTCAGCGCGACAATTAGCAGGGCGAGCCCCATGGTGAGTTGCGGGAAGAGATAGTGAAACGTCGCGGTGAAGGCGAAGTGCAGGCGGTGAACGAGAAGTGCGCTGTCCATAAGTGCGGTCTCGGGTCTTAGGTCTTAGGTCTTAGGTCTCGGGTCTTAGTTGTCAGCTCCCAGTTGTTACTTATCGACTCTTAGTTGCTCACGTGCTACCTACTAACTCGCTTCGTATCAGGGCACCGCTTTAGCGATGCCGCAAGTTCTCCGACATCAGAGCCCCTTTAGCGGCTGAGCGCCAAAGATCGCCTAACTCCGAACCTCTTTTCTGCGCGCCGATTCCGCTCGGCGCATCTCGCGGCGGCGCGCGGCACCATCGTAGCGACGTTTTTCCTCTTCGGTCTCGGGGATGACGGGTGGGACCGGCAACCGATTTCCGGCAACATCCACAGCGACAAAGGTCAGATAGGCGGAACTGACGTGGCGGCTCTCTTCGGCGCGATAATTCTCCACCCAAACCTTCACCCCCACCTCCATCGAAGTGTGGAAGACACGATTGACCGAGGAGCGCAGGATCACGAAATCTCCGACCCGAACGGGCACGAGAAAATCCAGATGATCGATGGAAGCCGTCACCACGTGCTGGCGCGAGTGGCGGTGCGCGGCCATGGCGCCGGCGAGATCGATCCAGTGCATGAGGCGTCCGCCAAGAAGTGCGTTCAGAACATTGGCGTCGTTGGGCAGAACGATCTCGGTCATTTCAGAGGCCGATTCGCGCACCGGCCGGGGGCGCATTAACTTCGCTTTGTCGTTGTCGTTCATAGATTGTCAGTGCATCGATCGTCTCTCGTCGTTCGCCCTCAATCGGCCGTTCATAAATCGGCTCACAAATCGTTAGATGAGAACAGCGCTCCTCCGTGTGCGATATGTCTGGAGATAGCACGTTGCCAGTCTGAGCACACGCGGGTCCGGATGTGCGTCGAGCCAAACCTCGCTCGCCAGGTCGAACGTCAATTTTCCATGTTCGATCGGAGCGTGGGCTAACTCGCACACAAAGCAGATGGCGACCTGCTCCCGGCGAACGTGGGCAATCGAGAAGCGAATTGCATCCCAGTCACGGAGCCGCGGAAGACGCGGACAGGCGTTTGCGTAACCGAGATTGCAGAATTCCCGGATGTGCGTGTCGGATGCCGCCACTTCCTGCCCCGAGGCACGGCAGTTTCCAGTCCATCCCGCTCCCAGTGGCAGACGCGAAGGATGTGGCCAAGAGCCGTCGTTCACAATTTCAAGCGGCACAAAAAAAGGGCAAGCCAAGTTGGTTTCTCGGAGAACAGCCATTGTAACGCGGGCCGTGATATGAATGGAAAGCAGCTTTTGGCCCTGAGCTTTGGCCATTGGATTTGCTGAGACCTGAGACCTGACACCTGAGACCTGAGACCTGATCTATGGATCGCATTGCCATGCTGAGCGAAATTCTTACCGCCAATCCCGAGGATTCGTTTGCGCGCTATGGACTGGCGCTGGAGTACTCGAAGGCCGGACAAATTGAGCAGGCGCTTCAGGAATTCAAAGCGCTGATCGCGAAAAATCCGGATTACACGCCCGCCTACTTCATGGCAGCCCAGATGCTGGCCGGCGCGACCCGCGTCGATGAGGCCAAGCGCATGCTGGTGGATGGCATCTCCTCCGCGCGCCGCACCGGCAACACGCACGCGCAGTCCGAGATGACAGCGATGTTAGAAGAACTGGAATAAGGCGACTGCAGAGGTCAGAGGTCGGATTGCAGAGGTGAGGCGATTGCAGAGGTCAGAGGTGAGATTGCAGAGGTAAAGCTCTAGGGTCTCATAGGGGCCGTTTTGCGCTTGGAGTTCTTCACCTCTGCAATCTCACCTCTAACCTCTGACCTTGCTCGCGGTGCTACACTTTTTGGTTCCGCGGAGGCCCTCATGCGCCGTCTAGCTTTTCTTTTCGTCCTTCTTTTCTCTCTCCCCGCCTTCTCCCAAGCCAAGCACCCCTTCACGTTCGAAGACATGATGAAGCTGAAGAGCGTCGGCGAGCCCGTGCCTTCTCCCGACGGCAAGTGGGTGCTCTTCAGCGCGGTCGACGTGGATCTGGCAGCGAACACGAAGACTTCGCACATCTGGATCGTCCCGCTGAATATGAATAGTGGAGCGACGGGCGCCTCGCCTGTCCAAAGCGAGCACATTCTTATCCCCGATCAGGACGGCGACCGTCCGCGCTGGGCGCCGGACGGCAAGCGCTTCGCGTTCATCTCGAAAAAAGATGGCGGATCGCAGGTTTGGGTGGCTGCGTTTGATGGCGGCGCTGGCAATGTAACCGGCGTCCACAAACTGACCTCGATCGCGACGGAAGCCGCCGGTGAACTCTGGTCGCCCGATGGCGCTCACATTCTTTTTACCTCGGATGTGTATCCCGAGTGCGACGGGGCGCCCGCCGCAGAAGAAGCCTGCAACGCCAAGAAGTCGAAAGAAGCCGAAGAATCGAAAGTCAAAGCCATCATCTTCGACCGACTGCTCTATCGGCATTGGGACGCCTACAAGAGAGGAAAGCGCAGCCACATTTTCGCAGTCGAAGCTCCTCCCGAGACTTATCCAACCGCAGTTGCCGGTCTGATCTATAGAGCCCCTCTGGACCTCACCCCCGGCGACTACGACGCACCCGTGTTCTCGCTTGGTGGACAGGACAACTACGCCTTCTCGCCCGACGGGGAGGAGATTTGCTACACCTCGAACCACGACAAGGTCGAAGCCACATCCACCAACAACGATCTCTGGATCGTCCCGGTGAATGGAGCGACGGGCGCCTCGCCCGTCCAAGCGAAAAACATCACCGCCGACAATCCCGCNNCCGCTCTATTCGCCCGATGGCAAGTACATCGCCTACCGCGCCCAGCAGCGCCCGGGATACGAGAGCGACCGCTTCCGCCTGATGCTGTACGACCGCAAGACGGGTAAGTCTACGCCAATGACCCAAGCGCTCGGTGCGTGGGTGGGGACTTTCGCATGGTCACCGGATTCCAAACGCATCTACTTCGTGCATGAGTCGGAGGGCGAAGCGCCGGTGGAATCGTTTTCGATTGATCGCCCCTATGATCCAAACATCACGGTAGATGGTGATCCCAAGGAGACTACGCGGTTCAACTTTGATGTAGTCGTTCGCGACGGGTACAACGATGATCTTGCGGTGACGCCAGACGGGAAAACCCTCATTTTCACGCGCACGTCGATCTCGTTTCCGACTGAGCTCTATAAAACCGGTTCCCAAAGAAGCATTGCCGAGCAACTCGCTCACCCTCCTGATCACCTCACTCACCTCAATGACGCCGCGCTCTCCGATATTTCCTCGTCTCCTCTTGAATCTTTTTGGTTCAAAGGCGCCAAGGGTGACAAAGTCCAAGGCTTCCTCGTCAAGCCGCC
>PLHP01000269.1 GCA_003138955.1 Acidobacteriaceae bacterium | reverse complement strand
TTCGTCAGCGTGGCGCTCGATTGATGGTAATGGAAGCCGACCTGCAGGCTGTTGCGCGGAGCGTTGCGGCCTCCGCCGCGGCGTCCGCCCGCGGGCGCTGCGCCAAAGCTGTGGTTCAAACGTATGTTCAGATCGTCGCTGTCGCTCGTGGCGGAGGTCACGTAGTGGAAGTTCTGGTAATTGCCAGGCAGATTCGGCAACGGAATATAGTTCAATAATCCCAGTGCCGCCGAGTTGAGGCTAGCCTGCGGAATCGTGTTGCAGGGTTGCAGCGGAGGGTTACAGGGGAAGGGGGCGTTGGTCGCAGGATTGAAAATCTGCACCGCCGCTCCCGAAGTGTATGTGGTCTGAGAAAAGTTTCCCTGCCGCTCCAGCAGCGTCGGCACCGTTGAAAACTGATCGAAAGGATTGTCTCCGTGCTTGCCGTTAAAGTTGATGAAGTAAAAAGTCTTGCTCCCGCCGTGATAGATATGAGGAATATTCAGCCGTCCGCCCACGGAGCCGCCGAAGCTGTTCTGGAAATACGCCGGTTTTTCCTCCGGCTGGCCGGTGAGCGCAAACGGCGATGCATTCAGCGCCGAATCGCCCGCGCCGTAATATAACGACCCATGCGGCCGATTGATGTCAAAACCCCGCCGGCCAAAACCCATCGGCCCCCCGCCACCGAACCCTCCGCCGCCGCGACCACCCCCCGGACCACCTCCAGGGCCACCAAATCCGCCCCCACCTCCGAATCCTCCCCCCTGTTGGCGGGCATCGTCGAAGCGCTGCTGCAGTTGGTCGGCGCTCATGGCATTGAACGAATTGGAAGTGTTGCCCGAAACGGCCACGGATTCGGTGGCACCGTTCGGCGCAATGCCCGGAACCGGCATGCCGGCGGGCGCTACGTCGCTCATTGAACCACTGGCCGAACCCCCGCCCGAACCGCTGCCCGAATCCTGCCCCGCTTCACTCTGGAACACGGAAAGATTCTGGAAGCCGCGTCCGCCCGCATTCGCACGCCGCTGTTCTCTGTCGGCGCCAGCCTCGCGTGCCCGCGACAGCAGCGCCAGTTCAAAATTCGCCTGCGCGTCCGGATGGGTCGCATCCAACACCACTTCCTGCGCGCCCGCGGCAAACGCCGCCATCTGCACCCGGACCGTATAGTGCCCATCGGCGGGAATCCGCAACCAGTAACTGCCGTCCACATCCGTCGAGGTATTGACCTGTTCCTTGGTGGCCGCATTCGCCGCGGAAACTCCAGCGCCGGGAATCGGCATATTCCCCGACTTCACTACGCCGTGAATGGTACGTCCTCCAGCCGCCGGCGCCGCCGCCTGCCCCCGCAACAGATGCGGGTGAAACACGACAACCTGAAACAAGAAGAGGAACTGAAAGACGAACTCCGGGCGCAGCCTGCCCTTGATCGCCAGAAAGTGAAGACTGGAACCCCTCATAGAATCGCGCGCATTCGGTGCTGTCTTGTTGGGATCATAGCGCTCTAAGCCGCCCTGAACTGTAGAGTTTTGTGACTTTTCGGGGGAGAAAGTCGTCGGTCGTTAGTCGTTGGTCGTTGGCGAGCAGCTGGAATATTCTGCGGCGAATCACGAACGACCGAAGACCAACGACCGAAAACCGAAGACCAACGACGGTTTGCCCTCACCGATACCGCAGATACCCAATCCCCACCCGCATGTGGTGCAGCAGGCTGTCGGGCATGAGGATGGCAATGGCCAGTCCCAGCATTGCGTGGACAATCCCGAGAACATAGATGTTGCGGTAGCGGCGGAACATTTCGCAGAAGAAAAGAGCGCCGACAAGGGCCGCGGTCGTAAGGACGGGGTTGGGCAGGTGGGCGGTGGCAAAAAGCGTGGACGCCATCCAAACGGCA
Organism: Acidobacteriaceae bacterium; assembly: GCA_003138955.1. Classification (GTDB taxonomy): domain Bacteria; phylum Acidobacteriota; class Terriglobia; order Terriglobales; family Acidobacteriaceae; genus Acidiflorens. The sequence continues at coordinate 6,687 of PLHP01000269.1, read as the reverse complement.
GTCGAGCTTCCATACAGCTCTTCACAGCGGTTGAAGAAAAACGATTGCAGCAGGAATTCCTGAAGCATGGCCCAGATCACATACCCCCATGCCGACTGCAAATTCGGAAACCAAGTCGGATTGGCGGGAACTTGGCCGCCCGCCCAACTCACCACAATCACCATGAAGACGACCGTTGCCAAACCGATCCCCAGCACCACGCTGGCGCCGAACATTTTCGGCAATCCGAGGCCGAGCCGCTGGAGAGACGACCACGGCGAACGGCCAAGCAGCACGTCTGTAAGGATGAGGATCAGAATCGTGATGGCCGCGATGCCGGCCCAGCGGTTCCGGATCTGCGGCGTGGGCGCCCAAATCGCAAACTCCAGGAAAAGAAACGCGATGATGATCTGGGCCCAAACGTAGTACCGGCGAAAGGCAGTGGGAAACGCGGGAAGAGTTTTCGAATCAACTGCCATTTGCCTGTCTCTATACTTTCACATTTTCGGAGCCGCGATTCCGGAAGGACTGGCTCCGCAGTGGAGAGCGGGGCGTCCCGCCCGGCTGGACGGCCGAGACGCCCGCCCCTCCACATCCTCCGGTCCTCGCTAGAACCAGAACGACCAGATGGCGTCCACGCTGGCGTGGGTGATCGTCGAGGCCGGCACTCGCCGTTGTTCGCGCCATGCCCGGCCGTAGAAAATCCCGGCGACGCTTGCCAGCAAAACATAGCGCCAGTTGAAGTGTGCCGATCGTTTGTTGAAATGTGAGAGTCCAAACAACACCGCCGTAATCCCGAGCGCCGCTCGCCGTCCCACCCGCCGCTCCAGCAGATTTTGCACCCACGCGCGAAAGAAAAGTTCTTCGGGAACAGCAATGAAAATGAAGATATAAATCCACGTAAGAATCATCGAGAAGTGCGGCGCGTTGCCATGGGGATGGAGGAAGCCCAGCGCCAGCCCCAGCCCCACAACCAATGGGGTAAAGAAAGACAGTTCCCGCAGCCCGGTTTTCCAATCGCTCCAGCGGAGGTGAAAGTCAAAGCCGGTCCCGCTGAGCCGTCGAATCGCGACGAATCCGTACAACCCCGCATCCACGAGGAGCAGTTTCCCCCAGCCCGAAAGCCCGCTCGGCCACGCCCGCTCGAACCAGCGCAAATCAACCGCCAGCCCCAGTGTGAGGAGAATAATCGCGTCCCGCCAATTGCCGCGTTGTTCGGGATCGGCGATTGCGGCCTGCCCCAGCAACCACGCGATGGCCACGGGCAGAGCCGCGTAGAGAGCGCACCATTGCCATGAAAACATCTGGTGCGAATAGGAGATCAAAACGTAAGGCAGCGCGCAGAGCGCCGGTAGGGCGGTTCGTAGGCTTGACGGCCAGCGGGCGCATGCCCGGCCAACCCACGCCCCGGCAAATCCAAATACCGCTGCCGGTGTGAGCTCCAGCACAAGCACCGCAAAGGCCGCCGGCGTCGCGTTTTGCATGGCGATCATTTTAATGCGGAAGAGAGTGACGGAGACATCTGGCGGCAGATTATCGCGCTCCCGGCTTCACGCCATAAAAGCGCGAGGCGTGGTCGCCGACGAATTCGTAGGGACCGGAGTGCGTTAATTTGCTCGCGGCATCAATCCAAATCTCGCCGCCGATCCGCCGCCAACGCAGGCAAAAGGAATAATCCTCGCTCAGATAGGCGCCGGTCTCGAGGTCTATGATGCAGTCGAAAAGCGCAAAAAGATTTGCACTCTGCACCGCCTCGCGCCGCGTGCCCGACATGGGCAGGCTATGCACGCGGCTGAAATGAGTTTCGGGATAAGCGGCAATCATTCGCTCCAAAGCACTGCGGCGGAGAAGCTGAAAACCGCCACCGGCATAAATTCCCGTGACAAAATCCCCTTCCTGCTTGCGCTCCGCTTCGGGGCAGAAGGTTCCAACATAGGACAGGGCAGCCTGCTGTACGCTCTCGCCGCGCTCCACACAGCGTTGCGGGATGAAATCCCAATCGATCGACTTGAGCGGATAGAGCGCCCCGGTAAAGTCCTTATCGAACCGCAGCAGCCGCTCGACTTGCTGCGGCTCGAAGCTGATATCGGCATCGACGAACAGCAGATGGGTGGCGGCGGAATTGTCCAAAAAGGCGGCGACCAGGGTGCTGCGCGCTCGTGAGATCAGGGCATCATAGCCCAGCATCGATAGCGACACGTCGAACGCGGCGGATTTCGCATAGCTCATGAGCCGTATCACCGATAACATGTAACTCTGCGAAACCATGCCACCAAAGCATGGTGTGGCGAGGAGAATCAAGGGCTGGGACATGGTCTTCTCCGGAAGAAATGCTGAGGTTAGTCGTTGGTCGTTGGTCGTTAGTCGTCAGTCGTTAGTGGTTAGTGGTTAGTCGTTAGGAACTAGGCATTTCTCATTGTTGCCCAGCCTGCGGAGACGCGGCAAGGCGCGTCTCTACAGGAAAATCGAGAGCAGGTTTGGGATTAGTCTAATTCCAATTCAATTTTCTTTGTCGCGGAATCGAGCTTGGCGATCCGAAACTTGCGGATCTGCCCTGCCCACAAGGCTTCCGGCTTACTCTCGCCGGCGGCTGCGCCGCTCTTCCAGCGTGCCTGCAACATGGAACCGAGCGACGACAGATCGGGTTTTGANNTCGACCATGCGGCCGGTGACGATGTCTCCTTCTTTATGCTCGGCGAGATATTCATCGAGGCCGGTTGGAACCATCTGTTTCATGCTCAGGCGAATGATCCGCTTTCCCGTGTCGAGCGCCAGCACTTGGGCCTTGACCACTTGCCCGGCTTTCAACACCTCTTGCGGGTGATTGATGCGTTTTTCCGCGCTGATNNGGCCCTTCGATCACCGTGCCCGGCGCAAATTTCTGTGCCGCCCCGGCCCAGGGATCGCCCAGCGCCTGCTTCAGGCCAAGGGAGATGCGGCGTTCTGCCGCGTTCACTCCCAGAATCACGGCTTCCACGGTCTCGCCCGGTTTCACCACGTCCGCCGCAGTTCTCACTCTCTTGGCCCATGACATTTCGGAAATATGAATCAGACCTTCGATACCCGGCTCGATTTCCACAAATGCGCCGAAATCGGCAATGCGGGTAACCGTGCCTTGCACCCGCTCGCCTGCCTTGTATTTTTCGGCGACGGCGTCCCACGGATGCGGCTGAAGCTGCTTCATACTGATCGCAATGCGGTGCTTGTCCGAGTCGATCTTGATGATCACCGCTTCAATCTGCTGGCCCGTAGAGAGCACGTCAGAGGGCTTGTTGACGCGACGCCATGAAATTTCTCCGACATGAAGCAAGGCATCCGCGCCGCCGATATCGACGAACGCGCCGTAATCGGTCAGGCTGCGGATCTCGCCTTGCACGGTGTCGCCTTCTTTGAACTCCGAGAAGCGGCGCTCCTTGCCGGCGCGCTCTTCGTCTTCCGCAATGGCGCGGCGATCGACCACCACGTCTTCTTCTTCCACATCGAGCTTGATAATGCGGCAGCGGATTTCCCGCTCGACCAGCTTCTCCATTTCAGAGGCGTCGCGGGTTCCGCTGCGCGACCCGGGCATAAAGGCGCGCACTCCGATATCGACGCTCAATCCCCCCTTGACCACGCCGGTTACGGTGCCGATGATGGTCGACTTCTCGGCGAAAGCTTTTTCCAGCGACGCCCAGTCGGTGGGACGCTCGACCTTGCCGCGCGTTAGTTCGTAATAGCCTTCCGGATCGCGCCCCTTGATGGTAACTTGCACTTTGTCGCCGGGCTTCGCCGGCTTGTCCGCCGGGAACGCCGAGAGCGGCAGAACGCCTTCCGTCTTGAATCCGATATCGAGAACGACGGAGTCGGCGGTCACGGCGATCACCGTTCCTTCGCGGCCTTGAGCGCCGGGTTCGCGCTTGCGGGAATGACTGTGCTCGTACTCGGAGAAAATATCCTTGAATGATTCGTCCGGAACTGATTCGGCTGGCTCTTTGGCCGGCGTGGATTCCGGACTGCCCGCGTTGGACGTATTTCGATCCGACATATCTGGATTGGACATCGTTGGATTGGACATGGGAGGTTACAGCGCCTGCGACATGATCCGTGTTTCAGGATAACACCGGTGAGCAATCCATCATGCTCTCGAAGCGGATGGCCGCTCACGCAGAATACGGCGACGTGAAGAACACCTCAGGCAGCTTGATGTCTGCTAGAGATGACTACGTCAAGCTCGTACCGGCTCTTCGACCCTACTTCCACCAGATAACGGGAGTCGTGTGGGCTGTATCGTGGAGACGGGATGTCCGCAAGGGGATACTCGTTGACTTTCTGTCCCCTATCCAGGCACTTGGAACAGAGAACGTTGCGTTCCAGAAGCCAATAAGCTTTGGCGTGTGGCCTGTGGCGCGCAGTGATCGCCTGGGCAACCTGCTCCTCGCTGGTCAGCCACTCGCTCAGTTCCTCGGTTCCGTCCCCGCGAATAATTCTGATCTGATATTCGCTACCGTGGTTGTGCAATGTCTTCTCCTCGGCGCTACCCCAGCGTTGTGCTCTTCGTCTTCGAGAACTCCAACCAGCGTTATTTTGGCAGAATGGGGAACACGAAAATGTTCACTATTGCTCATTCGCTGATGATGAGGATTTTGGGGCAGCCTTGGCCGGCGGAGTCCGTATTTACGTCAGAAGCCTGCCGCTGCTGCCGCGGCTGTGGGGTGCAGTCCGACAATCTGATCTACGTTTGTCATCTTCAATACTTCTTCCACATGCGCGGTGGCGCCCGCTAATCGCAGCTCGCCCGCTGCCTTCTTCATTTTGCCGGCAGACATCACGATAATCCCGATCCCAGTGCTGTCAACGAAGGTTACACCGGCCAGGTCGAAAATAACTTTCTTCCGTCCCTCACCCACGAGGCTTTCGACGGCCCATTCCAGTTGCTTGCACTCCCTGCCGAGCGTGATTCTTCCCGCAATTTCCAGGACAACAATGTCGGGGTCCACATGCTTGGTCTGAATCTCCAGCATAAGCGAGGCTCCTTGGCCGTTCGATCTTTGAACTGCTATGTTTCAACTGCACTGGCAGGAATGTGTGGCGGCGTCAGCTCGTTTATCAGTAAGAATAGCGGACCCACGATAAAACTGATTTGTGGCCTTGCACTTCAAATCAGATCGGAATTATCTGCATCCCCATCGATCGGAAGTGTTGGGGCCGGAATTTCCATTCCGGCTTCGAAAACAGCACTGATTATATACTCGGCTCGCCTGCACGCGGGGCGGATCGGTTTGTTCGGTTTTCGTAACAGGATTTCGCCGCCCAAGCCACAGAACAGGATGCATATACCATCCCTCTACCTCTTTTCGGAGCAATGGATATGTATCGGGAACTGGTTGAGGCTCTCAGGCGCGTTCTGTGGGTGGAGCGACGGTTGACTCCTGACGAACTACGCCAGCTTGCAGAGGCGATCATTGATTACGGGCGAATGATAGCGCAGGAGGAGGTGCCCGCGCTCAAGCAACCGTACGTAGTCGTCGAGATTCCAGAATTGGCACGCCGATTCAGAGAGACGACGCAGACCGTTAAAGAAGCGCTCCTGCTACTAAACGAGATGGGTCGTGCTGAGCCTTTTTCTAGTGGCGGACATTGGAAATTGAAACTGGAAGGTACTTTCCGCCGGAGATCACGAGGAGGCGCCGCCTAACGTCGTTGCAGGAGCCCACAGCCTGAAGCTTGAGCGCTGCCTTAACATCGCTGCGCACTAAAACCACCCAAAGAAATCATCTCCGCAGATTTCCGCGACAGGCCAGTAGTACCCCCGAACTGTTACAATTCACGCCGAGTCAGCCGAACCAACGGAAAGTCAAAATGAAAGCTCTCGTAAAAAGTAAGCCGAGTTGTGGCCTTTGGCTCGAAGAGGTTCCCGAACCCGACTTTGGCATCAATGACGTTAAAGTCCGCGTTCTTCGGACCGGGATTTGCGGCACCGACCTTCATATTTACGAGTGGGATGACTGGGCCCAATCCACCATTCGGGTCCCGTTGGTCATCGGCCACGAATTTGTAGGCGAGATCGTCGCGGTCGGCTCGAATGTAGCTGACTTCCGGGTCGGAGAACTGGTCAGCGGCGAAGGTCATGTGGTGTGCGGCCGCTGCCGCAACTGCCTGGCCGGACGGCGCCACCTTTGTGCCCACGCCCAGGGCATCGGCGTAAACCGCTCCGGAGCGTTTGCGGAATACATCGTGCTCCCGATGTCGAACATCTGGAAGCACAGCGAGGGCATCGATCTTGACATCGCCGCCATCTTCGATCCGTTCGGCAACGCCGTTCATACCGCTCTTACTTTTCCCGTGCTTGGGGAAGACGTGCTCGTCACTGGCGCCGGGCCCATAGGAATCATGGCAGCTGCGGTTGCCAAACACGCGGGAGCCCGCTACGTGGTAATTACCGACGTGAACCCGTATCGGCTGGAGCTGGCCGCGAAGGTTGGCGTCACCCTGGCCATCGACCCACGAAAGACAAGCCTTCAGGAAGTCCAGAAGAAACTCGGGATGCGCGAGGGATTCGATGTAGGTCTCGAAATGTCAGGGAACGCATCCGCCTTCCGAGACATGCTCGCGAACATGAGCCATGGGGGCAAAATCGCGCTGCTGGGCATACCTGCGGGAGAGATGTCGATCGACTGGCATCACATCATCTTCAACATGCTGACCGTCAAAGGCATCTATGGCCGCGAG
>PLHP01000397.1 GCA_003138955.1 Acidobacteriaceae bacterium | reverse complement strand
CCTACCTGAGGAGCCATTCTTTTTCTAAGCCACTGACTCCACAAGGCTGCGACGTTCCTTTCTAATGTTCTTTCTAATGTTTCGCCCCGATTCTCTCAAATTTCAGTATTCGCGCCCGGAGAGGTCGATGCGAGTGAACAGAAGAGTGAGCATTTGGAAGCACGTGCGTCTTGCCGATGGGAAGTGGCGGTATTGCCGCCCCGTGCTCGACGCCAAAGGCAAGATCGTCTCCGACATGGTGATGGTCAAAGTGCGCGAAGAGCGCCACGCGGAAGGCAACTACGTAATCTCGTTTTACAACCTGGGAAAGTTGATCGGACGGAGGTGGACCTTCGGCTGGAGAACCTGCTGATCGAGACCAAGCTAACTGAAAGTGATTTTCAGCGGGTAGGCAAACGAGTTCTCACGACATATCGCGATTTTCGTGATGTGTTTGTTGTTGGGCGATTGCCTCAAACAAAGACACACTTCCTTTCTTATCAGCTTTTGCGGAATGTACTGGCTGCCTATGCATTGCAGTGTTGCTTTTGCGTTGTCCTGGACGACAGAAGGAAGAACCTTCTTGAAGCCTGGTACGCCGTTCTGAGATGCGTCAAGCCAATCGAGCTCAGAACCGCATTGAGGGTTTTGACTTGGCAAGAGTTGGCGAAAACACTTCCGCCTACGCTAAGGCGATTTCTGGCACTCAAGTACGGGATTGTCTAGGAATCAGTTTCGCTATTGTCTCACTGTGGCGGATCTAGGGAAGAGCGCTACCTCGACAGGGGTAGCGTCGGACATCCGCGCAGGCGACACCGCCCGCATCCCGAGGCATTGGCACGCGCTGGCGGGTCTGGCGGGTGTGACGGAGGATGGAAAAGAAGAGCACTAAAGAATGCCGACACCCGGCGTCCTTTTTCATAGCCTCGCACTGGATGCTGCAATATTGCTCGACGCTGGGCACGGTTGGGTTCATGACTGTCGGCATCGCGATTGTCATCTCCTCGGTGCTCGTTCTCTGGGGTCTTCGCGCCAGAGCGTTGCCCGGATCTTGAACTTCGGAAGGACGGGCGGTTTCTTCGGCGAGAAAACATTGCTTTTCTGATTGCGCGTGATCACATCACTCCGAAGTAGCTCTGTTTGCGGTGATGGCGAAGTTCCTGATCACATTTCTCGCACAACTTCGCCCAGCGATCCTTCATTTCTGCCAGCGGACTGCTGCAACTGGGACAAGCGGTAATTACAGGGGCGCCACAGCCAGGACACAGGGTCGCTGCCTGGGAGGAGCTGGACAGATCATGGTGACAATCGGCGTTAGTGCACATCGCTCTTGCGCTGACCATTTCCGCCTCCCGCAAAAGTACATATTAAACCCGCAGCAATGCGCCATGAGTTAAAGCTGTTCTTGGTGGGTATTCGCTTTACTCAGGTAGCTCAAGATTCTGAACGAGGAGCGGGAAGAAGAGCCGGGATACTACGGTGGGGGGCGGGCGCCGGATCCAGCAGATGCGTCGGCGCCGCGGCCGTCGGCGTTTGAAACTAGGCGCCTCGGGTTTGTAGAGATCACAGCACACGACGAATGGCAGCAACGGCTAGAGTCAGCGCGTTGCCTTCTCCAGCAGATACATGTAAGAACGATAGACTTGGCCCGTGGCTCGGGTCATCCCGATTTCGCAGGTTCGGCTGCTGGAGTAACACGCGTCGGGGTGCTTTGCCCTGACCTCGGCGGCTTCCGGCTGGGTGGCGGATTGTGTCAGTTCGGGGAACAGAAAACCTCTATCGCCCGCGAAGGCACAACAACCTGCGTTTGCCGGAATCAATACCTCATGGCTGCACGCTTTCGCAATGCCTTCCAGCTTCGCCGTGATCCCCATCTTAGTGACCGAGCACACCGGGTGCAGCGCGACGCAGTTGACTTTCGCTTTCACCGTCAATTTGGGCAACAGTTCATCGTGTACGAACTCGATGGCATCCAGTACCCTTAATTGATCGAAGCGGCCCTGGTTTTCCGGAGTCAGATAATCTCGCGCCGTCCTAAGGGTATAGGTGCACGGACTGGTATCGATCACGACCGGCAGTGTTCCATGGTCGGACCATCGCCAGAGCCGTTCGACTGCTGTATTCGCCGCGATCGCATGAGCGCGAGTGAATCCTTTGGAAGAAAACGGCATACCGCAGCAGGTTCCGGCAACGTCGGATGGAATGTACACGGGCACTCCCGCGCGCCGGGCCAACTCCACGGTTACTTCCATGAGAGACCGGCCCTTTTCTCTAGGCTCGGCGGGCAACCGGCCCATGATGCGCGAGATACACGCCGGGAAGTAAACCGCGTGAGCGCCTTCCTTCTTAGTGGTGGGAACTCTTCCTGCTGCGAAGGGGGTATCCGGCATCCATTCGCCAAGGTTCTCTCCGGCAAAGCGTTTCATCACACGAGTAAACGCACGCATGCCATTGACGCCGATTACTCTTTCTGCCGCGTGCGCAAGGCGCAGTGCCCAGCGTAGACCGCTTTCTGCGGACCTGAAATTACTGGCAATGCGGACTGCCCAGTCATGGGCTCCGGCGGAAGCGCGAAGATTGCGGAAACGCTTCACCAGTTTCCCGGTATCAATATTCACCGGGCATGCCGTGGCGCAAAGGCCATCCGTGGCGCAGGTATCCAGCGCCATATATGGGAATTCACGATCCAATGCGTTCCAGAGCTCCGAGCCATTACCAGCCTCTTGCTGTCTGGCCATCTCGCGACGTACAACAATGCGTTGACGGGGCGTTAGAGTCAGTTCCCGGCTGGGACACTTGGGTTCGCAGTAGCCGCACTCAATGCACTTATCGATCTCCGCCTCGACAGACGGAAAGCGCTTGAGATCGGCGAGGTGCGTCTTTCGATCGGCGTTGATGATAACTCCCGGATTGAGCAGATGGTCTGGATCGGCCAGCTTTTTCAGTTGGCGCATGATCTCGTAGGCGTCGCTGCCCCATTCCGTCTCCACAAACGGAGCCATGTTGCGTCCCGTGCCGTGTTCCGCCTTCAGCGCGCCATCGTAGCGATGCACCACTACTTCGACTAAATCGTCAATAAAGCGGGAGTACTGATCGATCGCCGCTTGATCGTTGAAGCTCTGGGTAATAACAAAATGCAGGTTGCCGTCTTTGGCGTGGCCGAAAATTATGGCGTTGGAATAGTCGTGCTTGCGAAACAACCGGTTGAGATCGTGCGCCGCATCGGCCAGGTTCTCCACCGGAAACGCGACGTCTTCGATAATCACAGTCGTGCCGCTCTGACGCACCGAGCCGACGGACGGGAACATTCCGGAACGAATCTTCCAAAGCAATGCCTGCTCGGCAGCGGCGTGCGTAAAGCGCGCGGGCTCGAACAGCTTGAGTCCGGCGACCGCATCCTTGGTCAGCGCTTCCAACTCGGAACGACTGTTTTCCTCGGCAGATTGGAATTCGACCAGCAGTCCTGCAGCTCCGTCGGGCAGCGTTTTGATCGAGGCCGGTATGCCTGCTTGATCTTCGACCGAGCGCAGAGCAGCCCGGTCCATGATCTCCAGCGCTTTGGCGCCAGCCGTACGTAAGGGGAGAATGGAATCAGCAGCCGCGTACAAATCGGAGTACAACAAAAGTCCCGTGTACTTTACCGGCAAATCGGGAACAGTGTTCAATACGGCTTCTGCGATAAAGGCCAAGGTTCCCTCGGCTCCGATCAGCACGTGCTGGAAAATGTTGACGGCGGTGTCGAAATCGAGGAAGGCGTTCAGCGAATAACCGGTTGTGTTCTTTCGCTTGTACTTGTTGCGCACTCGTTCGCGCAGATCGGCATTTTGTTCCAGCTTTTGCTTCAAATCCAGAACGCCGCGCGCCAACTCCGGTTCGCGCGCATGAAATTCCGCGTCCGCATCAGGCTGCGACGTGTCAATGACTATGCCCGAAGGGAGCATGAACTTCATGGACTTGAGGGTGTGATAGGCGTTTTGCTCGACGCCGCAGCACATACCGCTGGAGTTATTGGAGAGAATACCGCCCATGGTGCAGGTTGCGATTGACGCTGGATCCGGCCCGATTTTCGCACGATAAGGCGCAAGGGCCAGGTTGGCACGCGCGCCGATCACGCCCGGCTGCACCCGAATTTGCCTGCCCCCATCTTCGACCCAGACCGCTCGCCAGTTCCGGGCGATGTCCACCAGCAGGCCGTCGGAGATCGACTGTCCCGACAAGCTCGTACCGGCGGCGCGAAATGTCATGGATATGCGCTGTCGCTGACTGAAGGCAAACAACGCTCGTATCTCTTCCAGTCCTTGGGTCTGCACAACCGCTTTCGGAATCAGACGATAGAAACTGGCATCGGAAGCGGACGCGATGAGGTCGATGGGACGGATGAGGATGCGCCGGCTGTCGATTGACGCAGAAAGTCCAGCCTTGATTTCCTCCGAAGAAATCTGCACCGAAGCTAACGCGGCCGCCGACATTCCTGTTCCTCCGAATAGAAAAACGATCAAAAATAGAAAACAATCCTAATATCACTGTGAAGGAACGGAGTCCAGCAGGGCAGTGACGTGAATCACTTCGCGGCGTGACCGCAGGGGGATCGCAAACGACTCGCGGACAGTCTCAGGATTACTGATGGTTCGGCATCGCTGCAACTAAAGCATAAGGAACGCAGATCTCACCCGGGTAGGCCAATGCGGTGCTCAAGGTTCTGGAAGCGCGAGTCGGAGCGGAGAGGATCGAAGCCCGGCCGCAGCAGGACGCCCGGGTTAAATCGCTCTTCGTAGCCTTTTTCGAGCCAATTCATGGCTTGATCCGTATCTCCGAGAGATGTATAGATCATGGCAATCTCCGAAGCATTCGAATAACCAGGGTTTGAGCGCTTCTTCAGGTCGCCCAGCAGCTTTACCGCTTCGCTCCGCTTGCCGGATCCGACGTAAGCGCGAGCAAGGTTAGCTATGCATGTCGGGCTATCGCCAGAAAGCTGCGCCGCTTTTTGCAGTTCCGCGACCGCTTCATCGTACATGTGTTTTTGCAGGTACGCCTGGGCGAGTTGATTATGTGCGAGAGCAAAATTAGGATCCATTTCGATCGTCTTGCGGCTCTGTCGTATGGATTCGTCATACGAGTGCGCAAGAACAAGGAGCTCTGCCAAGTCGGCGTTAATGATAAGAGATAGCGGATCCAGGTTTTCCGCTTTTCTCATTTCCGCAATCGCTTCGTCATACCGACCCAATAGACTCAAGTGCCAAGCGTACCAATGATGAGCGGTTGCGTAGCCTGGATTCAGTTCAATGGCCCGCCGGAATTCCTTCCCGCCAGAGTCCAAATCCCAGTCGAAGCCATCCAAGACGAACGCCAGCGAGTTGTGAGCTTCGCCGAGCGCGCTGTCCAGTTCCAGAGCTTTGATCGCCGCCGCCTTCGCTTTGGGGAATGCCTCCTTGGGGGTCATCACTGCATACTGCCAGTCTCCCAACAAAGCATAAGTGTCGGCTAAGCCAGAATAAGCTGGGGCGTATTTCGGGTCCTCTTCGATTGCCTGGTTGAAATACGCCAAGGCAACCTTCAAACCATCCGCCGTTCGCTTGTTCCAGAAATAGCGTCCTTTGAGATAGGACTCATAAGCTTCTGGATTAACAACCTTTACGTTTTTCAGCGCAGCTTGTTCCCGCGGAGTCAAATTGATCCGAATTTGATCTGCGATGGCACTCGCCACTTTTTTCTGGAGGGTTAACGTATCGCGCAGATCGCCTTCATAACTCGCGGCCCACAAGTGCTTGTCAGCTGGGGCCTCAATCAACTGCGCTGTAATTCGCACCTGGTCACCGGACCGCAGCACTGTGCCCTCTACCACGGCATCCACGTTCAGCTCACGAGCGATCTGCGGCAGAGGCTTGCGCACTCCCTTGTATCCCATTACGGAGGTGCGGGAGATCACCCGTAAAGCGCTGATCTGCGCCAGGTCAGTGATCAACTCGTCCGTCATGCCGTCCGCAAAGTAATTCTGTGAAGCATCGCCCGAGAGGTTGTCCAGCGGAAGCACCGCCAGCGATCGAATGCCCGTGGGCGCACGGCCACGCGAACGAAATAGCCAGACGGCGAGAATCGGCAAACTCAGGACAAGTGCCAGGGCGACGATAACCCGACGCGTCGGCCACAGCCGGCGTTTGGGTGCAACGGGCGCAAGGGCCAGCCCGGCGTCTTGGACCCGATGCCCAGACTCTGTCTTGCGCTCTGGACTCTTATTCTCTGGACCAGGCAAATCTCCGTCCGCAGATTCTGGGCTTTTTGGGCGGGCGTCTGCATCGACAACCGACACGTCCGCAATAAAGCGATAGCCACGCTTTGGAAGAGTCTCGATGAATCGCGGATTCTCAGCCGAGTCCCCTAACGCACTTCGAAGCTTTCCGATGGCGATGTTGAGCGCCTGATCGAAATCACCGAAACTTTCGTTGGGCCGACTCGACTGCGCAATTCGTCCCGGGTGACGACTTCCCCCGGATGCTCCAGCAGGATCTCCAGCAGTTTCATCGGCTGCTGCTGCACTTTGATTCTCAAACCCGCTTTGCGCACTTCGCCCGACTGGAGAGAAACCTCATAGGTTCCGAATCGCACGACGGAGGTGGGCGGCAGGCGTTCCATAGCGCATTTGGGCTTCGCACGCAAGTTTAGCACTTCGCGCAAAGACCTCTCGGGTCAGGATATATGCGGAGCTAACTCACTCGCCAGCAATTACTTAACAGGCAATGAGTTGGATATGTGGAAAAAGTCTTCAGTTAATTGACGCCGGACGACTGGCGCGTCAGAGTGCGCTGCAACCGGGGTTCGAGCTGATTCAGGAGAAGGCAAATGAGGAGTATTGGACTTGGCTCACAAGGGATGATCGGATTCGGGGCTTCATCGTCACAGGGCGGTCAACCGTTGGCAGGGTTCGAAGAGTTAGCCATGCCCTTGTTCGATTCCCTCTACAACTTCGCGCGCTGGCTGGCGCACAATTCGAACGATGCCGAGGATCTCGTACAAGAGACTTATCTAAAGGCTTTACGCGGTTTCGCATCGTTTCAGCCCGGCACCAATTTCCGGGCATGGATGTTTCAAATCCTGAGGAACACCTTTCTAAGTTCGTGCTCAAAACTCGAGCGGCGCATGACCGTTGCGATGGACTCGGAGGAGGACGGACCTGAACTGGCAGTTGAAAACGTGACTCCCGAAACGATTCTAATGAATCGCTCCAATTCCCAACTGGTACAGAGGGCCATCGACGATCTGCCGGTGCATTACCGGGAGACGCTCCTTCTTTGTGAAGTGGAGGAAATGTCGTACCAGGAGATCGCGGAAATATTGTCGATCCCGATAGGAACCGTGATGTCGCGTCTGGCCAGAGCCCGGAAGGCAGTTCGCGAGTCACTTCTTAGCGCTCCCAGTGCACCGCTGTCGACAGACTTGTCTCGTCACATCGATACGCATTAGGAAGAGGAAAAGCCAATGGCAGCGACCACCTTAGCAGCGGCCTCGAACACTCCAATATCCGAACTGGAATCGGCTCCAACGGAGCGGATTTTGGTCATCAAGCACGATGGCGCGTTGCGGAAGATCCTGTGGCGACTTTTCTCCTCGGAAGGATATGAGGTCGATGTCGTTCCTGATGGCATCGCTGGTCTGGAGATGCTTCGCCAAAAACCACCGATCGCTGTGATCCTCGATATACAGCGCCCAGAATCTTCGGGGTGTGATCTTTGCGGGAGAATTGCGAATTTGATTCCTGGTCTGCCCCTTGTAATTCTTAGCGCGAGCTCAGATGTTGCGGACAAGGTCCTTCTCCTGGAAATGGGTGCCGACGATTTCGTTACCGTCCCGTTCAGCTCAAGGGAACTGGTTGCGCGTTTGCGTGCGCTAATCAGACGTGCGGCGCGCGCCAGTCCAAGAAACTTGTATGTCTTTGGGGATGTGACGGTGGATTTTTCCAAGACAGAGATCATTCGTGGCGGCGAGAAGATTACGGTCACCGCAAAGGAATTCAAGACATTGGAGTTCTTGACAAAGAACGCCGAACGCGCGATCTCGCGGGATGAACTGCTCAATGAAGTTTGGGGGTACCAGAAACCAGGTCTACATCGCCTATGCCATGCAGGACGCTCCCAAGCACGATGCGGTGCCCGGCGTCGGCGCGGGGCAGGTGGATATCTTCACCACGACCGGCGCCTTCGTGAGCACCTTCGTCGCCGCTGGCGCCAAGAACAACCTCAACGCGCCTTGGGGCGTGGTGCAAGCTCCGGCCAGCTTCGGAACTTTCGCCAACGATATCCTCGTATCCAATTTTGGTGATGGCACCATTAGCGCATTCGACACGCAGGGTAATTTCATGGGCCAGCTCACCAACTCTTCGGGCACCGTGCTGGTGAATCCCGGCATGTGGGATATGGTGTTCGGCGGAGGCGGCGGTGCCAATAATGATCCAGGCACTCTTGGCACTCTTTATTTCACGGCCGGAGGCAGCGCCGGCCAGCCCAATTTCCCGGCTGGAGGAAGCGCAACGGCTGTGTTCGCCAGCCTTGTCCCCGCAGCCGCGGTCACCAGCCCGGATTTTTCTCTGAATCTCTCGGCCAAAAGTGTAACCGTAGCGCCGGGCGGTTCGTCCAACCTCACGATCAGTGCCAGCGCGGTAGGAGGATTCAACGGTCAGATTGCGCTTACCTGTACTGCGCCCACTGGTCTAAGCTGTGCTTTCAATCCCACAACGATCTCTCCCGGGTCGAGCGCGTCATCCTCCACCTTGACCGTCTCCGCCACCTCGACCCCGCCCCCGATCGGCTATAGCGTGCCCGCCATGGCGGCCCTACTGCCTGGTCTGGGGCTGTTTGGCACCGTTCTCGCGACTCGCAAACGGAACCCGCTCGCACGCAAGAACATTCTGTTCACGAGCATACTGGGTTTGCTGCTTCTCATCTCACTGTTCGCCCTCGGATGCGGTAGCAGTTCAAACAACAAACCAACAACGCCCGTATCTCAAGTCGTCAACATGACAATCACGGGCACATCCGGCTCAATAACCCAATCCAGTGTTGTAGCCATCACCGTCAACTAAAACCAAAACACCTCGGCAAGGGCGCACTACGGTGCGCCCTCACTGCGGCCCTGCATAAGTGGCATCACGTCGCGGCCACAAGTACTTCAACAAGGGATCAAGACACGTATTTTTCTTCGGAACTAGGTCAACGAACAAAAGGATGATCGCGATGATCGGCTACCAAAGCACTCTATTAGGTCGAACAGAAGTTGCCGAAGGAACAATGGCATTTCAGTTTGAGAAGCCAAACGATTTTGTATTCAAGGCCGGACAGTATATCGACCTGACTCTATCCGATTCCCAGCCCGGACCGTCAAACGGACTGACTCACACCTTCTCCATCGCAAGCTCCCCGTTCGACGAAGAACTTCTCGTCACGACGCGAATACGAAATACAGTTTTCAAGCAGGCCATATCCTCCCTGCCGATCGGCAGCCCAGTGAGGATTGAAGGGCCGATGGGCTCTTTGAGCCTCCATAACAATACTGCCAGGCAAGCCGTCTTCCTCGCTGGCGGGATCGGCATCGCGCCATTCCTCAGAATGCTCACTTACGCCACAGCTCAGGGCAAGAAGGATGTTTCGCGCAGCAAATTTTCGTCTGTGTTCTGCTTCCACACCTTCAGGCGTTGGACTTCACGGTTTATTTGGCTGGCGCGTAGAAATAGTAGTCCGCTGTGTAGGGGATTTTTATTTCGGTGTCATGGTGGGACTCGTCGCATCCCTGGGCGGGCGGCTTACCGCCGTGAGTATGAACGCGTTGAATGGTCGTCACTTTCGTGAGCAGGCCAACGCCGGAGTGAGTCACGGCATCCACCAGCAACCATGGAATAGAGTTGGGATCCTCGGAGTCTACATGGGCGGAGGCTTTACCCGTGACTTCGCTGCCGTCTTTCAGTTTCCAGGTGGGACCGGCGAAATGGCTTCCGATGACGTTGCCTTGTTGATCTTTCAGCTCGGCCTCGGGTGCTACGAGGGTCCAACCGAACTTAACCGCGCCGGGGCGGCAAGCATAGATCTGCGATCCGGAGGCATGGGCGAGCAAGACAACTTCTTCACCGGGGCGCGCCTGAATTGCATCCGGGACGTTGGGTGGAGACACTTTCTGTGCATGGGCCACGGAGAAACCGAGGAAAGATCCGAACATGACGAAGCCCATGATCGCCGCGCTGGTTCTGATAGATGCTCGCATAGCGCGATTGTAGCAGGCGAAAAATGGCGCGTGCCAGTGCGGTAAGGTCAGAGGGCAGAGGTCAGATTGCAGAGGTAAAAGCCGTTGGTTTTCACCTCTGCAATCTGACCTCTAACCTCTGACCTCCGTGAATTCCGCCATTTCCTGCGACATTCGGCAGGCTCGCTTGCCGAGCGGGTAACCACAAGTTGCTTTTGGCGGGTAAGAATTGGGCAATTTTGTGGGGGTACCCCCCCCTCCCCCTAAAATGAGTTAAGTCGATGATAGTAAGGTAGTTACATTTAACGTATTGCAAAGATGGGACTTAGCGCTTGATTTTGCTGTTTGGCGTGCACTTGCGGGGGTGCTGACTTTGGCCATATGTTGTCAAATAGCGGAGAAAAGTTTGCGGCCGGAAATGCGTTCGTCTCTGGAGACTGGCGCAGTTCTCGATGGTGCACTGTCGAGGTATCTTCGCACCGATTGGGGAGCAAGTCTGTGATGGCTCGTACATCGCGTTTGTGATGAAAGAGGTCAACGGCCCCACTCAAGCCAAAACCAGGCTTGAGTGGGCCACCCGCCCATCCTTTTCGCGCTCTTTGCGAAAAGGGTGGGCGATGGGGATCGTCGGTGCGCTCTACGGTCGAGGGGCTGCGGGAGTCAGCGAAAGATCACGGGCGGTGGGCGCAGAATCCCACCCTTCAAAAAACGAAGGGTTGATTGGATAAGAGCGAAGACT
>PLHP01000101.1 GCA_003138955.1 Acidobacteriaceae bacterium | reverse complement strand
TGACCTCGCCTCCTACCCGATCCCCTTAATTATTGTGCTCTGAGGGGCAGCCGGAACTGGCTCGAACTGGGTTTTGGGAGCATCCCCCGAAAAACCCATACATCGCCCCGTGGAAGTGGCCGCATCTAGTAAACTGTTCTATCGATTTCAGTAGAAAATCATTGCACTGGAAAACCAGGATCCTTAGACGCGGAATCGCTTCCAGGTTCTACTTGAGGTTCTGCCCCCGGGAGAGTCGCTTTGTTTGATTGGTCTGGATTGCAGGTTCGCCGTTCTCTGCCAATTAGCCTGTTGCCCTTCATTGTAGTTGTGCTCGCGGTATCGTTGTGGGCGCAGGAAATGATCGAGGAAAATCCGACAGCCGCCACCATCCAAGGTATGGTGCGGGATGACGCCGGCAACCCCGTGGCCGGGGCGCATGTTTTCTACCGTTCGCAGGCCACCGAGACCAGGGGAGTGACGCGCACCGGCAACGACGGGAAGTATATTTCCGAGGTATTGCCGCCGGGTCCTTATGTGGTGCGGGTGGAAGGCCGGGACATGGCGCCGGCCGAGAGCAGTGTGAACGTGGTGTTAGGGGCTGCGGTTACGGCGGATTTCAAGCTGGAATGGATCAATCCGGGGCCGGTGCGGCTGGCGAGCAAGTTCGCTGGCGATGCCAGCGACAAGCTCCCGATTGACGGGCGGAACTATCTGCATGCGGGAGAGCTCGATCCGGGCGTGCAGGCGGTGGATGGAGGGATTCTAGATCCGGGCAAGAGCGGGTTCCAATCGCTTTCCATCAACAGCCAACTGGGACGAACGACGCACTACGACATGGATGAAGTCGAGGTGATGGACGAGACCAAGGGCGCGGCCACGATGAACCTGCCGACGGAGGCAGTTGGGGAAGTGATCGTCTCGCGGGTCATGCCAGAGGTGTTTCAGTCGCTGAACGCCGCCGGTGCGGTGCGGGTTTCAACGCGCTCGGGTGGAGATGAATGGCATGGCAATCTGTTTGGAGGTCTGCAAGACAAGATTCTCGGCCTGGCGGGGTTTCCGTCAGGCAGTGACTATAGCCGCCAGCAGTATGGATTTGGCGGCGGCGGTGCGGTAATCAAGGACAAGGCATTTCTATTCATCGGCGGGGAGCGCACCAAGCAGGATGGGGGTTTGCCGACGGTGCTCGGATTCCCGGCCCCTAACCAGATCAGCCTGCGGGACGCTTATTTTCGCGAGAACATGCTGACGGCGCGGCTGGATTACAACCTCAGCGACAACATGAAGTGGTTTGCCAGGTTCAGCTACGACAACGCGAACCAGATCGGGCCCCCGGAGAGCCAGTCGAATTTTCGCAACCAGTTGAACGTTCCGGCTGCGGTTTTTGGGCTCGACTGGAACCGGGGACGGTTCGTGAACAGCGCGCGCTTCGGCTATCAGAAGATGGTAAACGCGATCAATCCGGACCTGAGCGACTCGACGCCGGCGCCTTTCCACATGCAGATTGGATCGTATGCCCTGGGGCCGAGCGTGGCGGGTCCGCGGCAGACGATTCAGCGGGACCTTTTCGGCCGCTACGACAGCAGCACGATTTTTCACGTGCACACGATACGGTTCGGGGGAGCGATTCATCGCATCGCGCAGGGAGATTTTTACGCGCCGGGCAATTACGGGCCGTCGGTGACCAGTTCGAACGGAATGGACGAGATCAATGCCATCAATAGCGACCCGAGCTTGCCGCCGATTATCCCAGGCGATCTGCGCGGAGCTGCGGATAATCCGCTGAACTATCCGGTGGGCACGGTCACGATTTTCAACGGCCTCGGGAATTTCAGTGAGAACTCGGCGTTCAACCGGCCGATGGGCGGTCACTTCGACACGCGCCTCGAAGGGTATGTGGGCGACACCTTCAACCTGTTTCCCAACCTGAATATCAGCTTTGGCGTGAATTATGTGCACGATACCGGGCGGACGGACAGCGACTTGCCGGCGGTCCCATGTTCGGCGATCAACACAAATATCGTACAGACTCCGCCGTGCACGACTGGTTTGATTCTCGATCAATTCGGTCTGATTCCGTACCCTGTCACGCCGGGTCTGCACCAGTTCCTCAGCCAGAGCGTAAACCAGCCGAACACGAATTTTGCTCCGCAACTAGGTGTGGCCTGGGACCCGGGACACAATGGGCAGACGGTGGTGCGGGCAAGCGGCGGCTTGTTCTATGACAATTTTCTGCTGCAGAATGCATATCAGGATCGCATCAACCGCTTGTCGAACGGGCAATACAACCGCAGTCTGACCCTGTGTCCAACGGGATCGGTGCTATTTCCGAATGCGGCGTCGGACCCGTCACAGGGCGTTGTGAGTGCGAGTGACGGGCTCGATATCGCCACTCAGATCTGCGGCCAGCCTATAGGCGCTACCGTAACGGGAACTCAGGGGCCCGTTGTAGTTTCTAAAGCAATCCAGGATCTGCAGAAGCAGTTTATGGCGGCGCAGTCGACGGTGACGGGCGGCCCGAACGTGTACTCGCTGGCCAACAGCGTAGCGAATTTCGGGGGCATGCTGGCCCCTGGTTTCAGGACGCCCCGGGTNNGACACCAATCACGTGGGCGACGCAGGCTACATGAACGGCGGCGACAATCTCAATCCCTTGAAAAATTTCTACCAGCCGGAGCTGGATGCGATCAATTTGACGCTAGCCGCTAACCTGAAGTCGGCGGGATGCCCACAGGCGGCGTCCACGGGCGGCAGTTCGCAGGCCGCCGTGGCTTGCTACTTGAATGCAGTGACGGGAGCGAGCATCACCGATTTCGCGCGCCAGGGTTTGGATTCGTCGAATGCCTTCTGCGGACCTTTTCCCTGCTCGGTCTTAGGCAAACATCAGTCCTCCTTCGGCGGGATCAATCCGGCGGTGGGCTCGAACATCATGTACTTTCCGAGCGGGCGGTCGAGGTATACGGGTATACATCTGGCGTACCACGGGGTCAGCGGAGACAACCCGATGAAGCGCGTGCGGCGGTTGGACATGGCGATTTCCTACACCCTCTCCCGCTATCGCACCAACCTGGCAGAGCCGAACGGCAGCGGAGGAGATTATTCGCTGATGAACGTGGCGGAAGACTACAACCGCCCGCATCTGGGACATTGGGGAGACTCGGGACTGGACCGGACGCACCAGTTCACCCTCACTCCCACGTGGGATTTGCAGTATGGCCTGCGCCTTTCGATGATCACGCATCTGGCGTCGCCGCTTCCGCTAAGCGCCTATGTTCCGCAGCAGGACGGGGGCGGAGTGGCGGGGGAAATCTTCCGCAGCGACCTTACCGGCGACGGCACCGTGGGCGATCTTTTGCCGAACACGAATATCGGAAGCACGGGAAAATACTCGAACGCCAATTTGGCCCAGGTAATCTCGCGTTACAACCAAGCATACGCAGGGAAGTTGACTCCGGCGGGTCAGGCGCTGGCGACTGCCGGTCTGTTCAGCACGCCGCAACTGCTTGCGCTGGGAGCGTATGCGCCTCTGATTCAAGGGCTGCCCTCGCATGCGGCAGAAGCGACCTGGCTGAAAACGATGGATCTGCATTTGAGCCGGCCGTTCCAGGTTGGAGAGCGGGTGAGGCTGGAGCCGAACCTTTCCGTCTTCAACGTTTTCAACTGGGCCAACTTCGGAGGCCCGGGCTACCAGCTTAGCGGCGTGATGAACGGCGCGCCAGGCAGTTCGTTGAATAACGCCAGTTCAGGGGGATACTGCGGCAACTCAACCTCCTTCTGCACTGCGCGGCTGGACCGGGTTCTGCCTGGCTCGGGCACGTACGCGACCGGGGCTCCGCGGCAAATAGAGTTCGGAGTGCGCATCACGTTCTAACATTGGAGCTGGCGAAAGAAGGCGCGCGGCGCGGCTTTGGCGTGGGGCAAAATGGAGCACGGCGGCAAGATTGCGGGGGCGTTTCGGGTGGAGACACTTCCGAAACGCCCCCATGGTCTGCGGCTACGGTCTGCGGCCTCGCGCGGGGCGTGCCACATGAGTCTCCGCCAGCAGAACTATCCCCCGCAGAGCTATGCGCTCACACTCATCGCATTGCCGGAGCTGCTCTGAGTCAGGCTGGTCGCGGTGGAGTTGAGCACGTTCAGAATAAGCTCGTAATTGCTTTGCTGGTTGAGGTTGATGGTGAGTTGATCGGCGGGGTTGCTGTTCTGTCCCTGAGTTGCGTCAATAGAGACCTGCGCTCCTGAACTGCCGCTGCCAAGATTGATCGTGACCTCTTCGGGAGAAGCAGACGAAGAACTGCCTCGCTGGCCGACGTTCACGACAACCTCCGGCGTGCTTGATCCACTCGATGCGCTCGTGCTGGATGTGTTGGATGCGCCTCCCAGGTTGATGACGACCTCGGGAACGCCAGATGTACCGGATGAAGAACTGCTTCCCTGGCCGACGGTCACGACGACTTCCGGTACGCTTGATCCACTCGATGCGCTCGTGCTGGACGTGCTGGCCGCGCCTCCCAGGTTGATGACGACCTCCGCGCCACCGGAATTGGAATTGTAGGCTGCGATGGCCGACTGAGCCTGCGGGCTTTGCTCGCCGAAAGTTCCCTCAAGAGTTGCGAAGGCCGACTGAGCTCCAGCAAGATCGCCGCCTTGCAGAGCTTGACCGATGGCCTGGAAATCCTGGACGCGACCGGCTTGCTGAAATGGTTGCCCATTCTTATTGGGGCCGCTCTGGCCGAGTGCGGTCAGGGTGCTGAAATCCTGCTGCGCTGCGTTCAGGTTGCCGGCTTGCAGGTCCTGTCCGAGTTGGGCGAGATCGGCGTTCCGCTCCTGTAGGTAGGATTGCAATTGCTGGTAGATCGAAGACGTACTGCCAGCTGTGGTGGCGCTGATAGGTTGCGCGCTGATGGGCTGCGCCCCGATAGGCTGCGCCCTGATAGGCTGTGCGCTGCTGAGGTTTACGACCGCGGACGGAGTCGCCTGCGATGTCCCTTCCGAACTGTTCGTGCCGGTTAGCGCGGCAAAGGCTGCCTGCGCTCCGGCCAAGTCGCCGGATTGCAGGGCCTGCCCGACAGCCTCGAAAGCCTGAGCGCGGCTGGACTTGGAAAAGGGCTCGGAATTGCCAAAGGGGCCGCTTTGCCCGAGCGCGGCCAGGGCCTTGTAGGCTTGCTGAGCGCCGTTCAGATCCCCATTTTGAAGAGCGCTGCCGAGTTGCTTAACATCGGCCTGCCGGTTTTGATAAAAGCTTTGGACCTCCTGAAAAATCGATGAGCTGGAAACTGCCGATGTTGACATAAAATCTTCTCCCGATGGCGCGTCGCCATTACCTCACAACAGGGACTCAATTGCCGCCCTTCAAACCTAATCGGTTGAACCGGGGGATGACTTTAGAGGAAACGCCGTGTTACCAACGTGCAATCGCAACGCCATAGAGGCAGAGTGCACGACGAGAATATGGAGGCAGTTTCGCCGTAACCGATTCCGCATAGGAAGCCCTTTCACTGAACCGAAGTGAAGGCGGCATGACGCTGCATACTGTCCGCTGTAGAGGCCAGTTTTCCGTGGCCGGAGAGGGGAACTTGGCAACTTCCTCCGGGCGGGAGCGCGAAGCGCATGGGACATTCGGTCCCATTTTCCTTTTTTCTACGCGGCAATTATAATCACCAATTCACCGTAATCTCGTGCCAGTGCTGACGGAAGACAAGCCCCGACTAGGAGGGCGTTCCTGGCGGGGCTGGCCCGGTCAGACCCGAGTGTCTGGTGCGATCTGTATTCGGGTCGGTTGTGGGCATTCTTGCACTCCCCGGAGGCGCTGTAACGAAAATGAAAAAAATTGTCCACTTCGCTCTGGCAGCTCTCTTTCTTCTCGGCATCGCTTCCGCTCAGAGCATTCCGCCAATGGATGTATTCGGCGGATACTCATACCTCAGCTTTCACATGCCGGCAAACTCGATTACGTCCTTTTCTTCCGCCGAGACCCTGGCTCTCAACGGCTGGGATTTGTCCGCCTCCGTCGGCTTGTTTCATCATCTTGCTGTTGAGGGAGATTTCAGCGGCCACCAGCTTTCGGATTGCGGCGGTACTATTTTGAACTGCAGCAATTTCTCCTACATGGGCGGGGCCCGCTACAATATTGGAAATCGCTCAAGAAAGCTCACCGGCTTTGTGCACGGCCTGATTGGACAAGACCGGATGGATCTTCCTGAAGTCTCCTCCGGGACTTCCGTTTCCGATACCTCTGTGGCGTTCGCTGCGGGCGGTGGCGTCGATTATTGGGTCTTTCGTAGCGTCGGAATCCGCTTGGGACCGGCCGATTACATATACACCCATCACCTGAACAACACCGGCATCGTTCCCAGCCAATACGCCTTCCGCGTCGGTGGCGGAGTCGTTTTTCGATTTGGCCGTGGAGCTTATGGCGAGCGCTCTCCTAAGTCCACGCGTGTTCCTTCCGGTAGTCAACCTTCGACTGTTGCCGTCCGTCAGCCTGCTGCGGTGAGTGTGCCGGGTCGCGGGATGTCGATCCCTGCGCTCGGCGTTTTGGTTGCGCCCCAGGAATTTGACGGAGCGAAAGTTGTGGAGATCGTGCCCGGAGGCGTCGCGGAAATGGCATCCATGAAGGCAGGCGATCTCATCAGGTCAGTGGATGGCAAAGCCGTGCGGACCCCGATGGAGCTGGCCGCTGAGCTGTCGGACAAATCCGGGAAGGTTCGTGTCGGCTTTCAGCGGGGTGACTTTGCGACGGAGACGGTAGTCATACTGAGCACTCGCTGACCACCCCCAAGAAAAAAATCGCCCACTGAAAAAGCGGCGTCAGGGGATAACTGAGAGCTGCGCTGACAGCTGCCCTACAGCTCGTACTTCTTCATCAAGTGACGAAACGACCGGTAGGAGATGCCGAGCACGTCGGCGGCCCGAACCTGCACGCCGTTGGTTTGCCCCAACGCGGACTGCAGCAGCGAGCGCTCGATCTGCGCGACGTAGTTTTCCATGTTCACGCCCTCGGGCAGAACCGGGCCCGCGGGCCCGCTCACGGTCGTACTGCTTGCGCTTTCCGCGCCAGCCGCCACGGCGCGAGCCTTCGGACGCTCCGCCGGCAACTCGACGTGCAACTCGCTCGTGGCTTCGAGCGCCACCGCTCGTTCGATCGTGTTCTCAAGTTGCCGCACGTTGCCCGGCCAGTCGTAACCGGTCAGGGCTTCGAGCGACGCCGCTCGGACGCCGTGAATGCTCTTCCCTGCCCCGGGCGCATATTTTTTCAAGAAGTGATTCGCCAGGAGCGGTACATCCTCCCGGCGCTCGCGCAAACCCGGCACGCGAATGGGAATGACGTTCAGGCGATAGTAGAGGTCCTCGCGGAACGTGCCCTCGGTGACCTGCCGGTCGAGATCGCGATTGGTAGCGGCGATGACGCGCACATCCACCGGAATTTCGCTGGTGCCGCCGACCGGACGCACCGTGCGCTCCTGTAGCACGCGCAGAAGTTTGACCTGCATGGGCATGGTCATCTCGCCGATTTCGTCGAGAAAAATCGTGCCCTGATCGGCGACTTCGAACAGTCCGCGCCGGTTCTGGTTCGCTCCGGTGAAGGCGCCCTTGACGTAACCGAAGAGCTCGCTTTCGAGCAGCGTCTCCGGGAACGCGCCGCAGTTGACCGAGACAAAAGCTTCGCCGTCTCGAGGCGAGCAGGTGTGCACGGCGCGGGCAACGAGTTCCTTGCCGGTTCCGCTTTCGCCGTAGACCAGAATCGTGCTGCTGGTGGTAGCCACCGTGCGGATGGTCTGCTTCAGCTTTTCGAGCGCCGGACTCACGCCAATGATGTTGTCGAGCGAATTGCGCGCGGCCGCGTCGCGGCGCAGGGCAAAGTTCTGCCGGCTGAGCGAGACTTTCGTGAGCGAGCGGGCGATGGCGAGTTTGACCTCGTCCACCAGTCCCGGACTCTTGCGGATGTAATCGGTCGCGCCCCCCGCCTTGACGGCCTGCACCGCAGCTAAGTAGTCATCGACGGCAGTCATCAAAATGACCGCGGATTCGGGCGAGATCTGGTGCGCGTGGCGCAGGACTTCGACCCCATCCACGCCCGGCATTTTGATGTCGGTCACAATCACGTCGAAGAGCGCGCTGTCGATCTTGCGCTTGGCCGCATCGCCACCGGTGACGGTTTCCACCTTGTGGCCATCGCGGCGCAGGGCAATATCGAGCAGTTCGCAGATCGAGCGCTCGTCGTCGCAGACGAGAATGTTACCCACGCGCGCCTCCTCCCGCTCCCGCTCCCGCGGCGGCCAGCCCCGGTGCCGCGGATTCCGATGCGGAGGAAGTTCCGCCCGCGGCGCTCCGCTCCAGGCGGCGCAATCGCAGCACGAAGCTGGTGCCCTTGCCGACTTCCGAACGCGCCCACACCTTGCCCTCGTGCGCCTGCACGATCTGGTACACGATGGCCAGGCCCAGCCCGGTTCCGCCTTCAAAGTTCGACTGGAAGGGCTCGAAGATTTTTTCCGTCTGCTGCGGGTTGATGCCCGGACCGGTGTCGGCAAAGCTCATCTCCCAGTCGGGGCCGCGCTCGGCCAGAGCCACGGTCAGGCTTCCACCCTTACCCGTCGTCTTCATTGCGCGCACCGCGTTTTCCGAGAAGTTCCAGAACACCTGTTTAAGCTTGTCGCCATCGGCCAGCACCCAGGCTTCGGACTTCTGAAAGCTGCGCTCCAGCTTGATGCCGGCGTTCTCGGCGGTGAGGCGGTGTTCGAGCAACGTAAGGGTGTCCTCCAACAACGAAACCAGATTCACGCGCTCGAAACGATACTGCTTGCCCCGTGAGTATGCCAGGAAATCGGTGACGATGTTGTTGAGGCGATCGGACTCGCGGGTCACAATCTGCAAGAGGTGCCGCTCCTCGGAACTCAAGCTGGGCGCATCCGACAACATGCTGACCGAGCCGGCAATGGAGGTCAGG
The DNA here is from genome assembly GCA_003138955.1 of Acidobacteriaceae bacterium. GTDB lineage: Bacteria > Acidobacteriota > Terriglobia > Terriglobales > Acidobacteriaceae > Acidiflorens. The sequence continues at coordinate 3,065 of PLHP01000101.1, read as the reverse complement.
GGATTGCGGATTTCATGAGCGATTGCAGCGGCCAGGCGGCCCACCGCAGCCAGGCGATCCTGCATGCGAACCTCGCGCTCCAGTCGCCGGATCTCGGTGAGGTCGTCAAAGGAATAGACAAAGCCCAGGTCGCCGCGCGCGCTCACGTTGAGCGCGGAAACCAGCACGCGAAAAGTCTTGCGGAAGCCGTTGACGGTAACGTAGCGGACTTCGGCATCGCCCCGGGCCACACCGAAGTGGGGCAACGGATCCTGAAACAGATCGACCATGGAGCGTCCGCACAGTTCGGCTTCCGACATCTCGAGCAGTTGCTGGGCCGCTCGATTGACCAGCGTGATCCGTCCGTCGAGCCCGGTCGTGATAACACCGCCGCTCATGGACTGCACGATATTTTCATGCAGCGCCTGCAGATTTTCGAGCGCACCGCTGGCATCCTTCAGTTGCACATCCACCTGGCGGAGCTTGCTCATCAGCAACCCAGCCAGGTAGGCGATGGCGAAGTAGGCAAACAGGTTGACGAAGATGACCACCTGCAGCGCCTTCAGCTTGGGATGCGAGCTCGCATAGGAGGGAATGACCAGGTAATAATCGAGTTCGAGGACGGTTCCGAACAGGATGAAGGCCAGAGCCGCGCTCAGATATCCCCAGGCTCGCGGCAGCAGCATGCAAGCGACCACGATGACCAGGGGGTAAAGGAAATTCAGCGAACTGTCGATGCCGCCGGTTAAATGGATGACCAGCGTGACCATGGCCAGATCGGCGAGCACCTGCAGAATGGCCTGCAGGCGGTGTTCGTTCCAGACCGAGACCAGAAAAAGGAAAAACAGCGAGAGCACGAACCACAGCACCATCCCGGTGAGAAAGGGCATTATGGGCAGAGGGCTGGGCGTGAGGCGCATGACGGCGAGTTCGATGGCCAGCAGGACCATCAGAATCAGGATGCGAACCTTCACCAGCCAGGTCAGCCAGTTTCGTTCATCGGAGATGGAGTGCATGAAGTTAGCCGTCAGTCGTCAGCCGTCAGTCATTCGTCGTTTGCCCCTGAGATTCGGAGTTAGCCGACGACTGACGGCTGACGGCTGTCTTTTCTATCCCGCCAGTTTTGAGATCATGGCGAACAATGGCATGTACAGCGAGATCACGATGCCTCCGATGGTGATGCCGAGACAGCCGATGATGACCGGCTCCAGCATGGCCAGCATGTCTTTGGTGGCGGAGTCGACTTCATCCTCGTAAAAGTCTGCGATCTTCTGCAGCATGGAATCCATGGCGCCGGTGGCTTCGCCAACGCCGATCATCTGGGTCACCATGTTGGGGAAGACGCCGCATTCGCGCAGTGGATCGACGATGGTGCGGCCTTCTTCGATCGCCTTGCGCACCTTCATCAGCGCTTCTTCGAGCACCGCGTTGCCCGAGGTGCGGGCGGTAATGGCCAAGCCTTCGAGAATCGGAACGCCGGAGGTAATGAGCGTGCCCAGGGTTCGGGTAAAACGGGCGACCGCGATCTTGCGCAGCAGAATGCCGATGATGGGCATCTTGAGCATCATGGCGTCGAAGTAATAGCGGCCACGCGGGTGCTTGCGAATCTGCTTGATACCGAAGACGGCGCCCACGGCACCCACGATAAAGAACCACCAGAAATGACCCACGAAGCTACTGAGGCCGATGACAATGCGGGTCGGCAGCGGCAGCGCAACTCCCAATCCGACAAAGAGGTTCGCGAAGATCGGCACCACCCACTTGAGCAGCGCCCCCACAATCAGCACGGCGAGGGAGACGACGGCCACCGGGTAGATCAACGCCGACTTGACGGCCGAGCGCAGCTTGACCGCCTTTTCCACGTAGATCGCCAGGCGCTGGAGGATGAGGTCGAGAATACCGCCGGTCTCGCCCGCCTCGATCATGTTGGTCGTCAGGTCGTCGAAGACGACCGGATACTGGCGCATGGCATTGGCCAGCGTGGCGCCGCCTTCGACGGTGGTCCGGACACCGAGCAGCGTCTTCTGAAAGCTGGGGTTCTCCTGGTTGGCGCCGAGAATCTCCAGACACTGCACCAGCGGCAGGCCGGCGTCAATCATGACGGAGAACTGGCGGAAGAATATCGCCACGTCCTTGACCTTGACCTTGCCGCTGCCAAAAGTGGGCAGGGAGAATTCCTTGCCCTTCTCCCGGATGCGGCCTGGCGTGATGCGTTCTTTCCGGAGTTGCGAGGCCAGTCCGTCCTTGGTGGAGGCTATGCGCTCTCCCTGAACTTTCTCGCCCGAAGCGGTCTTTCCCGAAAACGTAAAAACCGGCATGGTAACTTTCTCCTTATCCGTGTTCCGCCAGCGTGGGCTGCCCATCCTGACGGCCGCCCGCGCCTGCTTGTCTCTTCGTTAGTCTCTCTTCCCTCGTCTTGCGGCCCGGTGTGCTACCGGGCATTTCCCGATGTCATCTTTTTACCGGCGCTGCACCCTTGGCCATCGGAGCCGGATTGCCGCGGTTCATAAGGCCGGCGCCGCGCGCGATCATTTCCTGCAGTTCGTCCTGACTGCTGGAGCGCATCAGCGCCATTTCCAGTGTGATCTGCTTCTGGAAATACGCCGTGGCCAGCGCCTGGTTGAACGTCTGCATGCCGTACTTCTCCTGGCCGGACTGCATGGCGGAGTAGATCTGGTGAATCTTGTCTTCGCGGATCAGGTTGCGCACGGCCGCATTAGGCACCAGGATCTCCATGCACATGGCGCGTCCCTTGTTGTCCGAGCGCGGCAGCAGGCTTTGACACATGATGCCTTCGAGCACCAGCGAAAGCTGGGCACGGATCTGCGACTGCTGGTGCGACGGGAACACGTCGATGATGCGGTTGATGGTGGACGATGCGGAATTGGTATGCAACGTACCGAAGGTGAGGTGGCCGGTTTCCGCGATACGCAGCGCGGACTCGATGGTCTCGAGGTCGCGCATTTCGCCGATCAGCACCACGTCCGGGTCTTCACGAAGCGCGGCGCGCAGGGCGTCGGTAAAGCTCTTGGTGTCGGAATGCACTTCGCGTTGATTGACCAGGCAGTTCTTGTTCATGTGCACGA
>PLHP01000084.1 GCA_003138955.1 Acidobacteriaceae bacterium | reverse complement strand
CCCCCACAAATTTCTGAATTCTTACCCGCCGGTTGGCCCACAATCGTTGGGCGCCTTGAAGTCGTGCCCCTCCCAAGACCCGCTCGAATCAGAGTTTTTCCGCAGCCTGTTAGAGAGGCGGGCGCTGAATCCCCGCGTCTTGTTTCTGTACGGCACGCAGCGCCCAGGCCATCCGTGGGGTGTTGTGGGCGATTCCGAAGCGGCCCTGAGAGTCGAGCAGGATGATTCCACCGTGGCCGTTGAGGCGCTGTTTGAGATAGTTCATCGCTTCCTGCGCCGCCCACTCGGGCAAACTCCCGGATTCTACGCGGTCCGCGGCCCACTTTGCGAGCACCAGCTTCATGATGGGTTCGCCCCATCCGGTGGTGGACGCGGCGGCGCTGAGATTATCGGCATAGCAGCCGCAGCCGATTAGCGAAGAGTCGCCGAGGCGGCCGGGAGCTTTGTTGAGCGTGCCTCCGGTTGAGGTGGCAGCCGCGATATTGCCATCGCGGTCGAGGGCTACGGCTCCGACGGTGTCGTGCGAAATTTCGGGCGCGAACAGATCGTTGCCGTGAGGCGAGGCCTGCGCCTGATATGCGCGCAGGCGCTCGACCTCGCGGGGGATGATCAGGTCTTGGTTGCGGCAGAGAGCGATGCCGTGCTCGGCGGCGAAGCGCTCGGCGCCCTCGGCGACAAAATAGACATGCGGACTGTCGCTCAGAATTTTGCGGGCGGCGCGTACCGGGTGGCGCAGACGCTCGACGCATCCGACGCCGCCACCGCGGAGGGTTGCGCCGTCCATGATGAAGGCATCGAGTTGCACCTTGCCATCGCGGTTCAGGAAACTGCCGCGGCCGGCGTCGAAGGTTTCATCGTCTTCCATCACGACTACGGCCTCTTCGACGGCGTCGAGCGCTGAGGCGCCGCGCTCCAGCGCAAGCCATCCGGCAGCCGCGGCATTGCGCACACCGTTCACGTGCGCCTCTACCATGTCGTCGGGAATTGCCCAGGCTCCGCCGTGAACGACCAGAACAGGATTTGTCGGCACTTTCAGTCCTTGCGGGAAGTTGCGGGAGATAGTTTAGCAGGCAGCCGCGTATGTGAGACTTGTGTCAGGGGAAAACCTATTAGAACGGGAAAACTGCTACACCTCTGCCTCTGGCCTTTCTGATCGACCGAGTTTCTCTGCGCTCACTCTTTTCCTGACAGACGCACCCAGCGTATATGCAATCGATGTGTACAGCGGAGACGTGTAGCTCGTTTGATCGAAACACGCTGGCGGTCGGCAAGCTGACCCTACAAAGTGGTCAAGCCGGACCCGCCAAAAGCCCTCAAGAACACTTGGCTCGAACGCAAAAAAGTGCCAAATGAAGATCAAGAGAGGAACGGTCCATACCCAAAAAGAGAATCGAGTGCCGAACCGCTTTCGACCTAGGTAGCCCACCGCGAGCCCGAAAGCTATCTGCACTGGGAAGTATGGCACTGAAAAAATTCGATTGAACTGATGAAACGATAGATTCGCGTTGAGTGCCTTTGCCAGCGGATATAGCAGGAACATCGATGCCGCTGCACCAGCCGTTGACCCATAAGAGGCGACAAACACTTCTAGCCCCAGCTTTACGGCTTCGCGAAACCCACTGCGGGGACCAAGTTTCATTTATTAAATGGCCGGACTGCGCTTCGGGGCATCTGGAGCGCTCTTATGCAGCCCTGGCGGGAGTGTCCATTTCCGTGGTCCGCTGCCAGGTGTAGATGACTCTGTGGATTACGGTGATGGTCGAGAGCACGGCGATCACCCAGAGCACCGGCGCCATGACGTTGAACAGGGCGCCGATGATCAGCAGCACCAGGCGTTCCGGGCGTTCCATGAAACCTACGCGGCAGGTGCCGATTAGCGACTCGGCGCGGGCTCGGGCGTAACTTACCATGATGGCGCTGATCATGGCCAGCGCGGCCAGCACTACGTAGAAGAACCGGTTGCCGCGCGCGTAGAAAACCAGTAATCCGAAGAACAGCGAGGCATCGCTGTAGCGGTCGACGATGGAATCGAAGAATCCTCCGAAGCGGGTCACCTGGTTTGAGGCTCGGGCGACGCGGCCATCCACCAGGTCGAAGAATCCCGATCCGATGATGACCAGGCCGGCGTAGAAAAACATGCGGCGCTGGTTGTCGCCGTTGGCATATCCGAATAAAAACGCGGCGTAGGTGTTGACCACGAGGCCCATCAGGGTCAGGAAGTTGGGATTGATGCGCGAGAGAGCGAGCAGGCGCACGATGGCGTCGAGGAGAACGCCGCAGGCGCGACCGACTCCGCTGGTCCAACTCATAGGATCCTACCCATTATTACTGTGTGGACGCGGGGCTTCGCCCCGCTTGGACGGGGCGGAGGCCCATCACCACACGAGCGCGGCGGGACGGGCGAGGACGCCCGTCGCTCCACTTTGCCGCTCATTCTGTTTCCCGTTCCGGTTCCGGCAGCGCTTCCAACTCCGCTTCCAGCTTGGCTTCGGCGATGTCGTGCATGGTGGAGAGTTTCAGGATTTCCATTTCTCGGCTTCCGCCGGGGGTGACGACCATGGCGGTGTCGCCAACTTTCTTGTTCAGCAGGGCGCGCCCGATCGGCGAGGTGGTTGAAATTTTGCCGGCGGTCACGTCGGACTCTTCACTGGTCACCAACTGGTATTCCATTTCTTCATTCTTGGTGCCGTCGTAGATGGTCACGGTCGATCCGAGGCCGACTTTATCTCTGGGGATGTTGTTCATGTTGATCAGCGAGAGGTCGGCCAGGCGCTTGCCCAGTTGACGGAGGCGCGCCTTCAGAAACTCCTGGCGCTGCTTGGCCATGTGATACTCGGCGTTCTCACTGAGGTCGCCCATGGCTACGGCTTTCTTGAGCTCTCTGGGGATATCGTGGGCCAGCTCACGCTCCAGCGTGTTCAGTTCATCCCTAAGCCTCTTCTTGATCTCTTCCGTCATTGCTTTGGGCATTATAAACCTCAGTCAAGGGTAATCGGCCTGGAATGCCAGCGTCGGGGACGGACGAATGGGTCCGTCCCTACGTGGTTACTGTACGGGCTCCCTGGCTCCCCTCAGCTTGCTTCGCCTGCTTGCCCGGCAATATACTTTGCGAGGCTTGCCCGATAACTTGGGGGCGGCAATCGCAAGCGTCAATTGCAATGATGCGGAGACTTTATGACGATGACTGTGGATCTGGAGCAGGAAACTAATCCCTGGCAAGCGCAAGCCGCCCGCTTCGACCTGGCCGCGGGTAAGCTGAATCTCGATGAAGGCCTGTGGAAGGTGCTGCGGAGTCCGAGCCGCGAGATTATTGTTCATATCCCGGTGGCGATGGACGATGGGCACCTGGAGGTCTTCACCGGATTCCGGGTGCAGCACTCCATTGCGCGGGGCCCGGCCAAGGGCGGACTGCGCTACGCGCCCGACGTGAACCTCGACGAGGTGCGCGCGCTGGCGAGCTGGATGACGTGGAAGTGCGCGGTGGTGAACATTCCATTCGGTGGCGCCAAGGGCGGCATCATCTGCGATCCGCACAAAATGTCGCAGGGCGAACTGGAGCGCATGACTCGCCGCTACACGGCCGAGCTGTTCGAGTTCATCGGTCCCGAGAAGGACGTCGCCGCCCCCGACGTAAACACCAACGAGCAGACCATGGC
>PLHP01000270.1 GCA_003138955.1 Acidobacteriaceae bacterium | reverse complement strand
TGTTCTACCACGGGCTGCTAACGCCTGATTTCAACAAGTGAGAGTGCTATCTTGAGAGGCATGGACCGAACACAGAAACGGGAGGAAATGGGACGTTCATGCCTGATTTGTTCTCACTTCTAAGGCCGCCGTATATTTTCTTGACACTCGGGGTCATCTCATTTTCCGGCGCTGTGGTTTCGACGTGTACCGGAAAAACGAGGACACGCTTTCGTCGTTCGGTCTATCGCGCCAAAGAGCCGAGTGAGTTTTGGGGCGTAGTCGCAATGTACTATCTTATCGGGGTTTGTTTTATCGGATACTTCTTGTATCAGGTCCATGCACCTTCAAACTGAGTCGATGTCCGCGTTGCGTTCGTCCAATTGGCGGATAGCCCGGACTCCCGAGGAAATGGACCTTTCGGTTGGCGTAACATCCCGATATCGCTCATTGACTTTGTTACCATGAACAACTGCTCCGGAGGAAACCGATGGCTCGCGGAAATATGCCGCGTCAACCCAGTCGCAGCGGACGGCAGGAAGGCACCCGCCGTCAAAAAGGTCCTGTTCCGAAAACAGCCCGCAGCCGCGCTTCTTCGGGTCGCGTTTTGTCGAGGAGCACGAAACCTCCGGCGCCGAAGGCTCGCACTTCGAAAAATGCTTCACCGGGAAGGACGCGCGCATCGGGATATGACCCTCTAGCCCCGGAGCGGGTACGTCAGATCATCGCGGGTCTTGATCAACTTTATCCCAATGTAACCTGCGCACTCACCCACCGCAGCGCATGGGAATTGCTGGTGGCAACGATTCTTTCCGCGCAGTGTACCGATGTGCGGGTGAACATGGTCACGCCTGTGCTGTTTGAAAAGTATCCGACCGTTCAGGATTTCGCCGCGCTCGAGCCGGAACAGTTGGAGCCCGATATCCGCTCGACCGGCTTCTTCCGCAACAAGTCGAAATCGGTGGTGGGCGCGGCGCGGAAGGTGGTCGCGGACTTTGGCGGGAACGTGCCGCAGACGATGGAGGAGTTGCTGAGCCTTCCGGGAGTGGCTCGCAAAACGGCGAACGTCGTGCTCGGAACGTGGTTCAAGAAAAATGAAGGAGTCGTCGTGGATACGCACGTGACGCGGATTTCACGCCGTCTGGAGCTGACCAAGCAGGAAGACGCTCGAAAAATTGAAGAAGACCTGATGCGAATTATTCCTCGCGAACGGTGGACGGACTTTTCTCACGAAGTGATCTGGCATGGGCGGAAACTCTGCGTGGCGCGGGGTCCGAAGTGCGCCGATTGCGCGCTGGAGACGCTGTGTCACGCGGCCGACAAAACCTGGTCCACGGTGGAGATTCATCCGGAGGCGCGGCTTTAGCAGGCCTGCCTATTAACTCCGGAGGTATTAACCCGTGTTTACTACTACCCCCACCCCCCCGGTACTGGAATCATGGGGTTACGGGGGATCGCGACGCCAAAATGTAGAGCGCAAAGGACTTATTTTCAAAATATTCCGAAATAAGGAGTTAGCTCAATTTTGCGCCTAATTCTATTACAACTCATAGTTTCAGCGGCCGTGCTGACACTCGCTCGTTGCGCTACATACAGTTATCAAAGAGCCAATAGCAAATGGGGCCGGTGCAGCTTCGAAGACCGTCTCTGGAGACGGACGCACTTCGAACTTGGCCAATCAATTCTTCATTCTCGTGCATGGCGGGTTGGATGTCTGTGATGGCGGCCACAGGTTGTTTGTGATGAAAAAGGTCTGGCGTCGCATTGCGGAAGTGCGAACGATCGCAGCATCCCACTCATCGCAAAGAACGCGATGAGTGGGGCACCCGGCGGGTTAGTCCGAGAAGATCAAAGGCAGGATCAAAGGCAAGATCAAAGGCAAGATCAAAGGCAGGATCAAAGGCAAGATCAAAGGCAAGATCAAAGGCAGAATCAAAGGCAGAATCAAAGGCAAGATCAAAGGCAAAATCAAAATCAAAGGCAGCGGACAGGAGTGTCCGCTCCACACAGATCCGCTAGCTGCCGGTATAGAACATCTCAACTACCGTGCAATCGTCGTTGAGCGGGGTGCCTCCGCAAAAATCGGCGACGGCAGTGAACACGTCCTCCATCGAAGCGCTCTTCCCGGCCACCTCTTCGAGGCGTTCGCTGTCGAACATATCTCCGCGGGCGTTCTCGGCTTCGGTGACGCCATCGGTCACCAGGATCAGTCGATCCCCCGGCCTCATCTGGCAGCGGTCGCTCGAGTAAGTCGCGTCCGCCAGCAGGCCTACGGGCAGGTTGCCGTGGCCTGGCCGGAGCACCTCTTTATTATTGCCGCAGATCCACACCGGCGGCACATGTCCGCAGTTGACGTATTCAAGATCGCCGTCGCTGCGCAGGCGCGTAATGATCATAGTCGCGTATTTCTCACCGATGTGCTTGTAGGTGAAGAAGTGATTGATCGCCGCGACAATTTCCGTGAGTGGCATGCCCGAAATGAGCTGCGAGTAGACCATGCCCTGGAGAATGGAAGCCAGCAGCGCGGCCGAGACTCCTTTGCCGCTGACGTCGGCGAGAACGACGGCCAGGCCTTGGGGCGTGCTCACGGCTTCGAAAAAATCGCCTCCGATTTCCTTACAAGAGATGTTGCGTCCGTGCACCCGCGCAAAAGCAACTTCGGGAAGGGTCACCGCCAACAGACGCTGCTGAATGGACGCTGCGATCCCCAGTTCCTGCTGGTAACGGCGCCCGGCTTCTTCGGCCTGCACCAGGCGCGCGTTTTCGACAAGCTGGGCCGCTTCAGTCGCGATCGCGCGCAAAATATCGTGACCGACGCTGGTGATGTCGCGCGAGGCAAAGCGCGAATCGACGTAAAGCGCCCCCATCACTTCCCCGCCGGCCGGCTGCTCGGCACGGGTGGTTTGCACGAGCGGCTTGCGCAACGGCATGCAGATCACGGTGCGCAGGTCGAAGGCGACGATGCTTTTCCGCTCCTTTGCATCGAGCATCTGACTGGTGTCGGTGACCAGGTATTCGGAGTTCGAGGTCAAGGCGCCCTCAAGAACCGACCGCGAAATTGTCGTGTCGTCGAGCAGCGCCTCGCCCTTCGAGTTGCGCCCGGCAGCCAGCGTCAGGGCTCCGCCGAGATCTTTCAGGAAGATGTAAGCGCGTTCGGCGCGCGTCAGTTTTAGCGTGGCGTCGAGCAGAGTAACCAGGATTTCATCGAGCACGCCGATGGTGTTCAGCTTGCGCGCCGCTTCCATGAAGAGCGTGAGTTTCTCCAGGTCGCTGGCTTCCGGGGCAATCTGGATGCCCGAGATCTGGCTCAAAAACTCCCGCGCCGTGTTTGAGGTCGTGTGCAGCGGGTGGAAGATCAGATAGGCAATATCGCGCGCGCCAAATTCCAGCCGGTCGTTGCGCTGCAGCTTGTGACGGTCAACCTTCTCGCCATTGACGAAGGTGCCGTGTTTGCTGCTCAGGTCGACGACAAAGAACTCGCCGTTTTCTGAAATGATCTGAGCATGCTCGCGGGACACGCGCGGGTCGGCGATCACCAGGTCGCGATCCACCTTGCGGCCCACCGTGTAGGGAGTGTGATTCAGCGACAGCGTCTGCTGATCGCTCCCCTGCACGAAGATCGCGATGGGGAAGACACTAGATATGCCCGAATGCGAAGTAGCCGACATTTATGCTGGACTCTCCTCGCCGCCGTCATGCCCGCAAACTGGAACAGGCTCCCAAGCATTCTACGACGAGCCCGGCCCCGGCGGCGCAGCAAAAGTCTTTTGATAATAATGGACCAGCATCAGCGCAGCCACCGCCACGGGCATCTGGGGCACCGTCCAAAGAGGGACTGCCCAGGCTCGCTCGACAGTTTCGTGCGGCAAAACGAATGAAAGCGTTGCCAACACTGTGGTCGAGAGCCAAGGCCACGCCAATAATACAGTAACAATGATCAGGAGGGCACGGCTGATGAAGTTCTCTCCCCAGATCGTTCTTCGATCGCGGGCGAAAAGGAGGATGGCGGGAAGCAGAAACACCTGGTTGTAGAGCGAGAAAGTGGGCACCGTGAGTACGGTCAGCGCCATCACAAGACAGGTGGACGACTGGAATGCGCCGGTACTTTCCGGCTGTTTGCGCCGCTTCCAGCAAACCACCGCGGTAGTTCCTGCAAACAACACTTCAAGGAGTCTGCCCCACGGGTGGGGGAGGATGGACTCCAGAATTGGGACCGCTTGTGTATATTGCAGGTAGGCGCCAGCCGCATGCCAGAAGCGCCCGATCCAGTGCGGCAGAAACCACTCCGAAGCGGCGCACAGCACAAACGTTACCGTCAGAAATGAAGCCGCCCACCGGTATCGGTGCTTCAGGTCGCCGATGGTCCAAATACCGAGCCACAGCACCAGCGGCAACACAAGCTGAGGCTTGATGGTCGCCAAGGCCAGCAGAATACCGGCGGGAATCAGGCGTCCTGTGGCCAGCAGCGCCATCGAGGCGGCGCACAGGGCGGCAACGAACAGACTGAGTTGTTGCAGTTTCAATCCCTGCAGAACAGCCATGCTGCCCAGGGTCAAGGCCAGCATGGCGGCCTGAACTGAGGGAGCGACCGTCCAGCCCAACACGCGAAGCCAGAGAGGAACGCTGGCGAACGTCACGGCGACCAGAATCCAGAAGAATGTTCTTTGGACGACGCCAAAGCCAAGATGAAGTGCAGGCGCCAAATAAAAAACGACGTATACCGGATAGGCAAATGCTTGCTGGTCTTTTGGGTCCGCGAGACGCGAAGGATCGAGGGGACGGCCGTAGTATCCGGCTTGAATTTCGCGATTGACCTCAGCCCTGTAAGGGTCTCGGCCATACAGGAGAAGTTCCCGAGCCCCGATCCAACGAGGATAGAGATCGGAGAAATTTCCGCGCGGAGTGCCATGCTCCGCTGCGTCTGAGATCTGATGCGGAATCAGCACACGGTCAGCGTAGGTCCACATGCCCACCGCACAGACCGCAGCCGCGAGAAACAGCCAGAACGATTTATGGAAAATGCCGGACCTCATCGCCGATCTAAGGGAATCTGGATATTACAACGCTCCGGTGACATTCATCGTCCAATCGAAAATTTCTTTGTTGCGACGGCCTTCTTGGCCTGAGTGACGATTTCGACGATGGCGTTTGCGCCCAGCAAGACCACGAGCGGTTCTATCGGATGCCGGTAAGTGGGAAAGTTATGGGTGACATAATACACCAGGGGAAAAACCGCCAGCATGAGCAGCCAGACCCATCCATTTCTGTCTTTTCGTATTGCCCACGTGGCTCCGAGCCATCCCAGGATCGAGACTGCAATCCACGGAAAAGGATAAGGAAAGTACCAAAAATCCACCATACGCCGGAGTACGCGCCCGATAAAGGCCACGGGGTCGCTCAGGATGAACTTCCTGGATGCGTCAAGTTTTCCATCCATGAAGCGCAGTTCGCCAAGCCGCGCGTAGTTACCGGGATCGGCGTCGGGAAAATCACCAGAAAAGTCGACTGTTCCCTGCATTCCAGGCCGGTTTCCCAGCCAAAGTTCCAACCCAAGATTATCGCGAAGAGGAATGAAGCGCTCGAATGTGACGTAGTTTCTTACGGTCCAAGGAGCCAGTGTCAGTAGAAGTCCGGCCAAGGCGATCAAGACTCGCGGCGAGGAGCCTTTCGAAACAGCGAGCCAGCCTCCGTAAACCAAAACCACGGTCAGAAGCGACGGCTGAAGGAGAACGAGCAGCCCCGAATAGATGCCGAGAACCAACCATCTGCGGTTCCCTTCGAGCTTTTTCGGAACCCACAAGAATAGAAAGGTCAACCCTAAGGCCGCCAAGTATGCGGGCGTCAGGCTCACGGAGAATGCGTTCGTTTGGTACATCCAGGGCAGCACCCAGAGCCATGCCGCCAAAATGCCAACCGTTTCGCCGAAGTGGAGTCTCCCCACATAGCAAAGCAACACCGCGGTGACGGCACCAGCTAAAACATTCACTAACACCGCCGTCCATGCCGATGCTGCCGTACAGACTCCGAATAGCTTAAATATGCCAGCCAACATCAAGGGATATAGAGGGGGCTGCTGAGCGGTCGGCGCGGTCGGTGCACCGGCATAGGGTGACGAGAAACCCAGGCCAGCGACTAAGGCCGCTGCAATATGCGACGGCTCATTCCCCATAAAGAGCAGTTGAGTCCCGAATCTGTTGGAGAGAATGTAGGTTGCGCTGGCTAGGCGCGTAGCGAGTGCCGCTCCAAAAATAAGCACCGGAGAGGCCGCTATTCGTTTGACGGTGGTCATCCTGGCCCGTCCGGTATCGGCGCCCGTCGCTCTGCGCCCACTCCCGCGCCCGCGTGGCTCAGCCTGCGCGCCAAGGCAATGCCCAGGCCCAGCAGTGGTAGCGTCATCAGGCATTCGGCCCGAAGCTGCACTCTCGTGAACCAATACACGGGCGTAAGAAAAAGAAACAGCAATCCAGCCGTTTCCAGGTATCGAGTCACTCTATCTACTTGGGGAACGTCATCACGTCGGGCACGCATCGCGAGCAGGGGGACGATCAGCAAGAGCAGATCGTATTCGTAGGCATAATAGCTGGTGATGATGGCGACAATGGTCGCCAGCCCAAACCCCTCCGCCAATAAGCGATCTCCCGCTTTTCGCCAAAGCAGGCCTGCGCCCACAATCGCCGCGAGCGCAACTGGCGCCAACACCCAATGGATGCCTCCGGGATAGGGTACGCGCCCGACCACAAAAATGAGCAGCCCACGAAGGTTCATCTGGTTTCCAGGCGTGATCAGTCCGACGCCCGTTGCCCGGTTCAAAGCCAGCAAATAGCTGGGGTACTTCAACAAGCCTTTCCAGCCAACCATGGCAGCGGAAATGGCAAAGACGGCAAAGGCGGATGTTGCAAAGCCGGGCAAAACTCGTTTGCGGCCGCCGATCAAGAGCGCGACCACGAAAGGTATCACCAATTGGAATTTGAACAGCGCCAGACCGAGAGTGAAACCCGCGCCCGTATCTCTGCGCGTTGAAAGCTGCCAGAAAGAAATCGCGAACAGGAAGGCAAGGAGTGGCGCATCCTGGCCCACGAGCAGATCCATAAACTCCGGAAATGTACCGAGGACGAGAAGAACCGTCGCCCAACGTGGGAAAGGTTCTTTCCAACATCTGCCGCGCACCACGACAAACGGAATCGCCGAGAGAAGAGCAAGTTTGAGGCCCGTCCAGACGAGCAGCGCGGTCGCATAGGGCCAAGTGGCGAACAGCGAAAACAATAAAGCTTCGAACGGCGGCCGAATGTAAGGCAGAGGGCCTTGGCGAATTTCTACTTCGGACGCAAATTCCTGTTGCACTTTCCACTGGGCAGCGGGATTGTAGAGCTCGGCACCCAGTCCCCTGCGAACCAGAACGCCGGCCGTGTAAAACGAGGAAAAATCGCCGTAGCCCTGGCGTATTGGGACTCGCGTGTTCCATAGCATGGCGCCATTAATAACCGCCATCCAGAGAAGTGCTGTTACCGGCAACCAGCTGCGCAGTCTCGGTGTCAGGGGCATGGTTCCAATGGAATGCCTATTCTATCCACATTCTGTTGTCTTCATGCGCCGCAAAACACATCCGTGCCAGAACCGCGAGCATTCTATAATCGCGACTCACGATGCGACGAATCCTCCAAGCGTTGGGCAACACGCAGTTCGCATTCGCAGCGATCCTGTTTCTCGGCCTCCTGGCCATGACGGCGCGCAATGCGGTCGATCCCGATCTCTGGTGGCATCTGCGCACCGGCCAGTGGATCGTGGAAACCGGCCATGTCCCGCACTCCGACCCTTTTTCCTTCACTCGCGCCGGACATGCCTGGGTGTCGCATGAGTGGTTGTCGGAGGTCGTGTTTTACGAACTCTGGAAACACGGCGGCGCCGCGGCGCTGATCGTGTTCTCCGCGATCATTACCACCGCTGGCTTTATGCTGCTCTATCTGCGCTGCCCCGGGAAGGCGCACTGGGCAGCCGCAGCAACGGTCTTCGGCGCTCTGGCGTCGGCTCCCTCGTGGGGCGTGCGGCCGCAGATGTTCACCTTCACGCTCGCCAGCCTGCTTCTATGGCTCGTCGAAGGTGGCACAAAGCTAGACGGTGGCACAAAAACAAATCGGCCCCACCTGCTGCTGTGGATACCGCCGCTGTTTCTCCTCTGGCTGAACCTGCACGCCGGATTCGCGCTCGGCCTCGCGTTGTTGTTGGCCTATGGTGTCGGCCTGATCATGGAGACTGCCGTAGGCACCACGCTCTGGCAGGATGCGCGCCCCATCCTCCTGCGCGTGCTGCTCGTTCTTCTGGCTTGTTTGGCTCTCGTACCCCTCAACCCCAGCGGCGCGCAACTGTATCGTTATCCCTTCGATACTTTACGCTCGCCCGCGATGCGGTCGTTCATTGTTGAGTGGTTCTCGCCGGATTTTCATGAATGGCTCTATCGGCCATTCTTACTGGTATGGCTGCTGCTTCTGACCGCACTCGCCAGTTCCCGCTCGCGGCCAAAAGGGCGTGTGATCGTCCCCCTGCTCCTTACTTCTTTCGCCGCTCTGGACGCCGTCCGCCACATTCCAATTTTCGTTTTGCTGGCGATACCGGTAATCGCCGCAGCTCTCCCGGCGGCGTCAGCGCCCCCGGCAGTCGTACAGCACCATCCCATCTCCTCGCGGTTCCGGCCACTTTTTAACGGGGCTGTTCTCATGCTGATGGTTGTGCTTGCATTGGTGAAGTGGGTCAGTCTTGCCCGCAACCAGGATGCTTCCGAAGCGAAGCAGTTTCCCGAAAAAGCTGTCGCGTTCTTGCGGGGCAGCGACCAACCCCGGAAAATCTTTGTTTACTACGACTGGGGAGGCTATGCGATCTGGAAGCTCTATCCCGAATATCGCGTATTCGTGGATGGCCGCGCCGACCTCTATGGCGCCGAGCTCCGGAGCGAAGACCTCCTCCGCCAGTTTCAAACCGCCGTGCAGCTCCGAACCGGTTGGCGAGACGTTCTTGACAGCTGGAAGGTGGAGGCGGTGCTTCTGCCCCCGTCCTGCGCGCTGGCGCAAGCCCTCCTGCTCGACCCCAATTGGCAGGCTGCATTCCGCGACTCCAAGGCGATCGTCCTGGTCCGAACGCCAGTCCGAACGCACCCCGCCGTTGAAAGTGCCGACTTTCCCAGCCAGGGACCCGCAAGACACCCGGCATCAGAGAGTTACCAAGGTGAAAAAATGTTTCCCAGAGCCGTCCCGAATCTGCGAAACTAGCGCATAGGGACTGGTCCCACGGTTGTCCCAGATTGGGAGTTCCCGGCGGGAAGCTCGAAGGAGTCTAGAATGATAGATCTGGCTAAGCTCTTGTGGCGCAATGCGGAAGGGCAGGACATCGCAGAATACGCTGTGATGCTGGCCGTAATCCTGGTGATCGTCATCGGCACCGTCCGTCTGATCGGCGGCAATGCCAACAACGTATTTTCGCAGGTAGCCAGCTCAGTCGGCGCCCAGTAGGCCGCAACCTTTAGGAGTACATCGCCTCGCGAAAACAGCGGAAATATATGTCCGCCGCGGCGACCAATATTTCCGGAGTTGTCCGGAAGGAGTGGAATGAATCGGAGCCGTTTGTTGATGATCGGGGGCTTGGCGCTCGCTGTCGGCCTGCTCGTCGCCTTTACCGTCTATAACCGGCTGCGGACCTTTGCGGGCTCAGCCAGCAATGCGGGCGGAGTGCCGGTCGTCGTCGCTGCCAACGATATTCAGGTCGGAGCCAAATTGGAAGCTCAAGATGTCAAGGTCGTCACTCTCCCGCCAACGGCGGTTCCCCCCGGCGCATTCTCCGCCACCTCGAAGGTCCTGGGCCGCGGTGCGGTTCTGCCGGTGAGCAAAGGCGAATTTATTCTGCCCAGCAAGCTGGCGGCCCTAAACGCTGGAGCCGGCCTGCCCTCGCTCATCCCGCAGGGAATGCGCGCAGTTTCGGTGCGTGTCAACGATGTGGTTTCGGTGGCGGGTTTCGTGCAACCGGGCACGCGCGTGGATGTGCTGGCTACGGGTACGCAAGGCAGCGGCAACGAGCGTCAAACCACTACCGTTCTCGAAAACGTCGCCGTCATCGCCGTGGGTAAGAGCCTGGACCGGAGCGCTTCCGCAGATGCGCAAGCCGCCCCGGTGATTACGCTCCTGGTTTCTCCGGATGACGCCCAGAAGCTGGCGCTGGTTTCGCAGGAAGGACGGATTCAGCTCTCTTTGCGGAATCCGCTGGACACAAAAAAGGGAGGCATCGGCGCGACCCGGACAAGTTCTCTGTACCTCGGCGAGAAACCGGAGCCGACCGAGTCCAAACCCAAAGCCCACAAAATAGTAGCGAAAGGTCCGGCGACTCCAGCAGCACCAATGCCCTATACGGTAGAAATGATCCGCGGCAGCAAACGGGATGAAACCAGCAAGTTTTGAACCCACAATACCGCAGCGATTCGCGTCCGCTCATGCTCGTGCATCCTCGCAGAGGTGCGAATTCATGAAAGCTCTTACGCTCGCCGCAGCCGTTGTACTTCTCGGTGCGGCAACCATGTTCACAACCAGGGCGCTCGCGCGTACCGTTGCTCCCGACGGCAATCCACCGCCCGCTCCGCCAGCGGCTTCCCCTTCTTCTCCGAATCATGATTCTCAGAACCAGGCTTCTCAGAACCAGGACAATGCACCGGCCGCGCAATCCTCCTCCACCGCCGCGTCTGCATCCGGCCAGGGCGTTACTGCGGGTGCGGCTCCGCTGCGCGTGATGGTGGGTAAGTCCCTCCTGATTAACACCACCGAAAGACTGAAGCGCGTCTCGGTAACCGACCCTTCAGTGGCGGATGCGCTGGTCGTCACGCCCACCCAGGTCCTGGTCAATGGACTCGCTCCGGGCGAGGTTTCACTGCTGATCTGGGACGAACTGGAGCGCTCTCGCAGCTTCGATCTGCGGGTGGATGTCGACATCACGGCGGCTTCGGAAGAAATGCATCGCCTGTTCCCGAATGAGCAGATCAACGTGACGCCTTCGCGCAACGCGATTGTTCTCTCCGGTCACGTAACCACCGAGGACACTGCCAAGCATGCGGGCCTGCTGGCCTCGGCGTATTCCAAGAATGTCGTGAACGTGCTGACGTTTGGCCCAGTCGGGGCAGAGGAAGTGCTTCTCGAAGTCAAGTTTGCTGAAGTGGATCGTTCGGCTCTGACCCAACTGGGCTTCAATCTGCTTTCCACCGGCGCTGGAAACACCATCGGCAGCACCACCACCGGCCAGTTCGGCGGAGTCACCGGCAACGGGAGCCTCATCGATACGGGAACAGGCAGCGCCTATCCCAATACGGCGACAATATCGAACGTACTGAACATGTTCTTCTTTAACCCTCAGGTCCACTTGGGCGCGGTGATCGAGGCGCTTAAGACACAGAATCTCTTGCAGATTCTGGCCGAGCCCAACCTGATCGCGGTCAATGGCAAGGAAGCCAGTTTCCTGGCCGGAGGAGAATTTCCCTTTCCCGTCGCGCAGCAAAACGCCAGCGGAATTGCAACCGTCACGATTCAGTTTCGCGAGTTTGGCGTGCGCCTGAAGTTCACCCCCGTAATTCAGCCGAACGGCAGCATCCACCTGCACGTCGCTCCCGAGGTGAGTACGCTGGACTTCGCGGACGCCGTCTCGGTTGCCGGAACCACCATACCCGCCATCAGCACGCGCAAAGCGGACACTGAATTCGAACTGCAAGATGGCCAGAGCTTCGTCATCGCCGGCCTGATGGATAACCGGGTCACAAATGTTGGCAACAAGGTTCCGTTTCTCGGCGATATCCCGATCATCGGAAATTTCTTCAAAAGCAAGAGCGACCAAAAGAGCAACTCGGAATTGATGGTTTTGTGCACGGTGCACCGGATTTCGCCCAGTGTCGAGGCGCCCAAGGGTCCGCCGATGCCGGTGCCGAATCTGGACAAGGGCAAGTTCGATGGCAAGAAGTCCGGGGGCACCGGCAAGTAGGAACTGGTTCCTGGGCGGAGACGGAAGTTGTTGGGCATTGGGGAAAGGGTGGTAGGGGAACGAGTCATGCCGGAATTGGCAGTAGCCGTGTTCGCCACGGATAATGACCAGCGCGCGGTGCTTCAGGTTCTGGTGGATGGCACCAGCGTCGCCCGTACTGTCTGCAGCAACCCCACTCTGCCTCTGGCCGCCAACGACCCGGTCATCCGCAAAACTCAAGCTTTTGCGCCCGACGTGATTCTGGTGGATATCGCCAGCGATGGCGTCACCTCGGCGCTACGGGCCGTGGAGTTGCTGCACCAGGAACTTCCCGATACAGCCATGTTCGTCGTCGGCCCCATGACTCAACCCCAGTTGATTATCAGTGCCATGCGGGCGGGGGTGCGCGAATACATTGAGCGCCCCACCACCACCACCGATTTGCTCGAAGCCTTCGTCCGCCTGACGGCAACTCGCCGCAAGCCCGGGCGTGAAACTTCGCGGGGAAAAGTGTTCACGGTCGTAAACGCCAAAGGCGGCAGCGGCGGCACCACGGTCGCCGTCAATCTCGCTCTGGCTTTGCAGTCGCTTCATCACAGCACGGCGCTGATCGACCTGGCGCCGCTGGGCCACTGCGCCTTGCATCTTAATCTCAAGCCCACATTCACCCTCTCGGACGCCGTCACGAATCTGCATCGCCTGGACGCGTCCCTGCTCGACAGCTTCATGGTCCGTCACGATCACGGCCTGCAGTTGCTCGCCGGCGCCGTGACGCCTACGGTTATCGAGCCCTCCGCTTCCGACTTTGCCCGCCTCTTTGACACCATGGTCGGCCTGTTTCACTACATCGTCGTGGACGCTTCCTCCCGGCTCGACAGCGCCACTCGCCTGGTCTGCAACCTGTCGGAGAAAATTCTGCTCGTCGCCCATGCCGATGTCGCGTCCCTATGGGGTGCCGGACGAGTGGCCCAGTATCTGGGCGAGAGCGGCGGCTCACGGGAGCGGTTTGCCTTGGTCTTGAACCGTTATCGCAAGGTCGCGGGCTTCAATGAAGCGGAGACCGAGGCTGCCATCGGGGCGCCGGTGCTCTGGCGAATCCCCAATCAGTACTTCGCGGTCTCGACCGCGATCGATCGCGGCGTTCCCTTGATGCACCAGGGAACCACTGAAATTGCCCGCTCCATTTCCGGGCTGGCGGAATACTTGACCAAGGACGATTTGGAACTGAAGCGCACCGCCTGGTCGTTGTTTAAGACGGTGTAGAACTACATTTTGTAATCTGGTAATCGGGTAATTTGGTAATTTTGAACCAGGCTGATTTCAAATTACCAAGTTACCCGATTACAAAATTACGAAATCCTCCCAGTTGAGATTGAAAGCGGTCTAGAAAAATGGCCAATCTGCAAGTTTTCGA
>PLHP01000216.1 GCA_003138955.1 Acidobacteriaceae bacterium | reverse complement strand
GCTGTTCTACCACGGGCTGCTAATGCAGATTGAAATAAACACTCGCCACGCAGTTCCGGCGCTTCCCCCATCTCCTGAAGTTGCTCGTGCGCCTGCTCATGAACCGGAACCTTTACCACCAGCGCCTGCCCCTGTCGCGGAAGCAATGCCGCTCCCAGAACCGCCCGCCGAACCGCAGTCATTCAGCATCACGGGGGAGCCGCGAAGCTAGAAGTGGACACGCTGTAGGACAGCGCCTGACAGACTAGAAACGCTTGCCAGCCCTGGGGATGGCTTGGACTACCCATTGGCCACGTCGGCGGCAGGGAGATTCGCTGTCCCGTAGGTGTCCCGAAACTGTCTCCCTGGCTCCACAAACACTTGATTCTGAGACACCGCAACGTCGCGCGCCCGATGCTTTGGTCTCAGTCGATTGCGGCAAAGCCAGCGGAGGGGTTTTCGGAACGTCTGGCCGTCGCCCTATACAAAGTGGCGACGCCTACCCCTAGCTCGTCCGCGATAGCCCGCCAGGCAGCGCCTGTGCTGCGCAGCGAAGCTATCCTGGCGCTGTCCACGATGCGCCGTGGGCGTCCGAGTACCTTGCCCTTGCTGCGGGCATTGGCGAGCCCGGCCCGGACCCGCTCCTGTATCAGCGCACGCTCAAACTCGGCCATAGCGCCGATGATCTGAAACATGAGACGACCAGCAGGTGTGGTCAGATCGAGGTTATCCCGCAGACTGACGAAGGCCAAGCCGAGCGCTTCAAACTCGGCCAGGGCGTTGACAAGATGCTTCAACGATCTGGCGAACCTGTCCAGCTTCCAAACCAGCACAGCATCAAACTTCCGGCTGTGCGCGTCCGCCATCATCCGGTTCAGTGCGGGCCGCGATTCCTTCGAGCCGGTCATGCGGTCAACATACTCGCCCGCGATCTTCCAGCCGCGGCGCTGGCAATACTCGCGCAGTTCTCGGAGTTGCATTTCGGGATCCTGATGACCGTTGACGGTGGAAACACGCGCATAGAGCGCGATCAGGAAACCATCTTCCGGCTTACGGTTGGTTGGCATCGTTGCTCCCTTAACTTTCTGCGGGTAAAGTCCCGCTTGACGGCCTTTCTGACCGCATCTTCCAAAACAGGATTGTCTGGGTCGGCAATGCCCATCTTTGCCTCATACTCGTTCAACAGATCGGCAACGTCGCTGTAGGTGATCGCTCTCGCCTTCTTGCGCTCCCAGGGAACGTAGCAGCAGCACACGTAAATTATCGCGATCACTGCTCGTCGGGCATCCTTCCGCGGCCAGACGGTCAAACGGCCAGCACGGTCGAGATGGTCAGCCGTTCTCTTCAGCTTCTCGGCTTCGGAACGGAAGAGAGTTGTGTCGATCGGACTGAGGTGCCGGAATAAGGGGTTGACCAACGTTTGGCCGCACAGGAAATCCAACCGTTTTGCCTGGAGTTGCTCGATCTCGGAGGCAATCTCGTTCAGCCGATCATGCAGACCCCTGAGCTGTTTGAAGGTTGAACGAGCTTCTTTTCCGTGGTGCTTGGTTTCAGGATGTCTAACGCCATGCCGACGATATTCGCCGAGCAGCGAATCGAGCATGTGAGGATCGCATCCCTTCGCGATGAACTGCTCCCGAATACTGGCCGCTCGCTGCTTTCGTGTGCGCATCGGTGCTTATAGAATACTACTAGAAAAACTTGCTGGAAAGTATTATTATTTGACTCATGGAGATGAAAATCACGGCGGAGATGAGACGCGAAATCCAGCGGCAACTGGCACGTTCTGGCGGCAAAGCCCGCGCCAAAAAGTACAGCAAGAAGCAACTGAGCGAGTGGGCGAAGAAAGGCGGGCGCCCGCGAAAGAACGCCAAGCAAGGGAAGGGACGGAGCAAATGAGCAGCACAGTGAAGAAGGTTCGCGGCGTGTTCGAGAGGCCACCAGGTTCCGGTGTGTGGTGGATCCAATACTTCGCAGGTGGCCAGCGCCACCGAGAGAAAGCTGGCACTCGCGCCAATGCCAAGGAGTTGGTAGAGAAGCGCAGAACAGAGGCACTCGGAGGCAAGAAACTTCCCGAGAAACTCAGAGCGCGGGCGGTGACCTTCCAGCAGATCGCAGACGCGGCGCTCGAATACTCGCGCAGCGCGAAGGCGAGTTATCAGAACGACGAGTACCGGATGGCTCGGTTGACGGAGCAATTCGGCAAGCGGGCAGCCGAGAGCATCTTGGCTGAAGACTTCGAGGGATGGATGAATGCACAGGCGGAAGAACGCGGTTGGTCCGTCGCCACGAAGAACCGCTATACAGCTCTCTTGAAGCTCACCTACCGTCTGGCAGAGAAGAACCGCAAGATCAAAGTGAATCCCGCGCGCCTGCTTCGGATGCCGAAAGAGGACAACGAGAAGGTCCGATATCTGAATCAGTACAAGCCACTGCCGACGAAGGTAGAGTACCTGAAGGACTGCGCAACCGAAGAGGATCGGCTGCGCGCGGTCATCAGGACTGACTACCCGGAGCACTTGCCTGAGTTCGAAGTCGCGTTAGCTACAGGGATGCGGCGCAGCGAGATGTACCGCGCAACCTGGCCGAATGTCGATCTTGAGCACAAAGTCTTGACGGTGCCGCGCAGCAAGCACGGCGAGACGCGCCATGTTACGCTCAACTCGACTGCGCGGGCCATGCTGGAGTTCTTGAGAGAGAAGACGAAGGCATCGGGCAGCGAGCATGTGTTCCTGAGTATGCGGAACAACGAACCTCTGACGGGCAATCGCCACTGGTTCGAGGATGCCGTGAAGAAAGCCGGATTGAAGGATTTCACCTGGCACTGCCTGCGGCATAGCTTCGGCAGCCGGTTGGCTTCGAGGGGAATTGACCTGCGGAGGATTCAGGCGCTGATGGGACACAAAACCTTGTCGATGACCGTTCGCTACACGCACCTGTCGCAGCCGGACCTGCTCGCGGCCGTCGAAGACTCGCCAGTTCCTCAAACTGCCACCAGTAGTGCCACCAGCACAAAAGGCGATCCCGAATCGAGTTCGATAGAAACAGAGCAAGTTACCCGTTTACAGTAGTTTGTAGCAAAACGCCCGGATGGCGAAACTGGCAGACGCACGGGACTTAAAATCCCGGGTCCCTAACGGGACGTGACGGTTCGATTCCGTCTCCGGGCACCAACCCAACCCATTCACTGCTCATCAGTTAGACTCGCACAGCAGCGGTGAAATTCAGGCGGCCCGATGCCCTGTTTTTGGTGCTATTTTCGGCCACTATGACCAAACTGCCCAAACTCTGGCACGCTGGAGTTTCGGATGGCCTCTTACTGTTGTCGCTGGTTTGCTTCCACTTTGAGAGCAGCATCGCGCACATCAGCAGGCGCGACGATGTGGTAGCGGTCGAAGAGCGATGTTGCCAATTCGTTCGGAGAACCGAGCAATCTTGACCAGACCGCCGAATTCGCCATTGATAGCATGGTTGTCGTGGGGTTAATCTATGAACGAGGCTAGCGTATACACCATTGAACGCAATGCTTGGTCTACTGTTAGGAAATGTAATGTGCAGTTCCGCCTGACCTACGAGCGCGAATTCCTGCCGGTTCAAAATCTCTGGCGCGATTTTCTGGTCAATTCCGAGGAAGCAGGTTCAACTCTCGCGGAACTAAATCTTGCTCCTGCATTTGTGGGGTAGGCATGGAATTTTTCCAGCTTCACCATCCGCTAAACGCGACCGTGTTGTGTGACTGCAAAGGCTGCGAGCAAGTGGCCGACTACCTGGAAGTGGGCGATCACAGTCACGAAGATCGGCTCTGCGCTTCGCACACCGACAGCAAGACGCATTCTTCGAGGCTGCCAACGCGGAAACCAAGTCCTGATTTTCCTTTTCGAAGCCGACCTGCTGCTTGGACCGTGGGCGATACCCCTGCGCCCAGCGCGTTGTAGGCTGCGCCGGGAAAACGCACAAACGAAAGCGCCCCAGACTCAAAGAGTCGGTGGGGCGCTATCGTTGAACAGCCCTCCCCCGAAAACTGCTCAATTCCAACTTAAGCTCTGTTCAGAGCTTCGTGAATGGCTCCTGCGTGCCATGTGGCAGTACGAAAGTAACCTGAGAACATCCCGGTCATCTTCGTCCGGACAAATGCCAGCTTCCAACGGTCTACGAAGTCAGTATGTCGAGAGGAGGGTAACCTCACTCTTTTCAATACGGGCGTTGGTGAAGGGCGTTTCGGCCTCGTGTGCCGGCGTAGGAACAGCAAGCAACTCTTGCAGCCGTCTCCTGATCTGAGCCCCTTCTTCATAAGGTTGCTGGGCAGAGCGACGACGGCGCTCTCTTATCGATGCGAACAATTCTCCTAGTGACATGGGGGAGGGCCTTTCTTCTTGTGAGGAATTGCGAATGCTAGCTGGAGCGTAGTTCCTTGGAATGGCCTCGTCAAACTCACTAGTTCCTCAGACTATTTTGCAAAAAACTAAATGTTGATCGGCATTGCCATAATGTTAAAATGTTGAGTCGCATTTCCTCCCCCAGCGACGCGCACCTCCACAGAGTCCAGCCACGAGCCGAACCTGATCGAGGTGCCCCCCAGCAAACTCGAATTTCACGACATGGCGTAGTTCCATGACCGATCGATTCAAGTGATCGCAAGGAGTCAGCGGTGAAAGTTTATATCAAGCTCGTTTGCGTCCTGTGCATAGGGGCGCTCTGGCGGACGACAGCGAATATGGCTTTCTGCTATTTGTTCTGGATCACAACACTTGCGTGGGTTGTTCGCTACATCATCCGTGCCAAGGTGAAAGGCGGACTCTTTGTTTTGCTGGGAATCACTTGCAACGCTTTAGTTACATCATTGAATAAAGGTGTAATGCCATCAGTTGGAATCCCCTCTACATTCCACCCAGCGGCTCCGATTTGGAATGTGTCCGGCAAAGGGCAATGGCTGCTGCTTGCGGACCACGCAGCATTGTACGGTTTCAGCATTGGGGACATTTTTCTGATCGCAGGTTTTCTGATGTTTCTGATCGGGACAGAGTACCGTCTGCACCTAACTCCCACCAAAAAAGGCAGTATGGTTGAAGACTCCTGACTGAAGCTGCATCGAGCGGGTTATTGGACCCGTGACGGGCGTCACGGGTCCCCGCCGCCCCGGCCCAGGTCGTCCATGTGTTGCTGCTGCAGGGCACGCAACGCGGGGTCTTTGATTTCCGCCGGCTATACAATTTGAGCAAGCGAAGCGCAGGCAGTGAATAGACTGATAACGCTCAAGCTGACAACGAACAGAATAAGGCCCAGCCAACCGGCCCTACTTTTGTGCATACACCATTCCGGAAGCATGATAGGGAGGATCGGAGATCAGGCGGATGTAGGAAATCAGCGCCTCGATCTCTGTCTTGCTCAGCGTATATCCGTACGGCGGCATCAATGCGGACTTGTTGAGCGCGGGTCCGCCGTGGCTGATGATGGCTGTCAGTTCGGCATCGGTCATTTTGTTGAGTGTGTCGCCCTCGGTAAATGGGTGCGGCTTGGTCTCCAGATTGTCGTAATTGGAAACGCGCTCCGGCGTGGACTCCGGATCGTGGCAGCGAGCGCAATACTTGTTGTCGAGCTGAAATCCCACCTGCTCCTGATATCCCAAGGCAATTTCTTCAATCTTCAATTCGACTGGCTTCTGAGTTTTCGTGGATGTGTGCGCGACAAGTTGATATCGGCCTGCCATGCTGCCGAGAGCGACGTTCGTGCTGAGCTGTCCGCTGGAGTCGGTCAGGCCGCTCGGAGGGTCAAAGCTGACGCCCGTGGGCCCGCTGAACTCGACCAATGCTCCGGTGACAGCCGTCCCTTGTTCGTCGTTGACCTGCACAAGCAAGGGCTGAGCGAGAACCATGCCGGTTGCGCCGATCTGCTTGCCTCCACTCGACTCTACCAGTGCGGCACCGAACCCTGTGGGCTTTAGAGCAGAGGCTGGGCCCGGCTTGCGGGTGCATCCTGCGGTTACGAGCATGAGGGAGACTGCTAAGAGTGTCCGCCAGGGTTTGGTTTGCGCAACAATCGTAGGCACTCGATCGTCCCTCCGGGACTTACGTCATTCTTCCCACTTTTCCCAGCGCTGAAGCGCTGGGCTAAGTTAGNNGTCATCAGGAATGCGGTCAGAGCGCGGGCATCTTCGTCATTCATGTTGCGGTTTGGTTCGATGGCGCCGGGCCGCATGGTTTGCGGGCCCTTCAGCCAGTGGTAAATCCAGGCAGCATTCAGGCGCGAGCCTACTTGGGTTAGCGTTGGTCCGATGTAGCCTTTGTCGACCTTGGTATCGACGATGTGGCAGCCTTGGCAGGCATACTTGGAATAGAAAAGCTGTTTCCCCTCCTCCACCTGAGCGGGCGGATACCCGCTCGACGGCATCGAGTCGCGATCGAATGCCGGGGTCTGATAAACGGTCATGATGTAGTCCGTCAGTTCCTTCGCGTCGTCATCGGAAAGATTGAACCTCGGCATGCGGCGGATCAGCGCCGGACGCAGTGTGCCGGGGTTCTTCAGGAATGCCTGCAGCCACTGGCGCTGCACCGAACTGCCTTCCCAGGTCAGGTCGGGAGCCATGTCGCCGCCGCGACCGTTGATGGCGTGGCAGGTGAAGCAGGCCATGTCCGCCATGAGTTGTCCGGCCTTGCCCGCGGGTTCGTAATTCGAAGGCGGTTTCGCCGGAACGGTCAAGGCCAGTGGCAAATCATGGGCCCGGTCGGTGAGCGCGAGCAGTGCGGTCGTCAAGGCATCAATTTGCGCGGGTGCGAGGTTGAACTGCGGCATCTTCAGGGCCGCTCCAAACGAACGCGGCTGCCGGATCTTGGCCGCAATGTAATCGGGTATAGCATGCGTCATTCCGGGCAGGAAAATAATCTGGGTCAGCGGCTTGCTCCCGATGCGGGTTAATTCCGGAGCGAAGTTATCCGGCTTCTTGATGCCGCTAACCTCATGGCATGAGGCGCAGCCGTATTCGGTGACCAGAAGCTTGCCGTGCGCAATCTGCTCCGGCGTGGCGGGGTCGAGATGCACATTGGCCAGCAGATCGGAATCCGTCTTGTTGCCGAGGAAGGCAGTCAGCAGGGAAAGTTGCGGATCGGTGAAACGGTAGTGCGGCATGGCCGTTCCGGAATCGTAGACACGCGGATTGCGCAACCATGCCCGCAACCATTCCGGCTTCACCTTATTGCCGATCCGGGTCAGTTCCGGACCGACGTCGCCGCCCACCACATTCCCGGCGGCGTTCTGCACGGCATGGCAGGAGGCGCAGAATGACTCGCCGTACAGGCTGGCTCCAGCCGTCGGATCGGGCGCCTTCTGGTCTTTCTCTTTATCCTTACTGGCTGGGCTGGCCGGCGCCGTGTCTCCAGGGATGGGCGTACTGCTGGCGATCAGGAAAGCCGAAATATCGCGCGCGTCCGGATCGCTCAACTTGAAATTTGGCATGGTCGCAGTGACGGCATAGGCCTGAGGATCCTTCAACCACGCATAAATCCATTCCCGTGTGGTCTTGTCGGCGATGTGCTCAAGGGATGGCGGATCATCGGTCGGTTTGATCGCGCTGCCGTCGGGTAGTTTGATGGTATGGCAATGCACGCAGCCATAATGGCCCAGCAAATTGCGCCCCAGGTTCAGTTGCGGCGTGCCGGTCAGAGGAGAGCGATGGCATTGGCCGCAGGAGGATTGGACGTACCGTGCCGGCAAAATCGGCTGCTCCCATGCCTCCGTGCTGCTGTGCGCTTGCTCGACGGTGGTCGCGGGGCCTTGCCCGCGGTGACACATCACGCAGCCGAACTGGTCAAGCGTGTGCGGGATTACCGGATGCCGGCGGAAGGGCTGGGGAAGGTTGGCATCGGCCAGGCTCGCTTCTTTCAATCCGGCGTGGCAGGTGGTGCAGCGGTCTACGACTCCGAGCCCCGGAATCCAGATCTGCTGGATTCCGTCGTGGAAATGGCGCTGCAGCGTCACCGCTTCTCCCCGCCCCCGAACCAGCGCCAGATACTGACTCTGGTAGTGACGCCATTCACTGAAGTAATTTTTGGCCGGTGCAATGGCCAGCGAAATCAATAACAGCAGACTGACCACGCCAAAAGCGCGCACCGGATGGCCGAACCATCTCTGCCACAAGGAAGATAACGCGTTCTTCAATTAGCTCCTCCAGGGCAACACCCAGGACCAACCCGGGCCGCGAAAGAAAGTGCCAACCGCCGTGAGCACGGCCAGTTCGAACAGAAACCAGGTCATGATCCAGTATGAAAGTGGCTTGGCGGCCAGATAACGCCGGAAAGCCGAAGTCGACTGCGGAGAACTTTGCGCCGCCAGCACCATGAACCCGGCGACGATCAGGGTCGGCACCAGCGCCACGTAAACATCAAAGAACAACATGAACAGAGAAAGCGCAGCCGCGGCCAGATAAAAAATGAGCAGCCGGCGCTTGCGATCCTTCAGGAACAAACCTTCAGCTTCGACGTTGATGTTGAAATAAGGAATCACAATCAGCGCGAACACGACCAAAGTCGGAACCAGCACCCCCGCGACCACCGGAGGAAAGTAGTGCAGCATTTCCTGCAAACCAAGGAAGTACCACGGCGCCTTGGCGGGGTTGGGCGTATGCGAAGGATCGGCAATGCCCTCCAGGGGAGCATTGAACAGAAGAGACACGCAGGCCAACGCAATCGCAAGCACCTCGATGGCGACGATGGCGCGGAAGAGGACTTCCGGATAGGTTTGCACCTGATCTTCGTCGGTAACCTTGACCTGCGCCGAAGTGCGCCGGGTGACGAAGACAACACGAGTCGGCGACTTGCGGGCATTCGATCCCATGCCGGCGATGAAATCTTTCGGATCGGTCATTAGGATTGGGCCCCCTTCGCAGCGACGGGAACCGGTGCAGCCGCGACGGTTCTTGGTTCGCTTTGGTGGGCGTAGAGGCCGCCATCTTTGCGAATGCGCCAGAAGTGCACTGCGACAAAAAGGATCGCCACCAGGGGCAGAATCATGCAGTGCAGCACGTAAAAGCGCAGCAGAGCGTTGGCGTTCACCACATTGCCGCCGAGCATGAGGAAGTGAACCTTGTTGCCCATCACGGGGACAGCCGATGCGATATTGGAACCCACGGTGATCGCCCAGAAAGCCAACTGATCCCAAGGCAGCAGATAGCCCGTGTAGCTGAGCAAAAGCGTAATCAGCAGCAGGATGACTCCAATGACCCAATTGAACTCGCGCGGCGGCCGGTAGGCTCCGCGGTAAAACACTTTGAACATATGCGCGAACACCAGGAAGACCATGGCATGCGCGGACCAGCGGTGCAGGTTGCGCAGAAATAAGCCGGAGGAAACTACAAACTGCAGATCCTTAGTATCCGCGTAGGCCTGCGGCACCGAGGGATGGTAATAGAACATCAGGGGGATGCCGGTGGCGACCAATATGAGAAACGTTCCGAAGGTCAGGGTGCCCAGATACCACGTCGTGCTGAAGCTGAGCATTCGGGTCCGCACCTTGGTGGAGAAAAGGTGCAGGAATACGTTCTGCTGCACCGCGAGCGCCCGGCGCAGAGTACTCGATCCGGTCCCGCTGCGGAACACCGAACGCCACACCCGCGTGCCGCGCAACTGTTCGAAGTAGTTCGTGATTGTTTTCGCCACGCTCACACCCTCACAAACTGCATGGGACGAACGGTGATGGAACGGTCCACCATCAGATCGCCCTCGTCGCTGATCGAGGTCTCCAGCCAGGGCAGCGGCCTGGGGGCCGGGCCTTCAATCTTCTCTCCGGGGATTTTGTTCGCTTGGAAAACATAAAACTTGCTGCCATGGCAAGGGCAAGCGATGATGCCCAACTCAGGTTTCCATGCGGTCAGGCAGCCGAGGTGAGTACAGACGGCACTCAGCGCAAAAAAACCTTCCTGAGCATGGATGAGATAAATTCCTGCGTTCACGTCCATCGTCACCGAATCCACCGCATAATTTTCCGGCTTGCCTGCATTGACGATGGGAGAAGGCTCGTACAAGACATTCGGCGAGAGAAACTGGTACGAAAACGCGGCCGTGCCGGCAGCGGCGATACTCAGCGATCCCAATCCCAGCTTCACGAAAAAAGCGCGTCGGTCGAACTCGTTGCCTGGTTGCGGGCGCTGTTCCGAACTAGGTTCCGAACTAGGTTCCGCCGGCGTATTCTTTTTTTCTTCGGACATTNNATGGCTTCCACCGAAATCAATCCCGTCGGCTCGGCGGAAACCAGATTGTATGACTCCATGGTGATGGTGCTGACGGGACAGCGCGCGGCGCACAGCCCGCAGCGAATACAGCGAGTTTCGTCTTTCAGCATGGCCGACCCGGTCACGATGCCGAGTTCATCGGCCGCCACTTCGTCGAGTTCCACGCCGAACAATTCCTGGTTCTCTCGAATCTGCTGCACCGCTTCGGGCTCGAATTGGATGCGATCCAGGGATACGAGCGACAGGCAGTTCTCCGGGCACACATCCACGCAACCGCCGCACAGAATGCACATGCTCCCGTCTTCAGGGCTGCCCTCAAAGACCGTGTTTACCCAGCAGTGCAGGCAACGCTGGGCTTCCTCCATCGCGGACTGCGCGTCGTAGCCGACCTCGACTTCGGTCACTCCCGTACGCCGCTCCAGCGGGAGCATGGGTATGGGCGGGCGAACCAGGTCCAACAACTCCAGGGGCATGCTGTGGCGCTTAAAGATCTCGACTTCGACAATGGGATCTGGGTGCCTCTGGCCACGCAGGAACTCATCAATGCCGACGGCAGCACGCTTGCCGTCAGCCACGCTATCGATGATCAGACGCGGGCCGAAAACGCAGTCCCCACCGCCAAAGATTCCGTTCGCCGAGGTCATAAGGGTTCGCGGGTTCACCGCGATCAGCCCACGGGGAGAAAGTTCCACGCCGTCTTCGGGTTTGAGAAAATCCAGGTTCGGCGCCTGGCCGACCGCCATAATGATGGTGTCGCACCCCAGTTGTGTTTCACTGCCCTCGTAGAACGCAGGATTGAAGCGCTTGTTCTGATCGAAGACCCATTTCGTCTTCAGCGTCTCGAGCGCCACAACCTTGCCGTCTTTGCCGATCATGCGCTTGGGGCCCAAGCCGGGATGCATGACGATGCCTTCCGTTTCGGCCTCTTCAATCTCTTCCAGCGCCGCCGGCATTTCTTCACGTTTTTCCAGGCAGACGAGATGCACCTCCTGCGCGCCTAAGCGCAGGGCAGAGAGTGATACGTCCACCATCTCTTTCGTGGCCACGGCGCTTACATTCTCCAGCGAAGGCTCGAGGTCTTCTACTCCGGCGACGTGCTGCCGCACCACTTCGCGAGCCGCCGAACGCGCCACATCCATGGCCACGTTGCCGCCGCCAATCACAATAACTTTCTTGCCGATGGTGAACTTATACCCGAGATTCACGTTGAGCAGAAAATCGATGCCCTTGTAAACGCCATCCAGGTCAACCCCCGGAATGGTGAGATCGCGGCTGCGATGCGCGCCTACGGCGATCAGCACCGCATCGAAGCCCTGGTGGCGCAGGTCGGAAACCATGAAGTCGCGTCCGGCCGCCTGATTGAGCTTGAGAGTGATGTCGCCGGTCGCGAGGATTTCTCGCACTTGCGCTTCCACCACGTCACGAGGCAAGCGGTATTCGGGAATGCCGAGGTAAAGCATTCCTCCGGCCACGGGTGCGGCTTCAAAAATCGTGACCGAGTAACCCATGAGAGCCAGGTCATGCGCCGCCGATAGGCCCACCGGGCCGCCGCCGACCACGGCGACTTTGAAGGGCAGCTTGTTCTGGCCACGTCCGGCATTGACGTCGACAGGATGCTTGGATTCAGGGCCGTGGCGCTCGGTCAGAAAACGCTTGAGAGCCCGTATTGCGATGGGCCGATCGATATCTCCACGGCGACAGGCAGTCTCACAGGGATGCGCGCAGACGCGGCCGCAGATGCTCGCCAGCGGGTTGGGATCGCGGGCAAACTTGTAAGCTTCCTCAAATCGCCCTTCCGCGATGAGCGCGACATACCGG
This sequence comes from Acidobacteriaceae bacterium, assembly GCA_003138955.1. GTDB lineage: Bacteria > Acidobacteriota > Terriglobia > Terriglobales > Acidobacteriaceae > Acidiflorens. The sequence goes on along the minus strand of PLHP01000216.1, from coordinate 47 downwards.
CCCGCGTTGGTGTGGGCGGGACAAGCCATCATGCAGGGGAAGTTGGT
>PLHP01000109.1:16582-17539 GCA_003138955.1 Acidobacteriaceae bacterium | reverse complement strand
GAATCGAAGCCGCTGCGCGACCGCCTGCTGCTGCGCACGCACACTTCGCCGGTGCAGATCCGCACGATGCAGAAAATGAAGCCGCCGGTGCGCGTGGTGTGTCCGGGAAAGGTTCATCGCAACGACGCGCTCGACGCAACGCACTCGCCCATCTTTCATCAGATCGAAGGTCTGGCGGTCGACAGCAACATTACGTTCTGCGATTTGAAGGGCACGCTCGACCACGCCATGAAAGCTATGTTCGGATCGAGCGTGAAGACGCGCTTCTACCCGTCGTTCTTTCCGTTCACCGAGCCGAGCGCCGACGTGCAGATCAGTTGCATTTTCTGCGATGGCAAAGGCACGCGCGACGGCGCTCCGTGCCGCAACTGCAAGGCCAGCGGATGGATTGAACTGCTGGGCTGCGGCATGGTCGATCCGAATGTGTATGGCTTCGTGGATTACGATGCGGCAAAAGTTTCAGGATTCGCCTTCGGCATGGGCGTGGAACGGATTGCGATTCTGAAGTACGGCGTCGATGATATTCAGCTGTTCTTTCAAGGCGACGTGCGGTTTTTGGAACAGTTTGGGTAGGAGTCATTAAGTCATTCGCGATTCGTCGTTCGCTGTTCGCAACAAAGCGTCGTATTAGTTCGACTATTTTAATTGCTGTCATCCTGAGCGAAGCGAAGGACCTATGCATCTCGCCCGCGTCAGCAGAATCCATAGGTCCTTCGCTTCGCTCAGGATGACAAACAGTAAAGGTGAAGGATTGAGAGCTGATGGCTACGAGCCAGAAGCTAAGAGCTAACAGCTACAAGCTGCTTTCATGAAAATTTCTCCTCATTGGCTACGCGATTTCGTTGACCTCCCGGTCGACTACCTCCACCTTGCGGACGAACTTACCCTTGCGGGCGTCGCCGTTGAAGGAATCTCCGGCGAAGGTGACAACACTGTCTTCGAGATGGAGATCACGAC
>PLHP01000109.1:0-16577 GCA_003138955.1 Acidobacteriaceae bacterium | reverse complement strand
GGCCTTCGCCCGCAAACATTGCCGGGCGCTTGCAACTGATCGATCAACGGCCCATCAGTAACGCGGTGGACGCTACCAACTACGTTTTGTGGGAGAGCGGCAAGCCGACGCACGTGTTCGATCTCGATCTGCTCGAAGGCCGCAGGCTGGTCATAAGACGCGCTCAGGACGGCGAAACGCTGAAGACTCTGGACGGCGTGGAGCGCAAACTTTCCACCGAAGATCTCGTTGTTGCCGACGCGAAAAAACCGGTGGGATTGGCTGGCGTGATGGGCGGCTTCGACACGATGATCACCGAGAAGACGCGGAATATTCTGATTGAATCCGCGTGGTGGGACCCGGTCACAGTGCGCCGGATGTCGAAGCGGCACGGCATTCACACCGACGCCTCGCACCGATTCGAGCGCGGCGCGGATTTTGCATCGACCGTCGCTTCGACCAACCGCGTCGCCGAGTTGATTCTCAATTCCGGCGGCGGCACGCTCATTGGCGACGTGATCGACATGATCGCTCGCCAGCTCGACCTGGCTCCGGTGGAGCTCGACCTGCGGGAAGTGCACCGGATTCTCGGTGAGACACTCAGCACGCTGGAAATCAGCCGCATCCTTACTCGTCTCGGCTTCACGGTGCTGCCGGGCAGTGAAGGTACTTACCTGGTGCACATCCCGAGCTGGCGGCTTGATATCGAGCGCGAGATCGACATCATCGAAGAACTGGCGCGCCTGCACGGCTACGACAAGTTTCCCAACACGCTTCCCGCCTACAGCGGCGAGGTTCGAGACGTGCCCGACGCGCACAAGGACGCGCGGCTGCGCTCATCGCTCCTGGCGCTCGGTTACGACGAAGCCATTTCGCTGACTTTCATTTCGAAAGAAGATGCCAGGCGCTTTTCGACCGCGGCCGAGCTCGACCTGGCGAACCCGCTGAGCGACGAGGCTTCGGTGATGCGCACCTCGATGGTTCCGAGCATGCTCAACATGTTGGCTTACAACCTGAATCGCGGCAGTGACAACATTCGCCTGTTCGAAGCTGGAAATGTATTTGAGGCGTCGGGCACAGATTCGATGCCGCTGGAGTTGAAGCGCATCTCAATCGGCGCGACGGGCAGCGTGGATGCGGAGGTGGTGCACGGACTGGCTCCGGAGGCAGCGGCGCGTCCGCTCTCGTTCTTCGACCTGAAGGGCGACATTGAAAGCCTGCTCGCGCCTTTCAGCCACTGGACGATTTATTACGACTCGGAGACGGCCGATTACTATCATCCCGGACGCTCGGCTCGCGCCGTCATGGATGGCACGACCGTCGCCCAGTTTGGCCAGATTCATCCCGATGTGGCCGCGGCCCGCAAACTGCGGCAGGATGTTTTTGTCGCCGAGATCTATCTCGACCGGCTCTACCAGCACGATCTGCGCCAGGTGCGTTATGAAGCGCTGCCGCGCTTCCCTGCCGTCGAGCGCGACTTCTCCTTTGTGTTTAATGACGACGTGGAGTTCGAGAAAATTCACCAGAGCGTCAGCGGATTGGGCATCGCCGAACTNNAGCGAGCGCACCCTGCGCGACGACGAGGTGGCGCAGTGGGCAGGACAGATCACGAAGGCGATGGAAGCGCTGGGCGGCGTGCAGAGGGCATAGAACCTTTTCACCACGGAGACACGGAGAAGACCCAAGCCCCGCACTGGAGTTTGTTGATGTCCACATTGGTCACTGCCCCCATGTTTGCTGCATGGCTCATTTCCCTCCGTGTCTCCGTGGCGAAATCAATTTGTGCTAGCCTTACTTTCCATGACCCTAGTTTCGCCCCAGCACAAACATTTTCTCTCCGACAAGGTTGAGCATTTTACCGAGTCTGTGATTCGCGAGATGACTCGGCAGGCGATGCAGCATGGAGCCGTCAATCTGGCGCAGGGGTTCCCCGATTTCTCCGCGCTCGCTGAAATCAAGCGCGCCGCGCAGGAAGCGATCGCTGCCGACGTGAATCAGTACGCCATCACCTGGGGCGCGAAGAGCCTGCGGGTTGCGATTGCGCGGCAGATGCGCGAGTGGCAGGGAATCGATGTTGATCCGGAAAAAGAAATTGTGGTGTGCTGCGGCTCCACTGAAGCGATGATCGCCACCCTGCTGGCGGTGTGCAACAAGGGCGACGAGGTAGTGGTCTTCGAGCCCTTCTACGAGAACTATGGGCCGGACGCGATTCTGAGCGGAGCCAAGCCGCGCTTTGTCAGTTTGCGTCCACCGCAGGCATCGAAAAGCGAGGGGGGCGGCGAGCCGGGAGGCGAGTGGACGTTCGACGAACAGGAATTGCGCGAAGCTTTCCAACATCAGACCGCTCAACATCACACAAAGGCCATCATCCTGAACACGCCAAACAACCCTACGGGCAAGGTGTTCAGCCGGAAAGAACTGGAACTGATTCGCGACCTGTGCGTCGAATACAACGTGCTCGCCATCACCGATGAAATCTACGAACACATTCTTTACGATGGATCGGAGCACATTTCGATGGCGCGGCTCGACGGCATGCGCGAGCGCACGATCACCATTAACGGGCTCTCAAAAAGCTACAGCGTCACGGGATGGCGCGTCGGCTGGGCAGTTGCGCCCCCCGCGATCACGAACGCGATCCGCAAGGTGCACGACTTTCTGACTGTGGGCGCACCCGCGCCTTTGCAGGAAGCGGGAGCGGTGGCGTTGAGCCTGCCTGCCAGTTATTACCGCGAACTGGCCGACCGGTACCGCGAGCGGCGCGATCATCTGATTCCGGCGCTGGAGAAAGCTGGGTTCGTCTGTTACCGTCCGCGGGGCGCGTATTACGTGATGACCGACATCAGCGCGTTCGGGTTCGCGAACGATGTGGAGTTCGCGGCTTACCTGGTGAAGGAAATCGGGATCGCATGCGTGCCCGGGTCGAGTTTCTACAAGCATCCGAAAGACGGATCCCAACAGGTACGTTTCGCCTTCTGCAAAAAGCCTGAGACACTGGACGAGGCGGCGCGACGGCTGGAAAAGCTGGTACGAAAGTAGCGTAAAATCCACAGCAAACTGCGCTATACTTCGCTTCAACGCTAAGAACATTCCCCGAAAGCGAGTGGTGCCCATGTCCGTGAAAACCGTGGAAGAGGTATCTGCCGAGGTTCCGGCTGAAGATTTTCAAGCGCTGGAAGAGAAAGTTTATCGCACCATTGAGTTGTACAAGGCCGCGAAAGACGCGCGAGCTACGGCCGAGCGCGACGCCAAGCGGCTGCGGGAGCAACTGGAAGAGCGCGAGGAAGAAAACGAATCCCTGCGCCGCGAACTGGTGCAATTGCGCAAGGATCGCGAAGACATCCGCGGCCGGGTCGAAAAGATGTTGAACCAGATGGAAAGCCTGACGCATGAGCAGGCGGCAAGTTGAACGATGGCTGCGAAAGCGGCGGCGGCGAACATCCGGCCGGCAGCGATCTGGCGGGAAGTAATCCGCCAAGGAGTAACATGGCCACTGCGAGCAACCAACCTCCGACCGATGGGTTGAAGAAAGCTGTTCCGGCCAAAGAGGCGCCGGCCACAAATGCCGTAAACGGCAGTGGCAGCGTTCGGGTCGAAATCTTCGACCAGGTTTATAACCTGCGGGGCTCGGACGCTGACTATATTGTCAAGCTTGCCGCGTATGTGGACAGCAAGATGCGCGCGGTGTCGGAACAGACGGCGACGGTCGATTCGGTGCGGCTGGCGGTGCTGGCGGCGCTGAATATCGCGGATGAATATCATCTGCTGAAGCGGCAACTGGAGACGCGTTCGCCGGAAGCGCGGCAGCGGGCCAGCAAACTGGCAAGCGCATTGGACGAAGTTTTGCAAGATACCCGGCGCACCGGTTGAAGTCGTTCGTAACCTGGGGTTCATCTTCGAAACTCGTTGGAACGCATCCCGGAGCACACCTGCCAGCAAACCTCCTGCCAACTATTTTGCATTTACCCCTTGCGAATCTCTTCCCGGTTTCCTAGCATCCAAGGTGGAGGCCGACCTGCGAGGTTGGTGATGGTGGCAACCGATTTTTGAACCAATGCCGAATGAACGGGGACTCGACTCGCAAAAAGATCCGGTGTGCTATGTTCCGCCATGCGGAAAAGCCTAATGGGTCGCGGCGGGTTCCCACCGTCTGAGACGGGTTCATTCTCGGCCCACCACACGGCCCAGTGGGTCGGCTTTTCTTTAGCTGTCAGCTGTCAGCTCTCAGCCGTCAGCTCTCAGGAACATCTTCTTCCCGAACAGCCAATATTGAGTGCAGGAAGGCCAAGAGCCAAAAGCTAGGAGAGCAGCTACATCTGAAGCTGAACAGCTGAGAGCCGGTTCCTGCTAGACTCTTCTAGAACTTAGCCCTTTATCGGAGCATCCAAACTAACGTGTTCCCCAGACTTTTTCACATTGGCAGTTTCTACCTGCCCACCTATGGTGTCCTGGTCGCCTCGGGCGTGCTGATCGGGCTCTGGATCAGCGTGCGCAATTCGGAGAAGCAGGGCATCAACGGCGACGATGCCTGGAATTTTGGCATTCTTGTTGTCCTTGCCGGAATTATCGGGGCCAAGATTCTTTACATCATCAACGACTGGAGCACCTACGCGAATAACTGGCGGGAGATCTTCAGCCTCAACACGCTGCAGGCGGGAGGCGTATTTTCCGGCGGACTGATTGGCGCGTTCCTCATGGCGGCATGGTACATGCGGCGCCATCGCATGCCGGTGCTGCGCACCACCGACGCCTTCGCTCCCGGACTGGCCTTTGGCCACGTCCTCGGACGCTTCGGTTGCTTCTCGGCAGGCTGCTGTTACGGCAAACCGACCAATCACTTCTGGGGCGTCATCTTCACGAATCCTTTGGCGAATGCCGTTAGTGGAACTCCTCTCGGCGTCAGGATCGAACCGACACAGCTGATCGAGGCCGCAGCCGAGTTTTTCAATTTCCTGCTGCTGATGTGGCTGCTCAAGCGCAAGCGGTTCGATGGGCAGGTGTTTAGCAGCTACATAATTCTGTACGGAGTCGAGCGCTACTTCATCGAGTTCCTGCGCGGCGATCCCGGACGCGGCGAGGTTTTCGGCGGGGTGATGACGGGAACGCAGTTGATTTCGATTCTGCTGGTCATCGGCGGTGGCTTGATCTGGTGGCTGAAGAGCAGCCGTCAGCCCTCAGCCCTCAGCCCTCAGAAATCCGGCTCTGGGGCTTAGGCTCTAAACTCCGTACAAATTCTTCTTGCACTTGCTGGCTGAATGCTGAGCGCCGAATGCCCGACTTTCCCCTCACGCTGACCGCATCTCCCGAAGCCGCGGGACAGCGTCTGGACCAATATCTCGCGGCGCAACTTTCAGATGTCAGTCGGGCAGAAGTCAGCCGGGCCCGCGTGCAGCAACTCATTGCGAAGGGTGAGGTGCTGGTAAACGGGGCGGCGGCGAAGGCGTCGCTGCGGCTGAGGGGCAATGGCGACGAACAGATCACGGTCACCGCTCCGCCGCACGCTCCGCCGCTGCGCGCCATTGCGGAAGAGATTGCGCTCGACATCGTCTATGAGGACGACGACCTGGCGATCGTCAACAAGCCCGCAGGCATGATGGTGCATGCCGGAGCGGGAGCGACCGACGATGCGCGCAACCGCGGAACGCTGGTCAATGCGCTGCTGCATCACTTTGGAGCGCTTTCCGCGGTGGGCGGCGACCTTCGTCCGGGAATCGTGCATCGCCTGGACCGCGCGACCAGCGGGCTGATGGTGGTGGCAAAGAACGATGAATCGCACCGCAGGCTGGCCAAGCAGTTCAGCGGACGCGAGGTGCACAAGACTTATATTGCGCTGGTACACGGTTGGCCAAAGCAGGATCGCGGCACGATTCAAAGCGCGATCAGCCGCCATTCGCAGCGGCGCACGCGCATGACGACGCGGGGTTTCGGCGGCCGCGAGGCAGTGACGCATTACCTGGTGGAGCGAAAAATTGACTCGCCCTACGGCAAGTTTGCGCTCGTCGAACTCAAGATCGAGACGGGACGCACGCACCAGATCCGCGTGCACATGTCGTCGCTCGGACATCCGGTGGTGGGCGACGCGCTCTATGGCGCGCCCGGCGAATTGCGGTCGCAGTCGAACAAACGGCGGTCGGCCGGAATGCCCGCGACGCTGAGGCTGGATCGAAATTTTCTGCATTCGGCGGTGCTCGAGTTCGCGCATCCGCGGACGAAGGAGCCGCTCAAGTTCTCGCGGCCGTTACCGCAGGAACTGGAGAACTTGCTCAATAGCCTGGAAAATGCCCGCCAAGAGGGCCCAAGGCCAGAGCCTGCGTCCGGCAAAGCCTCTGCGTAGAGACGCGGCTCGCCGCGTCTCCCCCCGCTGAGCGCTGCCAAGCGGAGACCTGTCAAGCCGCGTCTCGACGGAAATCGTCGCCGTTCAGCGCGGGGCCACGGGCTATAATTAAGGGAAATAGGTTCTCGGCAAATCGTCCTGATGAAATCGCGCATTTTTCCGCTTCTGATTGCATTTCTTGTGCTGGCTGGCTCGCTCATCGGCCAGACGGCGCCGTCCACGCCGAGCGCGCCGCAGAATGCGCCCGCGAAAACAATCCCTCCACCTGACGCCAAGACGCAGGCTCCGGCGCCGCCGGAAAATCCGCCCAATTCTGATTCCGATGACTCCGTCACTACCATCAGGGCGAGGGTCAACGAAGTTCGCGTGGTGTTCACCGTGACCGACCGGCATGGCCACTACATCAAGGATCTGAAGGAAAACGACTTCGCAGTGATCGACGATAAAATGCCCGCGGAGATGCGCAGCTTCCGCAGTGAGACCGATCTGCCCTTGCAGGTGGGGTTGCTGGTGGACGCGAGTAACTCGGTACGCGACCGCTTCAAGTTCGAGCAGGAAGCGGCCATCGAGTTTCTGAACGCCATCATTCGCCCGCACTATGACAAGGCCTTCGTGGTCGGCTTCGACTCCACGCCTGAAGTTACACAGGATTTTACCGATGACACGGGGAATCTTTCGGCCGGGGTGCGAATGTTGCGGCCGGGCGGCGGCACCGCATTGTACGACGCGCTCTATTTTGCGTGCCGCGACAAGCTATTGAAGCAGGAGCAGACGGGACCGGTGCGCCGTGCCATCATTCTGCTGACCGACGGCGAAGACAACCTGAGCCACGTCACGCGCGAGGAAGCCATCGAAATGGCGGAACGCGCGGAAGTGATCGTCTACACCATCAGCACCAATATCAGCGGCATGAAGGGCAAGGGCGACAAGGTGCTGGAGCGCATCGCGGAGGCGACCGGCGGCCGCGCGTTTTTTCCGTTCCAGATGCGCGACGTGTCGGATGCGTTTCTCTCCATTCAGGAGGAGCTGCGCAGCCAGTACGCGGTGGCTTACAAGCCGGCGAATTTCGTCGCGGATGGACGCTACCGCACGATCGAAATCCTGGCGCAGGATAGAAATCTGAAGGTGCGCACCCGGAAGGGATACTACGCTCCGAAGCAATGACCGAAGGAACGAGGTCGCCCTAATTCGCAGCAGATAACAAAGTGTCCGCATCTACGAATGCGGTGAACGACGCACCCTGCTTGATTTCCGCGTCCTTGCCGTGCACGAACACGCCCGCAGGAACAAGCGGTATAAACATGAGGCCGAACGCTTTGCCCACTTTATCTTGTCCCTCCTTCGCAGCGGCGCCGCGCAGTTTGATAAGAACGCTGCCGGCTTGGAGCGAGTCTACCTGAAAGAACACTTCGCCCGGCGCGCCCCCCATTCCCGTCTTGTCAACTTCGGTAACGGTTGCAACCGCAGGTGTTCCTTTCTTGACCACAACCACGTCACCGGCCTTAAGGTCCTCGGCCAGCGTCAAAGAAATCTTGTCACCCACATCCGCTGTCTTTGAACTCACGTCTGAAGCGATCACGAAAGGTACGGCCGTGTCCCGAGCCAGCAAGACTTTCGCAGGCTCGGACGCCGCTGGGGTTGGGCCGGGAACTGCGACCGCCGCTTGCGCCACCGGAGCCGTGGGGGGCATTCCATTCAGCATATAGACGGCTGTGGCGACCCGGCTGCGCCCTCCGTACGGCGAGATGGCAATAGCTTGCAGCGTGGTCGTCGAATCAATCGTAATCGGCCCCATGTATCGGGTTGACGCCGCAGTCGGCGTCCAACCGTCCGTCGTGTAGTAAATTACCGCTCCACGGGTCGAATCCTTTATTTTTAACGTCACGGTCGCGGAATAGTTGCCAGGTTTCACGGAGAACTTGGGTACGGCGGCGGCACAACGGTAGCACGACGACGTGTTCTGCGCTGCCTGCTGAGCGTTCTGCATCGCCTGCTGATTCGCCTGCTGGGCAGCCTGCATCATCTGGTCGTTCGCCTGTTGGGCAGCTTGCGCCGCCATCTGGGTTGCCTGCTGGGCCGCCTGCATACCAGGGTCCTGAGCCAACGCGAAGCCGGCCACAAGTGCCAGCGTCAATAACGTGAGATAAGTCCGCATAGCCGTTCCCCCCTACTAGGTGAGATGTGCACTCCCAAACCTGAGATGCCACAATCTTGACGAGTTGCCGAGATCCACTTAACAACTGGGAGCGGTGGCCCGCGCAAAGAATTGTATTGGGCACCGCGCAACTTGGCGCTGGGAGGCGGGTTTGCATGCAGTAGACGTGGCGCTTTCCGGGCACTGGCATGTCAGTCACTCCGCGACGTTAGTAACTTGCCGGAACGCTGCGGGCCGGGTTCTATTCATTGTTGCGACATGACGTGGAGACATAACACGGGAAGATGACTACACGAATCGGAGCCCGGCTGGCGGCAATGGCGATCGTGGGAATCATGCTATGTTCGCCGGCATACAGCCAGACACCGACGTTGCGAGCGGAACGGGAACTGTTCGCTGCGGTCAATCAGGCGCGGCGGGCGTACGGGTTGTCTCCGCTGCGGTGGGATGAGTCGCTGGCAACAGCGGCGCGGCGTCACGCGAAGGTGATGGCGGAACGCGGATCGGCGCAGCATGGCTTCGAGGGTGAGCCCAGCCTGTCGGCGCGGGTCAAACAGGCGGGTGCGCATTTCAGTTGGCTTTCGGAAAACGTAATTCAGGGGCCGTCGCCGGAATTCATCCATGTCCAGTTCATGAAATCGCCTCCACATCGCGCCAACATTCTCGACCGGGATATGGACTCGATTGGTATCGGTGTGGTGGAGCAGCGCGGCCAACTGTTCGCCGTCGAGGATCTCTCGCAAGCGCGGTGAGCCGGCGCACGGGCTAAAGCAAAAGCGCCGGGAATCTGATATCCGATCCCCGGCGTTGTCTCTTATGCTGACGTTTTATCCTGCTGGTCCCTATCTGGCGGGGCTGAACTTGCGCGTAGCCTTAGCCTTGGCAAGCATGGCCGTCCCCGCTGTAACGTTGCATTTGCTGGTGGAACCGATAAGTGTGAATGGCACCGTGAAGTAGGTGTCGTCAGTGATCATGTTGCTGCCCGTACCATTGGTGTCATCGAGAATGCCAGCACATGCACTTTCCAGGATAGTATTTCCGGTTACAGTATTGTTTTGGCCAGTGGAACCGCAGGAAGCGTCCAGGTGCACGCCGGATTCTGCGCTATTGACGATGGTGTTTCCCGTGACCGTATTCCCGTTGGTGCAAACATCGATGCCATCATAGGTCGATGCGCCAAAGACTCTGTTGCCGGTAACCGAAACGCCGTCACCGACGCCAGCGGTATCGGTGTAAAGGGCGATGGGAAGCTGGCTATTGCCGACTATGTTGCGAGAGATGCTGATATTGCTGTTCTCTGCCGCGTCGTAAAGCAATACATCGGCGGAGGCCGCCACCGTCGGATCCCCATAGATATTGTCGATCACGATGTTGTCCATGATCGTTCCCGTGGCCCCAAAACCAACCTGGATGCCGTTCTGAGCCGCACCTGGCTTCGGAACCACGCCGGCCCCCTGAATATAATTCCCGGTGAGGGTCAGGTTCGTCCCCGCATCGTTCCCTGTGATTCCGTTCTTGTTGTAGTTGTGAACTGAACTATGTGCGATGGTCACGGTGGAAGACTGGCCTGCGGCGGTCTCCACCCATATAGACTCTCCAACCTGACAACCATTCGGAATTCCGTTTGGCACCTGGTTGCGCACGGCGACGTGATTCACCTTGCCCGAGGAGTTCTGAAACAGGATGCCCCGCACGTCGGGACCGCAGGCAAGACCGTTCCCGGTTCCGTCAACGGTAAGATTGCTGATCGAGACCGGGCCGGCATTCTGCACCACGAGCTGGGCTGCGACGGGATTGCCCGAGTCCACATCAGTCACGTTCGGGACCAAGCCGCCTGCGGGAGGCAAAATCACAACCGCATCCTCAGTCGCGTATTCGATTCCTTCGAGGGTAAGGTTCTTGGCAACGATTGCCACCTGTTCCGGGTAATTGCCGGGGCAAACTTTGATTACACTTCCCGCCGGAGAAGCATTTACCGCCTCTTGAACGGTTGCGTAGTTGACGAGACTCGTACAGGAACCGACGGCAACGGTTGCAGAAAAGGCTTGTCCGCTGAGTGCGACAAGCACGGCCAAAGCCAGACATGAGAAAGTTAAACTGCGCACTGGTCCCTCCTGGGGGTTACTGGGCGGCATGGTTGAACTTCTGAACGAGATGGAACCGGATTTGACGACAACTATATCCCTGAGCCGGGTTTTCGTGCAACCCGAGCCGGTTCCGGAGGAAGCTATGGCGCGACTCTGACCTGAGGCGCTGCCCGAGCTGCGCTCGCCTCGGACGGCCGGGCGTGCTGTCTCCTAGTCTTCGTGGCGGGGAGTGGCGTAGTAGCCGCTGCGGGCTTGGATTTTGTAGTCCGATTGCTTGGGCTTGATCTCGACTTTACGGAAAGAGCCGTCGCGCACGGCATTGGTGGGCACGTAACCGGCGTTGTACTGGCTGCGGAGTTCGTGCGAAATCTGGTCGAAGGCCTCGCGAAGTTTTTCGATCTTGTTGCCGACTTCGATCACGCGCCCGCCGGTTTCCTGGGTGAGTTTCTTCATCTCTGCATCGCCGTGATAGCCGCCCATTCCGTAGAAACCGCGGTCGGCGATGAGCAGCACGTAGCAGATGGCATCGGCCTTCTGGGCGGCTTCGATGGCATCTTTAATTTTGAGGCGGCTGCCTTCGTCTTCTCCGTCGGTGAGCAGGATCATCGCCTTGCGGCCGACTTCGTGGGCGAATTCGTCGTGCGAAGCGAGATAGACGGCGTCATAGAGCGCCGTGCCGCGTTGGCCGCTCGCGGAGCATGGAATCGGGCCCTGCGGGCCAATGGGACCGCCGGAACAGCCAACTCCGCCGGTATTGATCTTGGCCTCATTGAGCGCATGTCGGAGCCGGCTGACGGAATTGGTGAAATCCTGCAGCAGGGTAATGTCGACGTCGAAGCTGATGACGAACGCCTCGTCTTTGGGGCGCAGCGTGCTCTCGAGGAACGAACCTCCAACTTCCTTTTCCATATCGAGGACGCGCGTCTGGCTGCCGCTCGAATCGATGAGCATGCCGAGGGTTAGCGGAAGATCGGATTCGGCCTTAAAATACTTGATGGTCTGGGGTTTGCCGTCCTCGAACAGGTCGAAGTTGTCCTTGTTGAGATTGGGAATCAGCGCGCCATGCTTGTCTTTGACGTTGAAGAACAACTGCACCACTTCGACGTTGACCTTCAGGGTCTCGATAGACTGGTCTTGCGACTGGGCACTAGCGGTGCCTGCCGCAGCCGGCGAATTCTGCGCGGCGGCGGGAAGCGACAGCGGCGTCACCAGAACGAATATGGCCAGAGCGAACAAGCCCGCAGCCAGGCACGGTTTGCAATGGAGTGTAGGCATCAGCGTTTTTATCCCGAGTCTTTGCTAGTCTATCCTGTAAAGGGCCTGTAAGGGCCCGTAACGGTTAGATGCACCAAAGAGGCGCGGTTGGGCATCTGAATCAGTGAAAAGCGCAGGCACCAGCGGTGCGAGCTAAACAAGCGCGGGTAAACAAGCGCAGTAAACAAGAAAGATAATAGAGGATTCCGGTGATGGCCACGAAAATTAACACGGCACTGATTCTGGGGCTCACATTGTTGCTGGCGGGCGCCCTGACGGCGCAAGAGAAGCCTGGGGACATCCCGGACGCTCCCTCGGCGACGCGTCCGATACCGCCGCCCAGCCCGCGGGAAGAAGCGAATGAGGAGTCCAAGCCCGAGGTGCCCACGGCGGATGGCTCCGGCGTGACCACCGGGTCGAAGGAACTTCCCCGCAGCGCTCCGGATTCGACGGATCAGAAACCGGCCCCGCCGCCGATGCCACCGGTTAGAACGGTGCCGGCAGGCAGCGTGCCGAAAGATCTTGAAACCGGGCAGGATATCTACACGATCTCGGTCACTACAAACCTGGTCACGGTTCCGGTTACCGTGACAGACCGCGAAGGCCGGATGATCGGCGGCTTGCTTCCCAGGGATTTTTTAGTTCTGGAAAATGGGCAAAAGCAGACGTTGAAGTTTTTCACCAGCGACCCGTTCGCGCTGTCGGCGGCGGTGATCTTCGATACCGGCATGGCAGACGTAGGTTTGAAGAAGGTACAGGAAACGCTGGCGGCGTTGCAGGGAGCGTTCAGCCAGTTCGATGAAGTTGCGATTTACACCTACAGCAGCACCGTCGGGCGGGTGTCAGACTTCACCACCGCGGGCAAGCAACTGACGGCGACTCTGAACCAGGTCAAAGGGTTCAGCGGAGCAAATAATGGACCTCCGGTGACGAGCGGGCCTCTGGGTCCCATGGGCCCCTACATCAATGGGATCCCGATGGACTCTCCCGTCAACCCCGTAAGCACCCCGCCCAAGGTCGCACGCGTACTGAATGACGCGATCCTGCTGGCGGCGCGCGATCTTGCGAAGCGCGACCGGGCGCGGCGCAAGATCATCTTCATCATCAGCGACGGATTCGAGCAGGGCTCGGTCGCCAGTTACAAAGACACGCTGAAAGTGCTGCTCACCCAGAACATCACCGTCTACGCAGTGGGAGTGGAAGGCGCGGCGATCCCGATCTACGACAGGCTGCAGCGCATCCACCTGCCGAAGACGCGGGGGGCGATCGGTTACAGCGACATTCTGCCGAAATACGTCAACGCAACTGGAGGAGGCACGGTATACGGCGAGTTGACGCAAACCGAGATCGAGAAGGCGTACGGTCGCGCGATCGGAGACGCCCGCAACCAGTACACTCTGGCTTATTCGCCCAGGTCGAGCGTCGGAGGCTACCGAGAGATCGAGGTGCAGGTGAAGCGTCAGGACGTGAAGGTCTACGCCAAGCGCGGATACTATCCTCTGCCAACCGCGCAATAATCAGTTGCCAGTAGCCAGCAACTGCCTTGGTAACATGGGTAACCTGCGCCACAGCCTCCCATTGTGGTATAAAAACCAGCAGGAACCGATATTGTAGTCAGGTGGATTTGTAGCGAGAGGCTCGCGCGTTGAGGGAGTGGTTTGCGAGAGTCTGTTTCGCAGGATTTTCTGAGGTAACCTTTTGAGTTTCATCAACTTCGCAGCACGCGAGATCAACTGCAAGATCGTCTACTACGGCGCCGGGTTGGGCGGCAAGACGACGAATCTACAGTTCATCTTCCAGAAAACAGCCGAACAGCAAAAGGGCAAGATGATCTCGCTGGCCACGGAGACCGATCGCACCCTGTTCTTCGACTTCCTGCCCCTGGATCTCGGCACGGTGCGCGGCTTCAAGACGCGCATTCACCTCTACACCGTCCCCGGCCAGGTCTTTTACGACGCCAGCCGCAAGCTGATTCTGCGCGGCGTCGACGGCATCGTGTTCGTGGCCGATTCTCAGCAGGAGCGCATGGACGCCAACGTCGAGGCGCTCGACAACCTGATGACGAACCTGAAAGAACACGGCTACGACTTCAACAAGATTCCCTACGTCCTGCAACTGAATAAGCGCGACCTGCCGAATATTCTGCCCGTGGACGCTCTCTCCAAAGAACTGCGCAAGAAAAACGAGGCGGTGCTGGAGGCCGTAGCTTTCCAGGGCGTGGGCGTGTTCGAAACGCTAAAAGAAATCGCAAGGCAAGTGCTCACGGAGTTGAAGCAGGGCGGGTAGGGAGTTCTCAGCTTTCAGTTGTCAGTTCTCAGTAAAAGCCCCAAGACAATCTTCCTGTAAAGACGCGGCTCGCCGCGTCTGCCTTTGCTCGTGTGGTGACGGGCCTCTGGCCCGTCCAAGCCGAGCGCAGCTCGGCAGCGGCCTGTGGTCGTGGTAATTGTGCATTCGCTATAGAATCTTCCGGGGAGCCGGAGCTACTCTTATAGCGAACTTCGATGCCCGAGGTCTCCCAATGGCGATTACAACCTCAGAGTTCGAGCAGAGTTTAAACGACTTTCTTACGAGGATGGAGAACTGGAAGCGCTGCGAATGGTGCGGAGACGACGAGAGGCATATGGGCCCGCGGAGCAAACTCTGCGATAGCTGCAAAGAGTGGAGGCGCAAGGAGCAGCGCGCCATTGAGTGGAAGCAGAAATTTCCAAGCCGCGTCAACCATGAAGAGGGCCTCCGCTGTGAGTACTGGATCCAGTATGCAGTCCTTTGCCGCGCAGCGGGAACGTTGCGTTCGTGGGAAGGTCCGATTTCCCCGCTTGACCTGGAGTGGGAACTTAAAGCCCTCACAGAGCGTTTCCTCGGGGAAAGCGTATTCGGTAGTAGCGCCACTTTCCTTTTCGGGCAATTCAGTCCGGCTCAGCGTCGGCTGCTGAAGTATATGTTTCAGAGGATGACAAACGTCTGGCTTCGGCATCATAGGCGCTCTTTCGCAATCGATGAAGTGATGAATAAGGCTTTTCCGGCCACTAAACTTTCTCGCGATGAATAGCCTAGAATCCAAGTTGCAGGCCCCTATGCACTACCCGGACATCATCGGGCAAGATGATGCGGTTGCTCGCCTCAAAGCGTTTTCAGAGTTCTACCGGAACAACGGGAGTACAGCGGAGCACGTTCTCCTTGTTGCCGAAGAGGGAACGGGCAAACGAACAATTGCCAATGTGCTGGCGAACGAACTTGGGGCGGCGTTTCAGGAGGTTAGCGCGTCGCAGCTACAAGTCAAAGGTGATCTGACTGCAATTCTTACCAACCTACGAACGCGCCAAGTGCTGGTTGTCGAGGACGTCCACCGGTTGGGGCGCGCGCTTCGGGACATCCTCTTGGAAGCGTTACAAACACATAAATTGCCAATCCAAATCGGTCAGGGATCGAGGACGCGGCATCACGTAATGGATGTCCAGCCCTTTACGTTGGTGGGCACCGCTCCGAAGAAATCCGAATGCCCCGAGGAGCTACTGAGGTCCTTCGCGTTGGTGTTGCCCTTGCAGGCATACACTAATTCGGCGCTTGAGAAAATTGGAGAAAGGATCGCGGCGGGCGAGAATATCGAAATCGAGGCGGGCGCGATAAAGTTGCTGGCGGCCAATTCTCGGTCTCGGCCCGATAAACTGAAATTGTTGATGCAGCGAGTTGCCCGAGCCGTAAATAAACCGAATATCACGGAGGGGGACGCGCGGCAGGTACTCGGCGTGTTCGGCGTAATGGCGCAGACGGACCCGCACACCGGCGATTCCGCATATCTTGAGCGAATGTCGGGAGTTGAGTTCGAGAGATTTGTGACAACGCTTCTCGCCCGCATGGAATTTCGCCCTGAAATGACGAGGGCCACCGGAGACGGCGGAATTGATATCGTAGCCGTTCTCGACAAACCGATTCTTGGAGGAAAGTATCTTTTTCAGTGCAAACGATACGCGCCCGAGAATCTGGTTGGAGCATCAACAGTAAGAGATTTCTACGGGGCAGTCACCGCAGACAAGGCCGTGAAAGGGGTACTCATTACGACATCCGATTTCACTGCTCAGGCGAGGGAATTCGCAGAGCGCGTGGGGCTCGAACTAATAAACCTGGCGCAGCTGCAAAGCTTGCTTGCCCAACACGGTATGGCAAGTGACTCACCCGCGACTTGATGTTATACAAGAAGGTCCACGTCGTTATCTGTGGGCGCAACCTAGCCCGCACTCTCAAGCGCCCCCGACAGCTCCTCCCATTCTTTCATCAGGCTCCGCAAATCGGTCTTCCGGCGAGCGAGTTCCTGGGTCTGACGCTGCGTTTCTTCTGCGCTTACGAAGCTCTGGAGTTCGGTTTCGCACAGCTCAATCGCGGCTTCGGCGCGGGCAATCTCTTCTTCTATTTCGTGCAGACGGTCTTCCATCTGCTGGCGCTTAATCGGATTTAATCGCTTGGCTTTGGGTTCGGATGTGTCGGCGGCGGGCGCGCGGTCTCCGTTTACCGGTACGGCGGAAGGCACGGATGAAGACGCCGCTGAAATCGCGGACGACTTTACTGTTTCCGTAGGGAGTTCGGCCCTTCCCTGCTTCCGCCAGAGATAGTCTTCGTAATTTCCCGGATAGATTTCCACTCTGCCATCGCCAATCTCGAAAACTCGCGTGGCCAGCTTGTCGATGAAATAGCGGTCGTGGGAAACGAAGACAACCGTGCCGGTGTACTTCATCAGGGCTTCGAGCAGCACGTCTTTGGCGCGCAGGTCGAG
>PLHP01000334.1 GCA_003138955.1 Acidobacteriaceae bacterium | reverse complement strand
TCTTCCCTGCTGCGCGCCTGTTCGACGAATAGACGGATCACGTGCTGCACGCCTTCACCGTCACTGACAATCTGCTCGGCGAGAGACTGGCACACTTCGGTCAGAGCCGCGGACAACTTCTTTCGGGTACGAACATCTCTCACCCGAGCGCCGCTGGCGCCGCTGGCGAGCAGCAGCACGGTGTCGTTGGTGGAGGTGTCGCCGTCAATGGACATGCAATTTAACGAGTGGTCGCACGCTTCGCGCAGAAGAGGCTGCAGCTCCCGCGCACTCGCACCCACATCGGTGAACAAGTACACCAGCAGGGTCGCAAGCTGCGGATGAATCATGCCGGCGCCCTTCGCAATACCCAACACGGTGATTTCTTTTGAGCCTTCTGTCGACGAAGCGCGGAAGCGCACGGACGCAATCTTTGGCCGCGTGTCGGTGGTCATGATGGCGTGGGCGAACGCGAGGACGCCACGCTGGCTCGCGGATCGCGCCGCAATAAGCTCCGGCAACTTGGCGCGGATTTTTTCCGCCGGCAGTCGAACTCCGATGATGCCCGTCGAAGAAGGAAAGATTTCGGCAGCGGGCACGCCAAGCAGCTTTCCGGCTTCGCGGCAAACCCGCTCGCAGGCTTGAATGCCGGCGCGTCCAGTGGCGCAGTTGGCGTTGCCGGAGTTCACAACGACGGCGCGAACGCGGCCGCCCGTCGAAACGAGCGCCGCCCGGCCAACTTCCACCGGAGCGGCGACGACCCGGTTCTTGGTGAACAACGCGGCCGCGGTCGCGCCACCGGCGGCCGCCGAGCCGCGCTCGGCACGGATCGGCGAGGTCGCCCGTCCCCACACTTCCGCCAGAGCGAGGTCCGGCCGGCCGCTGACTTTAATGCCGGCAGCGACAGCAGAGAAAGAGAACCCCAGGGGCAAGCGAATTTTTTCGGGAGAATGACGCAGCGAGGTCATGCCTGTATCTTCAACCAGTTTTTGGGCGCCGGCAAAATTGCAAACGCGGGCGCCTTGCCCAGGATCATCGCTACTTCGTCGCAGCGATAGAGCCTGGGGCACTGATAACAGTCTTTGTGGATCTTGTCGGGAAGATCCTCGTGATTAGCAAGGCTGAATCCCATGCGCGAGAAGAATTCCGGAATGCGCGTGAACAGGCACACGCAGGTGACTTTGTGCTTTTCCGCTTGCGCCAGCAGAGCCTTGACCAGGCGTCTGCCGCCACCGCGGCTTTGGCTCGAGGGATCGACGGTGATCGAACGAATCTCGGCCAGGTGCACGCCATAGAGGTGGAGCGCGCCGCATCCGATGATGCGTCCGTCATGTTCAAGGACGACAAAGTCGCGGACGTTCTCGCAGATCTCCGCCAGCGTGCGCGGCAAAAGAGTGCCGTCGCCGGAGTAGGCCGAGATCAGAGCGTGAATCTGCTCGGCATCGGGAAGGACCGCTTCACGCGTGCGCATGGACGCCTTTGCGCCGCGGCGGAGCGGTTCTCTTTTTCTCGTGCTTGCGCTTTTGCGGGGACTCTGCATTTTTGTGCAACGCCGCGTCCAGGGCCTTCACTACCTGATCCACGTGCTTCTTCTGAATCACGTAGGGCGGCAGAAAGCGCAGCACGGTCTCGTGCGTGCGATTGATGATAATCCCTTCCTGCAGCAGTTGCCGGGCGACCGCCTTCGCCAGTTCGGGCGAGTCCACTTCCACGGCTTGCATCAGCCCCATGCCGCGAACTTCCCGAATCGACTGGTGCTTCTTGTCTTTCTTCAGCGCCTTGAGCTCCGCGTGAAAGTATTCGCCCAGCGGGCGCACGTGCTTTAACAACTTCTTCTCCGCGCGCAGAAACTCGATGGCAACGGCGCAGGCCAGCGGACCTCCGCCGAAAGTTGTGCCGTGCAGCCCCGGATGCATGCACTTCGCAACCCGTTCGGTGGTGAGAATGGCGCCGAGCGGCAAGCCGCCAGCCAGCGGCTTGGCGACGGCGATCACGTCCGGCAGCACACCGTAGTGCTGGTAGGCAAAGTGGCGTCCGGTGCGGCCGAGGCCGCACTGAATCTCGTCAAGCACGAGCAACGCGCCGCTGCGTTTGGTCAAGCGCCGAGCGAGTTCGAGAAACTCCGGACTGACGGGGCGAATGCCGCCCTCTCCCTGAATGGTCTCGATGCACACGGCGCAGACGCTGGCATCAAATTTCCTTTGCAGGTCGTCCAGGTCATTGAATTTGACGAAAGTCACACCCGGCACGAGAGGAGCGAACGGGGCTCGATATTTCGGCTGACCGGTGGTGGCCAGCGCACCAAACGTGCGTCCATGAAAAGAATTTTCCATGGCAAGAATGCGCGTCTTTGGATTGCGCTTGAACTTGGGCTTGTGGCCGTTCGTATTATTCATTTGCGCAAAGGCGCGGGCCAGCTTGAGCGCTCCTTCCCAGGCCTCGGTGCCGCTGTTGCAAAAGAAAGCGCGGTCAAGCCCGGAGATTTCGGTCAGCAGCCGCGCCAGTTCCGCTTGATACTCGTGGAAAAAAAGATTCGAAACATGAATCAACCGGCCAGCCTGACGCTTGATCGCCGCCTGGATCGCAGGGTGGTTGTGGCCGAGCGCATTGACTCCGATTCCACTCAGGAAATCCAGATACCGCTTGCCACGTGAATCCCAGAGATACACTCCGCGCCCGCGCACAAAAAGAATGGGCTGTCGCTCGTAGGTGGGAAGCAAGAGCTTCGCTTCCATGCGCGAGACCGAGGCAAGGCTCATGCTCTCAGCACCTCGGTGCCGCATTCCAGCTTGGTGAAATAAAACA
>PLHP01000274.1:10267-11487 GCA_003138955.1 Acidobacteriaceae bacterium | reverse complement strand
TTCGATGTACCGCTCGAACAGGCGACCACGCCTTCGCTCGAAGCGCTGAAAGCATATAGCCTGGGCAGAAAGGCCGATAACGAGAAAGGGTCCGCCGCAGCCGTGCCTTACGATCTACGCGCGATCGAGCTTGATCCGAACTTTGCCATCGGCTACAGGGTGGTGGGCAACGACTACTACAATCTGAGCGAACAGGGGCGGGCCGGCGAGTACTTCGCCAAAGCATTCCAGTTGCGGGAACATGCCAGCGAACGGGAAAAGCTGGTGATCACGGCCAACTACTACCAGCAGTTAACCGGAGAGCTGGATAGAGCGGCCCAGACGTATCAGGAGGAGATTGAGAGCTACCCACGAGAATGGCGAGGGTACGGCAATTTGGGCATAGTATACGCGCAACAGGGGCGGTATGAAAAAGCTACTGAGGTTACGAGGCAAGGCATGCGCCTGGCACCCGATCAGGTCGCTTTTTACGTCAATCTCGCCAACGACCTCCTGGCCTTGCAGCGGCCCGACGAGGCGCGGCAGATCATCCGCGAGGCGCAGGGGCAGAAACTGGATGATTTCATATTCCACAGTGCTCTCTACGCTCTTGCCTTTTCGGGGGCGGACTCGGATGCAATGGCGGAGCAGCAAGAGTGGTATACAGGCAAGCCGGAGTATGAAAACCGGAGATTTGGGCTGGCATCCGACACCGAGGCGTATGGCGGTCATCTTGCGAAAGCGCGGGAACTGAGCAAACGGGCGGTGGACTCCGCCATACGGGCGGACAGCCAGGAAACTGGGGGAATATGGCAGGCGGTTGCCGCGCAGCGGGAAGCCGGTTACGGCAATCATGCGGAAGCGCGGCAGTTAGCGGCGGAGGCTTTGAAGTTGGCTCCGACGAGTCGGAGCGTCGAGAGCGAGGCCGCGCTTGCGTTGTCCGTGGCGGGCGATTTGGCACGGGCCGAGTCCTTGGCACTAGACTTAGGAAAACGGTTTCCGCTGGACACCCAGATGCAGTCGCTTTGGCTGCCTGCGATTCGGGTTCAGCTGGCGCTGGATAGAAAGAACTCGCCTTCTGCCCTGAATGCTCTACAGGCTGGTCCACCCATCGAGTTGGGGCAAATTGGCTTTGTCGTAAATATTTCCTGCCTTTATCCGACGTATGTGCGCGGAGAGGCATACTTAGCAGCCGGACAGGGCAGCGCCGCCGCGGCCGAGTTTCAGAAAATTATCGATCA
>PLHP01000274.1:0-10212 GCA_003138955.1 Acidobacteriaceae bacterium | reverse complement strand
CTGAAAGAAGCCAAGGCCGAGTACGCGAAGCTGCAGTAGCCGGGACAGCGTTGTTCCTCTGCGCTCACTGTTTACCGATAGTTGTCATGCGCCACGCGTCACGCCTCACTCTTTCGGTTCATGGTGGATAGCCTCGTCGTACATTGCGCCATAGTCCAAATACTGCGCGGCGGGGTCGTCCCAATAATGAATCTCGACCTTCTCCACTTGCCCATTCTTGCCAAAGCTGGCGGTCAAGTGGGCGTTGATGCCGGCAAAGTATGTCGGCAAATTTAGTTTCCGATAACGCGCGAGCACCTGGTCGCGCAGCGCAGGATCGAAGTGGACTCCGTATTTGTCAACCAGCGCCTTGATGGCGTCATAGTCGCCCTCCGCCTTGATGCGCATGAGTTCGGCCAGAAGCATGCCGACGCCCTGGCGCATCTTTTGATAATCGACGACACGAACGTAGGTCTTCGCGTTATCGTTGCGGGTGAACTGTTCAATCGAGCCGGGAACCTTGTCGGCGATGTAGTGGGTGATCAACTGCCGGTCGCGCTCGTGGTCTTCTTCAATCGTGTCGCCGCGGGGAATGCGCCGCAGTTGGGTCAAGGCGACAAGAGCCGCGCTGTCATACATGGCCTTGGCAACTTCTTCCTGGTTTGAGATCAGGCCAAGATCTTTCAGTTTGGGATCCCAGACGTTCCACAGCGCCATCAAATCGGCGCGGCCTTCCTCGAGCGTGGAAAAATATTCCTTCAGGAAGGGTTGTGCTCCGCCGCTGACGCGCTCGCTCAGTTTGCCCGAGCCGTGGCCGATGACTTCGTGCAAGGCGGTCAAGAGACTGCTCGCCTCCGTGCCGTATTTCGCGTTGCGCTCGATCTCGGCGGGGCCGGCGGCGAACTCCGCGATCGCCGTCTTGCCGGTGGCTGCGTCCAGGGCGCGGCTGCTGCCGGTGAACAAAAAATTCTTGGAGCCGTATTTCTCGTGGATTTCGTTTTCGTTCGGCAGATTGTCGCCGACGGTGGTTACGTTGAAATCGCCAGTTTCGATCAGGGTTTCGACTGCCTTCACCACCGGAAGTTTGAACGAGGTGAGCTTGTACTTCGCGTCCCAGGGAGCTTTCTGTTCAAAATAGGAGGCATTTTCCGCCAGTTTTTTCATAGTGTCGGTCACGGGCTTGTCGGTAACGGTGACAAAACTCTGCGAGCTTCCTTTGGCGCCGCGCGCGTCGCGATAGATCTCGATGAAGCCGCTGTCAAAGTCGACCGTGGCATCGTTCTGCACCCAGGCGGTGCCGAACGCCACCCAGTCCGCGTATTCGCCGGTCTGGTAGAAGCGGATGAGATGGTCAATCGCTTCGGCCTGCCCGGGTTCGGCGTAGCCGCGCGCTTTCTGGAGACATGCGACGGCCTTTTTCAGGAATGTTGCATAGAGGCCGGGAGGGATCTTGCCGTCGGGTGTGCCGGCGCGGTAGACGAGTTCGGTAAGTTTGCCGTCCGCAGCTTTAACCACCCGCGAGTTCAGCGGGTACTTTTCTTGAAATCCCTTCAGATCGTCCAGGCTCAGGCCCGGATAAAAAGTATTTGAACTGGACTGGATCGTGTCTTTTCCTCCCACCGGACTCTTGGCGGTGATCATCGGCTCAAAGGCCGGATCAAAAAGCGATGCTCGCAATGACTCCAATTCCCGCGTTACGTCGGCTGGTTTCTTCAAGGGCGGGAGATCGGCGTAGGCGGTCCGAAACGCTCCGTTTTGCTGCGCGATCAGGGCGGCCTTTTCCAACTGTTCAAAAGTAAGAGAGGGCAGAAATTTCTGCGACGTCGTTTCGTTGTGATTGCCGCGGTTGGCCCAGAAAAGTTTCGCAAATTCGGCGATCTTCGCCGTGGCGGCCGGGTCGATTCCCTTGGGACGCGCCATGATTTCCTCGAGCAGACGTTTCTGTTGCAGACCGTAGGCGGATAACTGGTCGTAAATAATAGGGTCGATGGCGATCGAAGCCTGCGTCAGCCAGTACGCCAAAGCCTGCTGCCGGGGCGAAAGGGCCTGGAAGCTGGGCGCGCGCAGTTGAACGAATGCCGTGTCGCCGACGCGCTCGACGGCGAGGTGCGTGGCGTTGTCCGGCTGGCACAGTGCGGGAGTGGCGAGGGTGAACATCATAAGCATGAGCAAAAGGAAAAGGGCAAAAATGTTCCGCTTCAAAGCTGGCCTCCGTGCGGTTCTTTGCGAACCGGACCAAACTTCGCAGGCTACCATAAACCACCGCTGGGCGGGGTTGTGTGGTGGCGAGGCTCGCCCCGCCGGGACGGGGCGGAGCCCCGTTCCCACACATGCTAAAATCATTTCTGTGACTCATCGAACCGATGCTTCCTGACATCGACAAATTACTCGAGCTGCAGATTGCGGATAAGGAAATCCGGCGACTGCAGGACGAAGTCGCGGCGCTGCCGAAACGCACGGCAGTAATCGAGCAAAAGCTGGCTGGAACCAAGGCCCACCTGGAAAAGGTGCGGGTTGCAGCCAAGAGCGACGAGGCCAACCGCAAGAAGTTCGAAGCCAATATCAAGGATCTGCAAGGCAAGATTTCCAAGTATCGCGACCAGTCNNGAAAAAGAAGTCAAAGCGGCGGAGGCCGAGCTCAAAGCAGAGACGGCCGAAATCGAAAAGGAAAAAGAAGAGGCGCGAAGAGTCACCGCGGAAGACCAGAAGAAGCTGGCCGAGTGGAACGGCAAGCGCAACGCTCTGCACCAGGCGATTTCCGAAGATCTGCTTCGCCACTATGAACGCGTGATGAAGTTCCGCGGCAGCGGACTGGCGGAAGTCCGCGACCACAAATGCATGGGCTGCCAGGTGATGCTGCGGCCGCAGATCTACAACGAAGTGAGGGTTGGCGAGAAGGTCGTGATCTGCGATTCCTGCCAGAGAATTTATTACTACATTCCCGCGAACGAAGTGAAGCCGGAGCAGGAAGTTGTGACGGTTACCGGGAGAAAACGCGCGCGTCCCAAAGCGGATGCGCCGCAGGCATGGTTCTACCGTCCGGATTACGGCGAGGAAGGCGAAGTGCTGCTGGCGTTTATCAATAACGGCGGCAGTTCGACCCGCCGCATCTACGAAATGCACACTGGACGCCAGGTCGGCGGGGTGCTGCTGCGCGAAGGGAATTACCGCCTGGCGTTTCCCGAGGACCTGACCGATGCCGCGCTCCGGCTCAACGGGCATTGGGAAGAAAAAGAAATCGACGAGTGGGGTTCTGAGATACCCTCGAATGCGCTCGATCTTCTTCATAAAGATCTGCTGGCCATTCGGCGCGAACACAAAGCGAGCCACAAGCATGCCGCCTCTCCGGCGAGCGCTGCGAGCTGATTTCACGCTGAGCCGCCGCCAACCTGCGTAGAGACAGCCAAAGTCAGGGGAAATCGTGGGTTGCGAAGGGTACTTTTGTAAGCGGAACGGTTGTTTCGTTCATGCTATCGTCTCGTCATTGCCGTTAGCTAAGGTGCAATGAGGTTCATGGATTCCACGGAGCAGAAGCCCGGCCAACCCCTGACTGAGTCGTACCTTTTCCGATCCCCACAAAAGCGGAGATTAATCTTTTGCCTGCTGCTTGCTTTGGCGACGATTGCACTCTATAACCCGGCCACTCGCGCTCCCTTTCTCAATTACGACGACCAGGTTTACGTTACGGACAATCCCCAGGTTCGGGCCGGATTCACCTGGAACACCGCCCTTTGGGCTTTTCGCACCCCTGACGCTTTGGACTGGCACCCGATGACCTGGCTGTCGTATGCTCTCGATTGCCAGATTTTCGGCTTGAAGCCGGACGGCTACCATACCACCAACATACTTCTCCATGCGGCCAACGCGGTGCTCCTGTTTTTGATTCTGGAGAGTGCCACGGGCTTGGCTTGGCGCAGCCTGGCGGTCGCCGCGCTCTTCGCTCTGCATCCGATCAATGTGGAGTCGGTGGCGTGGATCGCGGAACGCAAAACCGTCCTCAGCATGTTTTTCTTTCTCCTCGCGCTGGCTGCCTATGGCTGGTATACGCGGCGGCCCGGCGTCGGACGATACCTGGCCGTCACTGTTGCCTATGCTTTGGGACTGATGAGCAAGGCTCAGGTGATTACTTTCCCGTGTGTTCTTCTGTTGCTGGATTACTGGCCCTTGGGTCGTATCGCACCGCCGGAAGTTGTTGGAGACGAACTGGTCGCGCCCGCTCGCGACCCCTCTTTCTGGAGATTGATTTGGGAGAAGGTGCCTTGGTTTGCAATGTCGGCCGTGAGCGCGGTCATCACCATGACGACGGGAGGGGCGGGATTCAACTATATGGTGGAGACGGAGGTAACCCGAGCGAAGTTCCCGCTCTGGATACGTCTGGCAACTGCGGCGATCGCGTATGTCAAATATCTCGGAAAAGCCTTTTGGCCGGCCAATCTGGCGCTCATGTATCCGCATCCAGGATTTGCGACCAGCATCCCCGCCGCCGCGCTGTCGGCACTTGCAATCGTCGCCGTCACCGCTCTGGTCGTGATCTTTCGGCAGCACCGCTTTCTCCTGGTGGGGTGGTTTTGGTTCCTGGGAACGCTGGTACCGATGACCGGACTGGTTCCGATTGGCGTTCAGGCTATGGCCGACCGCTATGCCTATATTCCACTGCTGGGAATTTTCGTAATCGTCTGCTGGGGCGCGGCGGATCTAATAAAACGGTGGCATGTTCCCACAGCGGTGGCGGCGGCCGGCACGGCCGTCATTTTGGTGGCATTAGGATTTGCGCTTCATCGGCAGGTGAGTTTCTGGAGCGACAATGTCACCCTCTGGACGCACACTCTGGAAATCACCGAAGCAAACTTCACCGCTGAAGACAACCTGGCTACCGCGTTGATTACCCAAGGCAGGGTAGAGGAAGCCTTGCCGCACCTTCTGCGGGCACGATGGTTGCGGCCCGACGACCCATTGTCCGCGCTCAATCTCGCAACTTACGAGCAAATGCACGGGAAGTATCAGGCCGCTCTCGATGGCTATGCGACAGTAGTTCGACTCACCCATGCCCCTCCTTTGCTGGCCACAGCGCGAGCCAACAGCGGATATGCGCATTACTCGCTGAAACAGTACGGCAACGCGCAACAAGACTTCGAGGCCGCTCTGAAGGAGCAGCCGGCGAACTCGTCAGCCTATCGCGGGCTCGGCTTGCTGGCACAAAGAGCCGGCGACATCGCACAGGCTACGAAGGATTACGAACGGTCGGCCGAGTTGCAGCCATCGCCGGTGGGCTATCTGCTTCTGGCGCAGGCGCTCGAGATCGGCGGGCAGGCAGAATCGGCCCGCGCGGCGCAGTCCCAAGCTGCCCGCATGACTCGAGATCTCAACGACGATATTGCTGTCGTGCGGCAGCTATTGGCAAATTAGTGGATCTCACCTCTCGGGCGGACAACCGGCCGCCAGCTAGATCATGGGGCGTATTTTGCGCGTCCGGTCATAATTTGCAGGTCATAATTTGACGTCGAATCCGAGCCTGATTTTGCGGTAAGATTGCGCCCACGAGGTGAATGATGGCTAACCGTCTCAGCCTTCCTTCCGCATCCCGCCGTTCGTTTCTCAGCTTGTCTGCCGCCGCTTCGGCGGCGCTGGCATTGCGCATCGTCACCGAACCGATGCTCGCTTACGCCGCGCGGGAGAGCTTGCCGATGGAGGGCGTCAAGATTGACGCCAACGAAAACCCGCTCGGGCCGGCGGCTTCGGCGCGCGAGGCGCTGGCCGCCATTGTCCCGCAGGGCGGGCGCTATTCGTTCTGGCTGAATGACGATCTGGTGAAGACGCTGGCGGAAACTGAAGGCCTCAAGCCGGAACAGCTTCGCGTCTATCCCGGATCGAGCGAGCCGCTGCATCACGCGGTCGCCGTTTTCACCTCAGCGCAGCGCAGCTATGTGACTGCCGATCCCGGATACGAAGCTGGGATGATCGCCGCCCAGGCCGGCGGTGCAAAGGTGGTGAAAGTTCCGCTGACGAAAAGCTACGCGCACGATGTGAAGGCGATGCTGGCCGCAGGTCCCGACGCGGGCGTGTTTTACGTCTGCACACCCAACAATCCCACCGGCACGCTGACCAGCCATTCCGATATCGAATACCTGGTCGAGAACAAACCCAAGGGCTCGGTCGTGCTGGTGGATGAAGCTTACATTCATTTTGCCGACGCGGTTTCGGTGATGGATCTGGTGAAAGCCGATAAGGACGTGATCCTGCTGCGCACGTTCTCGAAAATTTACGGGATGGCGGGCCTGCGCTGCGGCGCCGTATTCGGCCGGCCCGACCTGCTGGAGAAGATTGAGAACTATAGCGGCTGGAATGCCATGCCGATCACCGCGCTCGTCGCCGCATCGGCCAGCCTGAAAGATGCGCAACTGGTGCCCGAGCGCAAGCGCATCAACTCCACCATCCGCAGCCAGGTCTTTGCCTGGCTCGAGCGCAACGGATACTCCTACATTCCCTCGGAATCGAATTGCTTCATGCTCGACACGAAACGGCCGGCGAAGGCTGCGATCGATGCCATGGCCAAACAAAATGTATTTATTGGACGCATCTGGCCGACCTACGCGCGCATCACGATTGGAACCGCGTCTGAGATGGAGCAGTTCCAGACGGCGTGGCAGAAGATGATGACGGGCGCGGTGACGGCCAGCGTCGGCGGGATTCCTGGCGCTGGAGAATTGGGCAAACGGAATCTGGATAGGATTGTGATCCGCGCTTAAGTTGGCGTGCTGGTTGGGGACGTGTCGCCTCGCTGGCTCTAGGCTGCTGTGGGTACCGGCTTGTGCCGAGCTGCGATCGGCTGGGACGGACGAATGCGTCCGTCCCCACGTGGCCCTTGTTGGCTATAACATCTATTCATGCCGAAAAAGTCTGTCGCCTCCGCCTTGCACCTGGGGGCTTCTGTAAGACTCTCTTCCCGGGGCGTTGCCCGCCTGCAAGGGCGGCACCCTTGGGTCTACCGCTCGGATATCGTCGAAGCGAAGGACGTGCTCCCGGGCGCGACCGTCCGCGTTCTCGATTCGCGGGGGAAATTCCTGGGAACCGCGCTCTACAGTTCCTCGTCACAGATCGCGATCCGCATGATCTCACATGGTTCGGTGGCCGATCTGCCTGCTTTGGTCGCGGAGCGCATTCGCGCCGCCATTGCCTACCGGAAAGAACTGGTCCGAAATACCGACGCCTACCGCATCGTCTTCAGCGAAGCTGATTTTCTGCCCGGCCTTATCGTCGATCGCTATAACGACGTGGTCACGCTGCAAATCCTGACCCAGGCCATGGACGCCGCACCGGTGCGCGAAGCCGTCCTGCAAACGCTGCGCGAAGAACTGCAACCGGCGGGAATCGTGGAGCGCGTCGATGCGCGCATTCGAGAACTTGAGCAATTGCCGCCGCTCTCGTCCCGGCTGCTTTGGGGGGAGAAGAGTTCGACCGTCATTCATATGAACGGCGGGCATATGAACGGCGGGCACATGAACGGCGGCCACATGAGCGGCAGGATGACGAGCGGCGACGAAAGCAACGCCGTTCGCTTCCACTACGACGGCTTCGAGGGCCAGAAAACCGGCGGCTTTCTCGATCAGCGGGAAAACTACGCCGCGGCGGCCGTGTACGCGCACGGCGAAGCGCTTGACGCTTTCTGCTACCAGGGCGGATTTGCGCTGCATCTGGCAACGAAGTGTGCGAGCGTCACCGGGGTGGACAGTTCGCGTCCGGCACTCGAAATGGCGGAAAAGAACGCGCTTCTGAACGGCCGCGACCTAGAGTGGATTGAAGGCAACGCCTTCGACCTCCTAAGGGAATACGCCGCGGGCAACCGGCGCTACGACACCATTGTGCTCGATCCGCCGGCCTTCGCCAAGACCAAGCGCGACCTGGAAAAAGCCCTGGGTGGGTACAAGGAGCTCAACCTGCGTGCCCTGAAGTTGCTGCGGCCGGGAGGGATTCTTGTCACTTGCTCCTGCTCCTTCCACGTCGGCGCTTCGGAGTTCCTGGGGGTGGTGGCGGACGCGGCGCGAGACGCCCATAAATCCCTGCGCCTGGTGGAGAACCGGGGAGCGGCGAAGGATCATCCAATATTGCTGAATGTGCCTGAAACGAGCTACCTCCAGTGCCTGATATTAATCGTAAGTGACTGAAACATAAAATGATATGTACACTTGACAATATCACGCTAAGATTATATTATTTATTCATACTAATGAAAATCCGGGAGCTCCGATAGCCCCCGCTTAAATTTGAAGGAGGATTCACTTTATGACCATGTTTACGCGTTATGACCCGCTCCGTGAGTTCGTCACCCTGCAAGACCGCATGAATCGTTTGTTCCGCGACCCGCGTGGGCCGGAAGGGCAGGATGAATCTCTAACCACGACCGCTTTCGCTCCGCCGGTGGATGTCTACGAAGACGAGCACAACGTCACACTGAAGATCGAAGTGCCGGGAATCGACGAGAAGGACATCGACGTCCGCATCGAGAACAACACGCTGACCGTGCACGGCGAGCGCAAGTTCGAGACCGATGAAAAAGAAGAGAACTACCGTCGCGTGGAGCGGCAGTATGGCAGTTTCACCAGAACCTTCACCCTCCCCAACACAGTCAACCATGACAACGTTCAGGCCGACTACGACAAGGGCGTGTTGAAGATCAAGCTGGCCAAGAAAGCAGAAGCCAAGCCGAAGCAGATCAAGGTAAACGTTGCTAGTGAAAAGCTGGGCAGTCAGAAGACGCTCGAAGGCAAAGAGCCAAAGGGCGCCAGCAAAGCAGCGTAAGGCAGTGGCCAGTGGTCGGTGGCCAGTTGGCACCCGGACGAACTTGGCAGATGTAAACTCAGCGGGAGGCGTGAAACGGCGCCTCCCGTTTCATTTGTAGTTGGCAATCGTAATTGGTAATTTGAAAATCGAAGCGATCTGTCATCCTGCGCGAGCCTGGCAATTGCATAGGTTCTTCGCTTCGCTCAGAATGACAGGGCAGTAATTAATGGGAACTATATACATAACTCCCTAACTCGTTTCTCAGGCTTGCTTTGCACCGGAATACGGAACATTGCACCAGCCATGAAAGTTACACACAGGACAATGCCGATTGTTCGGATCATCCCAGACCATCGGGCCGCAACCGTTTGGGCAGATATTCTCATCCATCCGAGCCTGATGCAGCGCGGCGTCCAAGAGTGCCTTCTGGTCGGCAGCGTCATCCCCGGACGACGGTATCGCCATCCGGGAAGCACGCTCAGTTAGGTCTTTATGGCTCATGCCGCTTTCGGAGTAATGGAAATGTTCACGGTCTGATAGCCGCCCGTCTTCTTGTCCCAGTCCGCAAAGCCCATGTGACCGTTTGCGCTGACCGAAACCTTATTTTCAGGGCCAAACGTCCCAAGACACTGCTCGATCGTCTCAGCAATTCGCTGAACCGTCTCACGTTCCCCATCGTCAGAGAGGCCAGCGGGTTTCTCAGCCAACGGCCCTTTGAACTGTTCTGATAGCCGCCCGCGAACCTCAGAAGGTGTACCTGATGCACTTACGCTCCAACTCATGTGTTTTCTCTTTTCTCTCCCGCAAGGGAGTTAACTATATAATTCCCTAATTAATGATACGGCAGTACTAAGGAATGAAAGCCATGCCCATTCGTTGGGACAAATTCACTGTTAAAGCGCAGGAAGCCGTCCAGCGAGCGAACGAACTCGCGTCCGAGCACGGCAATCCGGAACTTGTTCCGCTCCATCTGCTGGCTGCGTTGGTCGAGGACCGCGAAGGCATTGTTGCGCCGGTGCTCGAAAAAATCGGCATCGGGCCGCAGGCTGTGCTCAGCGACCTCTACAAAGAAATCGAGAAGCTGCCGAAAGTCTCAGGCAGCGGCGGCGCGCAGCCGCCGGCCATGTCGTCGGCGATCAATCAGGTTCTGGAGAAGTCTTTCAAGGAAGCCGACACCTTCAAGGATGAATACGTCTCGACTGAGCACATGCTGCTGGCGCTGACCGATCTGAAGCGTGATCCGGCGAAGGAACTGCTGGTGCGTCACGGCGCGACGCACGACGCGATCCTGAAGGCGCTCACCGCAGTTCGAGGATCGCAGCGCATCACCGACCAGAATCCGGAAGCAAAATACCAGGCGCTCGAGCGCTATGCGCGCGACCTGAACGAGCAGGCGCGGCGCGGTAAGCTCGATCCCGTGATCGGGCGCGATGAGGAAATTCGCCGCGTCGTGCA
>PLHP01000232.1 GCA_003138955.1 Acidobacteriaceae bacterium | reverse complement strand
GCGCCGAGTCCGGTCAGCGCGGCATTGGCCTTCTTGCTTTTCTCGGAGAGATGCCACTTATAGACGCCGCGAATGCGGGTGCCGGCGCGTTCGCTCAGAACGATCAGGCGGCGCTTGAGTTCTTCGTTTTGCAGCGGCTCGAACTTGTAAAAAATCGGAAAGAGCACAACCGGCGCGAGTTGCGCGAGTAGCACAAAGAGTCCGAGGAAAACGACCCATGCGATCACCCACCAGTGCTGCGAGGTCTGGCGCATGAGCATGTAGAGCAGTTCGACCACGATCGTGGCCATGACCAAGCCGATCAGAAAGCTCTTGCATTCGTCCCAGAGCCAGGAGCGGAGTCTCTGGTTGGACAGGTTATAGCGGTGCTCGATCCGGAAACCGTAGTACTCGAGCGGAGTTCTCAGCACTTTGCTGATCAGGAGCAGCATCAGGACGTAAAGGAAAACGGCGAACGAGTAATTCTGCGAAGCGCCACGCTCCGCCAGATCGCGGAGCGTCCCGGTCCAGCCGGTGGCCAGGAGCACAATGAGCAGTCCCAAGCCAATCGCGAAATCGGCGACGCCCAACCAGCGCTTGATGCGGTTATAGCGGCGCGATTCCGGAGAATCGGCGAGAACTGGTGTAGTTTCTTTGGCGTCGATCATTCTGAGGTGTTGTCACTATCCTATCGTGTTCCGCGGCTGGGCAGAACGCGAAAGTGCCGGGAAACGTTGGCTCTCAGCTGTCAGCTCTCAGCTTTCAGCTCAAGCCTGCCGCACGAATTTCTCGCCGGTTTCAAGAATTTCTTCGACCAGTTCGGGCGTGGCCGCTTCAACATAGCAGCGCAGCATATTCTCGGTACCGGAGGCGCGAAACAATGCCCAGGCGTCGGCGCCGTTGCCGTGCTTGGGAGCGTCGAGGAAAAACTTCACGCCGTCGCGATTCTCCTTGCGCAAGATGGAATATGCGCCGAGCTTTGTGGTCTGCGGATCGGCGGCGCGGCGGATGGCGCCGTTCTTCATCTCATCGGAAACGTGCAAGTCGCGCCGGCCAAAGTAGTGCGCGCCGAATTCACACTGCAGGTCGGCGACCAACTCGCCGAGCGGCTTCTTTTCTTCCGCCATAACATTCGCCAGCAGCAGCGAGTTGAGAATACCATCGCGTTCGGGAAGAAAGCGGCCGTATCCGATGCCGCCGGATTCTTCTCCGCCAATCAGAATTTCATGCTCCATCATCAGATCGGCAATGTACTTGAAGCCGATGTTGCACTCGTAGAGCTTGCGTCCGTATTTGGCGGCGATGCGGTCCATCATGCCGGTGGTGTTGAAGGCGCGCACCACATCGCCCGGCCACTTCTTGCGCACCAGCAACCAGTGCAGCAGAACGCACATGCACTTGTGCGAATCGACGAAGCTGCCATCTTCTGCCACAGCACCGATGCGGTCGGCATCGCCGTCAGTTGCCAGACCGGCGTGGCATTTTGCTTTCACTACGGTTTCCTGCAGCAGCGCCACGTGGGGCAGGATCGGTTCGGGATTGATGCCCGGGAATAGCGGGTTGACTTCCTGGCGGATCGCGACGTAGCGGATGCCGTGCGCGTCAAATATTTTCGGAAGAACTCCGCGACCGGAGCCGTACATGGAGTCGATGGCAAATTTGAAATTCGCGCGGCAGATAAGATCGAGATCGGCGAACTGCGAAACGGCTTCGACGTAGGGAGGCTTCAGGTCCACTTCTTCGATTTTAGCCGTGCGGCCGCTGGGCATCGCTCCGGCCGCTAGTTCGTCTTCGATGGACTTCATGATCGCGGGTGTGGCCGAGCCTCCAAACTTGGCTTTGAACTTCACGCCATTCCAGTTCCACGGGTTGTGGCTCGAAGTGACCATGACGCCTCCCGCCGCGCCCAACTTTTTGACGGTGTAGGAAACCGCGGGCGTAGGCACGTAGTCGTTGGCCAGCAGCACGGGGATGCCGGCGTCGGCGATCACTTGAGCGACGGTACGAGCGACACGGTCCGAAAGGAAGCGCGTGTCATAGCCGATAATGACACTGCGAGCGGGATCTTCGTGCTTGAGGACGTAGCTGGCGATTGCGCCCGCCACGCGGCGCACGTTGTCGAAAGTGAAGTCGTCGGCAATGAGGCCGCGCCAACCGTCGGTACCGAATTTGATTTGGGTCATAGAGGTCGTCGGTCGTTAGTCGTTGGTCGTCGGTCGTCGGCAAGGACAGTCATTAGCCGTCGCTGTTGGTCGTTCGCTATACGCTGTTCGTCGTTCGCAAATGCAGATCCCTCACTTCGTTCGGGATGACAATTCAAAAGAACGTTGCGAACGACTAACGACCAGCGACTGACGACTGCTTTTCACACCAACTTCTTCAGCTTCTTCGCGTCCAGATGCTTCACCACTTTACCTACATCCTGTGACTGGTCGAGGGTGGTGACGAGCAGGGCGTCTTCGGTCTCGACAATCACCAGGTTGCTCACGCCGACTAGAGCGACAAACTTTCCGGGAGCGTGAACGTAATTATTCTTCGCATTCAGGGCAAAACTGCCCGACGCCGAGACCAGGCTTCCGTCGCCCGGTTTCGCCTTCGCCGCGTGGTGCTCGTGTAGCGCGGTCCAGGAGCCGAGGTCGTTCCATCCGAAGTCGGAGGGCAGACAGAAGATGCGCGACTGGGCTTCTCCCCTGGCCGAGCGCGGCTCCAGCACCGCAAAGTCGATGCTGATGTTTTCACACTTCGGGTAGAGCTTGCGAAAAGTTTCCGCGAACTTGCGCGTGCTGTAGGCGGCGGCAATTTGTTCGAGGAGCGGAGCGGTGTTGGGAAGATGCTCGCGCAGCGCGTGGGCGAGCGTGTCGGCGCGCCAGAGAAACATGCCGCTGTTCCAGAAGTAGTTGCCCGCCTCGAGAAACTGCCGGGCTTTGCCGAACTCCGGCTTTTCGGTGAAGCGGCGCACGCGCAGGGGACCGTCATGATCGGGAACCACTGACTCAATGTATCCGTAGCCGGTTTCGGGGCGAGTCGGGCGGATGCCGAGCACAACGATGTTGTCTCCCGCGGTGGCGATCGCGATTCCCCGGTTGAGGGTCGCGCGATACTCGGCAGGATCGGCGATGACGTGATCGGAGGGAAACAGGCCGAGCACTGCATCGGGGTCGTGACGAAGCAAAAGAAATGCCGCTAAACCAATCGCGGGAGCTGTGTTGCGGCCGGCGGGCTCGGCAATGATCTGCTGCGGAGGAAGTTTTGGAAGCTGGCGCAGGATGGCGGGGCGCAGGTCGTCGTTGGTGATGATCCAGAAACGGCTCGGCGCGGCCATGGGTGCGAGGCGCGCTACGGTCTGCTGGAGCATGGTCTGCTTGCCATCGAGCGCGAGCAATTGCTTGGCGCGGCGCTTGCGGCTCAGCGGCCAGAAACGCGTGCCTCGGCCGCCGGCGAGGATTACTGGATAGAAGTGCGGGTTCGTCTTCACGGTCGCTGCAAGCCTAACATTTACGCGGGGCGCGGCGAAAGGCTTCACCACAGGGGGCACAGGGCCCCCAATGGTAGAGGTTTTCGGTTAGCGCCGAGTCGCTGGCTCAGGCACGGATCCACTCGGCACGCTGGCTTTCAAGAACTCGATCGTCCACTGCGGGCGCACCGTGAAACCTTGCAGGGCTGCGGGAATCACGACCGCGTCGCCCTTGGCCAGCGTCACCGGGTCGCGGCCCTGCGCCTCTACGACTCCGCAGCCTTCTACGGCGACCAGGATCTGCACGGAAGTTTTGCTGGACGCATCTTCCTCGGACGCGATGGTCGAGAACTCCTGCGGCGCTTTCAATTCGAACAAGTCCACCGCGAAGTAAGGCGCAGCGATCATGGAAGAGCGCCGGTTTTTGCCGCTGTTGATGGCGACGGGCGCAGGGCGGATCACTTTGCCGGAGGCAGTACGCTCTTTGACCGCGTCCAGGCCGCGCTCTAAATGCAGCGGGCGTGGGCGTCCGTAGTCGTAGAGACGATAGGTGGTGTCGGACTGCTGCTGCGTCTCCACTATGACGGCTCCGGGTCCCAGCGTATGCACCGTGCCACCGGCCACGTAAATCATCTCGCCTTGATAAACATTGATCCAGTTGAGCAACTCTTCCGCGCGCTTGTCATGGATGGCTTGCTCGAATTGAGCCGCAGTAACGCCGGGCTTCAGGCCTAGGGCGATCTGCGATCCGGGCTTGGCATGGGCCACGTACCAGCATTCGGTTTTGCCCCAGGGCTCGCCGAAGCGTTGCGCGGCTTCGTCGTCGGGGTGCACCTGGACAGAGAGCTTTTCCTCGGGAAACAGAAACTTCAGAAGCAACGGAAAGCGCTGTGGGTCGAGCGCGGCGGTGCCCACGAGTTCGGAGCCGAATTGTTTGCTCAGGTCTGACAGCGAACGTTTCGCCAGCGGACCATTTGCAACCACGCAGTTGTCGCCAGTAAGCCAGGCTTCGCCGATTCGTTCGTTGAATTTGTGATTGGGATAGATCGCGGAAAGGTCGAGCGTGCCCCACGGGCGGGGGTCGAAGGCGGGCGACATCAGGAATGGATAGAGTTGGGCCATGGCGAGCAGCGGCAAATCGCCGAACCAATGGAGCAAGTGTTGGCGCCGTTTCCTCGGCGGCAGATTTTACGAATCTTCCAGCTTTTGGAAGATTGCGCTTACTTCGTCGCCGGGGCTTTTCTTTGCTTCGCCGTCGATTTCCAGCAACAGGGGCGGCTTTTGCGGGGCGATGCGCAGCAATTCCATGGTCTGTTTCCAATCGATCGATCCGTCGCCCGGCCAGAGGTGCGAGTCTTTGTCCTTGTTGTTGTCGTGCACGTGGGTCGAGCAGATGTGGTTCTTCAGTGTGGCGAAGGCTTCGGGGATGCCATTCATCATGTGGGCGTGACCGCAATCGAAGCAGACGCCGATGTCGTCGAAATGCATGGTTTTGATGAACTCGACGAGGCGGTCNNGGCGTGGAAAGTTCGTTGGGAATATTTTCCACGAGCACTCTTACGCCGAGCGGCTTGGCGAAGGCACGCAGGTGCTCGACGCAAGTCATGGCGGCTTCGAATTTCTTTTCGTCGAAGGCTTCGTTGGGATTGCCGATGTGCTGGATGAGAAAGCGGAACGGGATGTGCTCGGCAATTTCGAGGGAGCGTTTGATTTCGTCCATGGCATCGATGCGGCCGGCGCGGTCGGTGGAGGCGATGTTGACGGGCGGCGAACCGGTGCGTCCCCACTCGTAGTCGGAGTACAAAGGCGCATGGACGGAATTGAGTGGAACGCCGGTGGAACGGAACCAGTCGGCAATTTCGCGGACATGTTGCTTGCGATTGGCGTAATCGAAGTGCTGGCGGGCAGCGAAGATTTCGATCGACTGGGCTCCCGCTTTGACCAGCTCGTCAAGCAAGCCCGGATGGAGCCGTTCCTTTACATAGACGTACGTCGATACAGCCCTCAGCATCAGTAACCCACCGCCTTCCCGTTGTTGCGTCCGTCGCTGGCGCCGAGGCGCTCGCCGGTTTTGGGGTCAATCATTATGCACTCGCCATCTCCCCAAAAATGCTCGACGTTCAGCTTGTGTCCTTTGGAACGCAGAAGATTCATTGTATCGGGAGAGAGGCGGTCTTCGACGAGAATCTGATCGGGGAGCCACTGATGATGAAACCTGGGCGCGTCGACCGCTTCCTCGATATCGAGCGAGAAATCCACGACGCCGATGAGGATGTTGGCGACGGTGGTGATGATGGTGGGGCCGCCGGGCGAGCCGAGAACGAGGAAGAGCTTGCCGTCTTTGAGCACGATCGTCGGGGACATGGCGGAGAGCGGGCGCTTGCTAGGCCCGATGGCGTTGGCTGGGCCCTGGATGAGTCCGTAGATGTTGGGGACGCCTTGTTTGGCGGCGAAGTCGTCCATTTCATCGTTGAGCAGGAAGCCCAGACCTTCGGCGGTGACGCGGGAACCGAAGGCGTCATTGAGCGTGGTGGTTACGGAAACGGCGTTGCCTTCGGCATCGACTACGGAATAGTGGGTGGTGTTCTCCGGTTCGCGAATGGCTAGGGCCGTGGGGCGCGACTGGGCTACGCGCTCCAGTTCACTGAACGACGGGCGTTTCAGATTTGTGCTCACGCTGGCGCGGTTGGGGTCGATAGAGTCGCGCCAAGCGGCGGCGTACTTTTTGTCGATGAGCTGCGCGACGGGGACTTTGGTGAAATCGGGATCGCCCATGAAATCGGCGCGATCATAGAAGGCGCGACGGAAGGCTTCAGCTTCGAGGTGGATGGCGTCGGCGGAGCGGTTGCCGAGCTTCGCGAGGTCGAAGCCCTCGAGGATATTGAGGATTTCGACGAGTGCTACTCCGCCGGAAGATGGCGGCGGAGCGCTGATGATGTCGTAGCCGCGATAGGAGCCGCGAATGGGCTCGCGTTCCTTGACTTCGTAAGCAGCGAGGTCGGCGGCGGTGACCAGGCCTCCGCCTTTGTGGATGGCCGCGGCCAGTTCACGGGCCATGGCGCCGTGATAGAACGTGTCGGGATCCTTGGCAAGGCGTTCCAGGGTGCGGGCGAGTTCGGGCTGCTTGAATAGTTCGCCGGGCTGGTAGTAGTTTCCGTCGCGCAGAAAAATGCGTTTGGATGCCGGAAACTGGGCGAGGTAGTCATCGTCTTTCAGATCTTGCGCGTCCTCGTAGGCGACGGGAAAGCCATCGCGGGCGAGCTTGATGGCGGGAGCCATCACTTTTTCTAGCGATAGCTTGCCGTATTGTTTTTCCGCGTAGACGAGGCCTGCGACGGTGCCGGGGACGCCAATGGATTTGTATCCGACGACGCTGGAATCTTTGCTGGACTCCGGGATGACGTTGCCCTGGGCGTCGAGATACATGTTTGCGGTGGCAGCGGCGGGCGCTTTTTCGCGGAAGTCGATGAAGTGAGTTTCCCCGGTGGCGTTGCGGAGAAGAAGGAAGCCGCCTCCGCCGAGATTTCCGGCTTGGGGATGGACGACGGCGAGCGCGAAGCCGGTGGCGACGGCGGCATCGATAGCGTTGCCGCCGGCGCGCAGCATCTCGACGCCGGCGCGCGAGGCGAGTTCGTGGACGCTGGTGACGATGGCGTGCCGGGCGTGCGTAGGGCGCAGAGGCGCGGCCGCTGCGATCGAGGCTAGTAGAGCGCACAGAGTGCAGAGGATCAAGAAACTACGTTGAATGCGCATGGATTGGGCAGCGAACCTACGAGGCTAGTCCAGGGGATTGCGGGGAGTCAAACGGGTTCACCGCCAGCTCACCGCCGAGACGCGGAGGACGCCGAGAAGAGCTTTACCACAGGGGCACAGGGTCGCACAGGGGAAACCCGCTTACTTTTTGCGGCGTTTGGGTGACGCCTTCTTGGACGCGGCCTTTTTCTTTGGCGCTTTGGCTACGACCAGATCGTAGGACTGGCGAATCAGAGCTTCGAGTTCCGCGGAGGGCAGGATGTTGGAGTTTGCCAGAAGTATCCATTTGTAGCGGCCGACGTAGGGGGCCTGGGAGATGCCTTCAACTTCGAGGAGTTCGTCGAATTTTTCCGGAGTGCATTTGAGGCAAACGGGCGCGAGGTTGCCTTGAGAGAGGTCGACGATAGTGAAGAGTTTGCCTCGCACCTTGAAGCAGAGGTCTTCGTCCCACTGGATGTTTTCGGTCGCGTCGGGGAAGGAGAGACAGAGTTTGCGGATCCATTCGGCGTCGGGCATGGGGAGATGATAGCGCGGGGGATGCTCCCATCGAAAACAAGCAAATGCGCGCGGGCGAGGACGCCGGCGCCACACAAACTACACCTGATCCCTCGCTTCGCCCAGCACCACTGTTACTTCCACCTGTTTCTTGCCTCGGAAGATGGTTACCTTGACGGTGTCGCCGGCTCGGTGTTTGTTCATGATCTGGGCTAGGGTTTGCTGGCTTTCGATTTTTTCTCCGTCTATGGCGACGATCAAGTCGCCACCGATCATGATGGGAATGTTGCCGAGGTAGGCTCGCTCCGAGCCGCCTTGCAATCCGGCGCGGTCGGCGGAGCCTCCGGGAACGGCTTGCACGATGAGGAGTCCGTAGTTGGCGGCGAGGCCCAGTTCTTCAGCAATTTCCGGATCGATGGGGATGGTGCGAACACCGAGCGCGGGACGGCGCACGCGTCCGAGTGTAACCAGGTCGTTGACCACGGCTTTGGCGGTGTTGATGGGGATGGCGAAGCCGATGCCGGCGCTTTGTCCGACGCTGGAGGCGATCATGGTGTTGATGCCGATAACCTGGCCGTGCCAGTTGAGCAGCGGGCCGCCGGAGTTGCCGGGGTTGATGGNNGCGGCGTCGGTCTGGATGGCTTCGTCGATGACCAGGCCGTCGGGCTCCTGCACTTGTCGGATGGAACTGACGATGCCGAGCGTCAGGGTTCCGGCGAGGCCGAAGGGATTGCCGATGGCATAGACCTTCTGGCCGACTTGCAGATTGGAGGAATCGCCGAGGGTCATCGGCTGCAGGTCGGGAGCTTTGATCTGGACGATGGCCAAGTCGTGAGACTTGTCGGTGCCTACGATAGTGGCCTTATATTTTTTGCGGTTGTGGAGCGTGACTTCGACCTGGCGTGCTTCGGCGATGACGTGATAGTTGGTTAGGATGTGTCCTTCTTTGTCGATGACGAAACCGGAGCCCTGGCCTTCCTGCGGCACCAGACCGTAGAAGAAGTCGAAGGTCATGACTCGCGAGGTGATGTTGACGACGGCTCCGATGTTTTTGCGGTAGACGGCGATGTTGTTCTGCTCTTCGGCGTCGAGCGCTTCGCTGCCGGCGGCTTCGGTGATTTCGACGTGCTGCGGATGGCTTATCCAGTTGGCGGGATGGAGCCGTCCGTCGCGGTAGGTGGTGAAGTAGAAGAAGGCGGACGCTAGAAGAATTGCGAAGATAAAAGTACGCAAGAATCTCATCGTGGTTAATCCCTGAAAACCTGCAGCTTGAATTCTAGCGAAAAAGGCTCTTTAGCGCGGAGGGCGCAGAGAAAATCTTCAAACGCAGAGATTCGACAGGGTGTATGAGGTCAGAGGTAAGAGGTCAGATTGCAGAGGTGAAACTGGAATTGCAGAACTCATTGCAGAAGTGGAAAAACCCAGTTCTCTGTTCTCTAGTTCCGAGCGGGAATAGGTTAACACTCTGCAATCTGACCTCTTACCTCTGACCTCCGGTGCTACACTCGTCTGATTATGGCTGAAGGGCGTTCGCGGATTTGGGTGTGGTTGCTGGTGGGCGGCGGGCTGTTTGCGCTGTTCGTGGCCGGAGTGTTTACGCTCGTCTACCTCAGTTTTGGAGGGCAGGATGAAGAAGCGTTTTCCGGATTCGGGCCCAAGATTGGCGTCGTCGAACTCGATGGCATAATTTTGTCTCCCAAGCAGATCGTTCCCCAGCTCAAGAAGTTTGCTGATGACGATTCCATCAAGGCCATCATCATTCATGTGAATTCTCCCGGCGGCGGCGTGGCCGCATCGGAGGAGATCTACCGCGAAGTGAAGCGGATCCGCGACGAAAAGAAAAAACGCATTGTGGCTTCGATTGAGACGTTGGGCGCGAGCGGCGCGTATTACGTGGCGTCGGCGACCAACAGAATTTATGCGGACAAGGGCAGCATCGTGGGTTCGATCGGAGTGATTGCTCAGTGGGTGAACTACGGAGATCTTCTGCGCTGGGCCAAACTGAACCCGATCACGATGAAGGCAGGGGAATTCAAGGACACGGGCAGTCCGACGCGCGAAATGACGCCCGCGGAACGCGCGTATATGCAGGGCTTGATTGACAACATGCATACGCAGTTCATTCAGGCAGTGGCCGAGGGGAGGCATGCGAAGGAAGAAGATATCCGCGCCATTGCGGATGGAAAAGTCTGGACCGGCGAGCAGGCGGCTTCGCTGAAACTGGTCGACCAGATTGCAGATTTCGAAGGGGCGGTGAAAGATACGGCGCGGGCGGTGAATATCTCCGGCGAACCAACGCTGGTCAGGCTTCCCAAAGAGAGGCGGTCGGGGCTGGATCTGCTGTTTGGCGATGTTTCCGATTATTTGCCCACGCGGGAGAAGCTATTGGAGCAGCAGGTCGGGTTTTACTATCTTTGGAAATAGCAAGTTCTCAGTTCCCAGTTCTCGGTTCTCAGTAAGACCTGCAGAGCCGCCGAGTTTGGGTTTTTCTGAGAACCGAGAACCGAGAACTGAGAACTGAGAACTTTATTCCAGGTGTCCGCTTCTCCACTTGCACAGAACCCCTTAAATTTGAGAAGGTTATAGGCGGGCGCAGTGCAGCGCCGGGGGCGGCAGAGCCCTCGGGCACGGAACCGTTCAAGGAAGCCGGCCCCCCAAGGGAGCATAGAGGCATATGACAAAGGCTGACCTGATCGAAGAAGTTTCCCGGCTGGCGGAATTAACTCGCAAAGACAGCGAAGTGATTGTGGATACGATCTTTGACAGCGTGGTGCGGTCGCTGCGGGTGGGCGACAAAATCGAAATACGAGGGTTTGGCAGCTTCCGCACGCGCCAGCGCAAGCCGCGCGTGGGCCGGAACCCGAAAACGGGCGACCGGGTGGAAGTTCCGGCAAAGAAGATCCCATTCTTCAAGCCCAGCAAGGAATTGAAAGATCTGGTGAACACCAGTGCAGCAGTGGAAGCTGCTCCGGCTGCGCCGTCCGTGCCACCGATCACACACTAGGACGGGCGCGGACGCCCGTCGCTCCATGTGTAAGATATGGAAGGCCGGGGCCCGTAGCTCAACGGTTAGAGCAGCAGACTCATAATCTGTTGGTTCCTGGTTCGAATCCAGGCGGGCCCACCAAACAGCGATGGAAAGCTCATTGCGCCCTATGAGCACCCTGAGTCCCAAACTTCGCGAGATTTTGAGCCAACGGCACACTGGTCAAGAGCCTGAGGTGGAGAAGGAAACTCAATGGACGTACATTTACAAAATCGGGTCGAGGTCTGGTTACAAGCTTTCAAAGTTCTGTGATGAGAATTTTACAGTTAGCTCGACAGCACTTCGCCAGCGTTGGCCAACGATGAGCGAAGACGAGCGCTTGGAGTTTTGCTTCAATTGGTCGCACAAGGGTATATGGAGCGATAACGACACCGAGATCCTCGAAATAATCATGCGGGACGGGAACGGCCGCCTTTGGAAGAATTGCACGTTTGCGTTCACCAAGCATCCTGACCGCGCCCGGGCGGTCAGTTTTCTTGGTGCGCCCGGCAGGG